>JAEWOA010000098.1 GCA_023461115.1 Actinomycetes bacterium
GCGCCGCTGCGCGCGCCGCGCTAAGCCGCTCGGGCGCGCGGGGTCAGGCCGCGGCGCGTCGGGCGATCGCCGCGGCTCGGCCCGCGCGCAGCCCGTCGACGGTCAGGACGACGAGCGCGACCCAGACGAGGGCGAACCCCCACCAACGCGCGGGCGGCATGTGCTCGTGCATGACGAGCACGCCGATCAGGAACTGGAGGGTCGGGGTGATGTACTGCAGCAGCCCGACCAGTGAGAGCGGCAGCCGGCGCGCGGCGGAGTTGAACAACAGCAACGGCACGGTGGTCACCACCCCCGCGGACGCGAGGAGCGCCGCATGGCCCGCGCCCTCGTGCCCGAACGTCCCCGAACCACTCGCGTGCAGCCACATGAGGTAGCCGAACGCGAGCGGCGCCAGCACGAGCGTCTCGGCGGCGAGCCCTGGCGCCGCCCCCACACTCCGGCCGACGCGGTTCTTGAGCAGCCCGTATCCGCCGAACGAGAAGGCCAGCACGAGCGCGATCCACGGCAGTTGGCCGTAGCCGACCGTGATGACGACGACGGCCGCGCCGCCGAACCCGAGCGCGGCCCATTGCACGGGACGGAGCCGCTCGCCCAGCACGAGCACGGCCAGGGCCACGGTGACCAGAGGGTTGATGAAGTAGCCGAGCGACGCGTCGACGAGCCGATCGGTCTGTATCCCGAAGACGTACACCAGCCAGTTGGTCGCCAGCAGCACGGCGGCCACCGAGAGCAGGCCGAGCGTGCGCCCCGAGCGCAGCGTGGCGACGAACGGCGCCCACGCGCGCGTCGCCCACAGGAGCAGCAGGCAGAACCCCAGGGACCACACCACGCGGTGGGCGATGATCTCGACGGCGCTCGCGGGCGCCAGGAGGGGGAAGTAGAGGGGTGTCAGGCCCCACCACACGTAGGCCCCGACGCCCGCGGCGAGGCCGCTGCGGCGGGGGTTCTCGGGGGAGATCACGGCTGATCTTCGCCCCGCGCCGGCTGTCCGACGAAACGCCATGGCGGTGCCGCGCCGCGGGCGGCCCGTTCCACCCGATGCGTCCGCATCGTGGCGACCCCCTGCGTCGTCGGGCCAGCGCGGTCCTACACTGACCCCCAGCACAGCCCTGCCCGCAGCCGGCCAGCCGCTGCGACACGCGTCCGACGAGGGACGGCAGGGCCTTTCCCCAACCGGAAGGCAAGTCGCCCGTGAGCACCCCGACCCTGCGCGTCGCCGTCGTCGGCGCCGGACCGGCCGGCATCTACGCGTCGGACATCCTGTCCAAGTCCGGCCTGGACGTGGGCATCGACCTGTTCGAGCGCCTGCCCGCGCCGTTCGGGCTGGTGCGTTACGGCGTGGCCCCGGACCACCCGCGCATCAAGCAGATCATCGTGGCGCTGCACAAGGTGCTCGAGCGCGGCGACATCCGCCTCCTCGCGAACGTGGACTACGGGACGGACCTCAAGCTCGACGACCTGCGCCAGTTCTACGACGCGGTGATCTTCTCCACGGGCTCGATCCGGGACGCGGCGCTGCCGATCCCGGGCATCGACCTGGAGGGCTCGTACGGCGCCGCGGACTTCGTCTCGTGGTACGACGGCCACCCGGACGTGGCGCGCACGTGGCCGCTCGACGACCAGCAGGTCGCGGTGATCGGCGCGGGCAACGTCGCGCTCGACGTGGCGCGCGTGCTGGCCAAGCACGCCGACGACCTGCTGCCCACCGAGGTCCCGGCGAACGTCTACGAGATCCTCAAGGCCAGCCCGGTCACCGACGTGCACGTGTTCGCGCGCCGCGGCCCGGCGCAGGTGAAGTTCTCGCCCCTCGAGTTGCGCGAGCTCGGCCACGTGCCGGACGTCGACGTGATCGTGTACCCGGAGGACTTCGAGTTCGACGAGGGCTCGATGGCCGCGATCCACTCGAGCAACCAGACCAAGCAGGTCGTCAAGACCCTGACGGACTGGACGCTCAAGGAGCCGGAGGAGTTCACCGCGAGCCGCCGCATCCACCTGCACTTCCTGCACAAGCCGGCCGAGGTGCTGGGCGAGGACGGCAAGGTCGTCGGGATCCGCACCGAGCGCACCGCGCTCAACGGCGACGGCAACGCGACGGGCACGGGGCAGTTCCACGACTGGCCGGTGCAGGCGGTGTACCGCGCGGTCGGCTACTTCGGCTCGCCGCTGGTGGACATCCCGTTCGACGACGTCGCGGGCGTGATCCCCAACCGTGAGGGCCGCGTGATCG
This sequence comes from Actinomycetes bacterium, assembly GCA_023461115.1. GTDB lineage: Bacteria > Actinomycetota > Actinomycetes > Actinomycetales > Cellulomonadaceae > Cellulomonas. Next base: position 2,231 of record JAEWOA010000098.1, read on the forward strand.
ACGTGGACGGCCAGCAGCTGCCGGGCGTGTACGCCACAGGCTGGATCAAGCGCGGGCCGGTGGGCCTGATCGGCCACACCAAGTCCGACGCGTCGGAGACGATCCGCCACCTGGCCCAGGACGTCGAGGCGGGCGGCGACGCGTTCTACACCGCGACGGACCGCGCGCCGGAGGCGGTGACGGAGTTCCTCCAGCAGCGCGGCGTCGACGTGATCGAGTGGTCGGGCTGGGAGGTGCTGGACGCGTGGGAGCGGAGCCTGGGCGAGCCGCAGGGCCGTGAGCGCGTCAAGGTCGTGCCGCGCGACGAGATGGTGGACATCAGCCTGGGCCGCATCCGGGTCTGACACCCGTACGAACAAGAAGCCCCGCGCCAGCCGGCGTGGGGCTTTTTGTCGTCGTCGCCACCGCGCGAGGTGCGACCCGGCTGGTCCTTTGGTCCCGGGACGCGGGCAAAACCGCAGGCGTAGCGTGATTGCATCCACGTGGACCTGTATCCACACCGCGGAACCTCGGGACTCCTCATGCGTGACTCGCTGCTTCACACCTGGCGCTCGCTCAAGACCGCCCTGTCGCACCACGCGACGAGCCACGCGCCAGCGCCGCGGCCCCAGGGCCGGCGCCAGTTCCTGCCCCGACACATTCCGCGCCGCGCGACGGCGATCGCCGCGATGACCGCGCTCGCGGCCGGCGGCATCGCCCCCGCGGCGTTCGCCGCCGAGGACCCCGCGCTCGTCAGCGTGGACAAGCACATCACCGCGCCACTGACCGGCACGGTGCAGGCCGGCAGTCGGGTCGCGTACTCGGTCCAGGTGGCGTGCACCTACTCGCCGGCCGCGGGTTGCGCCGACGTGGTGCTGGACGACGTCGTCCCCGCGCCGCTCGTGCTCGACCCCGACTCCGTCAGCGTCGTCGGCACCGAGGGCGGCAACTTCCGCGTCACCACCGACGACAACACCGTGCGCGTGCAGTTCGTCGAGAAGCTCGACGGCGGCGAACGCGGTCTCAGCACGGGCGACCCAGTGACCGTGCAGTACCAGACCGTCCTGCCTGCGGACACGAGCGCCGACTTCGACGGCGCCACCGCGACCAACACCGCGACTGTCACGGCGTCCAACGTCAAGGTCAGCCCCATCACCGCCCAGAAGAGCATCGCGCTCGAGGTCCAGGCCACGCTGCAGTCGTCGTTCACGAAGTCCGCCGAGCCCGACGCGATGGCCGCAGTCCCCGGCGCCCTCGCGACCTTCACACTCGGGGCCGCCAACACGTCCAACGGCTCGGTCGACGCGCTGAGCATCCAGGACCCGGCCGACGCCGCCACGCAGCGCCCGTTCGCGGCCGCGCGCCTGACGGGCATCGGCGCGTTCACGGCCCCCGAGGGCGCCGACCGCGTCCGCGTCGACTGGCTCGACGCCGAGGGCGCCTGGGCCACCGGCACGCCCCGGGCCATCCCGGCCAACCCCGACGATCTGCTGGCGAGCTTGCCGGCGTTCGCGGGCAAGACCCTCGCCGACATCCACGGCCTGCGTGTCACGTTCAGCAAGGCCGTTGGGCAGCTGCCGGCGTCCGTCAACGGCGCGGTCGTCGCGCTCGAGGTCGCGCTTCGCGACGACGCGGTGGCTGGCACGCTCGCCGATACCGCCGCTTCCTGGGTGACGCGCGACGGCGTGGACAGCGCGCCGGCCACGGGCTCGGACTCGGTCACGCTCGACGAGGCGAGCCTCAACCCCCGCGCCACGAAGATCTTCGACGACGACGACCTGACCAGCGAGGACGCCACCACCGTCGTCGCGAGCGCCCAGAACGGCGACTTCCCGATCGACCGCATGACGCTCACCGAGCCTGCGGCGGGCACCCCCGACTTGGCGGCGCAGGGGCTGCGGTTCGGCGGCTTCGTCGAGCCTGCCGTCGAGTGGCCGCTCGGCGCGACGAAGGCGACCGTCGCGTACGCCTATGCCGACGGCTTCGCCGAGGCGCCCCGCACCACCACCGAGCGCGACACGCTCCCGGCCGCGGATCCGGACCAGGCTGTCGTCGGCTTCACGGTGACGTTCGAGGGCGCCATGGGCCGCAAGCAGTACGCGTCCGTGCCGTTCCGCGTCGCGGCCGAGAAGGTCGCGGGCTCCGCTGACCGCACGGCCACCAACACACTCGCGGTCGAGGTCGCCTCAGGCGCCCAGACGGCGGACGCGGCCGCGACCGACGAGGTCCGGCTGCGGCCGTTGCGCGTCGCGGCGCAGCTCGGCAAGAACGTGACGCCCGACGCGCTGTACGCGATCCCCGGCTCGACCGTCCGCGTCGACCTCCCGGCCGTCATCACGCCGGCGAGTGCGACGGACGGCTCGACCGTCGGCTCGTCGACGTTCGTCGTCGAGGATCGCGACCCGCAGTTCTGGGGCCGGTTCAACCTGACGTCCATCAGCTCGACGCTCGTGCCCGGCGGATCGACGATGATGCCGCGGTACTGGAACGGCTCCGCGTGGGTGGATCTGCTCGACGAGCCGGTGGCCGGGCCGCAGACGTGGTCGTGGCGCGCGACGGGCTCCGAGCGCGAGTCGATCGCCGGCATCCAGTTCGCGTTCGCCGCCGACGAGGGCACGCTGCTCCCGCCCGGCTTCCAGGTCACGCCGCACCTGCAGACGCAGCTGCGCGCGACCGTCCGCGGCACGTCCGACCCGACGGTGGAGGACGGCACTCCGACCCTTGCGCAGGTGGGCAACACCGCCACCGCGACCTCGACGAACCACCGCGCGGAGCCGGCGACCGCGACCGCGACCAGCACGCGCGCGCTCGCGCTGCGTGAGGTCCCGAGCAACGACGACGGCGACGGCGAGTCCACGGTGGACCTCGTCGACAAGCACTGGATCGACCCGCACGACGGCCAGCCGCGCGCCGGTGTGGACGTCGTCGCCCGCACCGAGGCGCACCGCGACGCGCGCCTGACGTGGGACACCGACTCGCTGCCCATGAAGCGCGTGACGGTCAGCGACCCCGGCGCGACGCCGGGCGCGGTCGCGGGCACCGTGTACGAGGCGTTCGACCTGGTGCGCGTCAAGCCGATCACCGACGCCGCGATGCGGTTCGACGCGGTCGACAAGCTCGAGCGCTGGTCGGTCGCCCAGGCCGGCTGGGTCGAGGTCGCCGGCGTGTGCGACGACGGCGCGTGCGACGGCGCGTTCCCGGGCTGGACCGTCCCGAAGGCCCTGCGCGACGACACCGCGGGCGTGCGCCTGACCTTCGTCGAGAGCCCGACGCGCGACGAGCGCGCGGGCGTCGACGACCCGGCCGTCGGCTCAGGCGTCGCGATGACGCCCAACCGGCCGATCGACCTCGAGTTCGAGATCCGCGACCAGCGCCGCTCGGACACCGCGACCGCGGTGCTCGGCGAGGCGCACCACGCGCGCTACAACACCGGCCAGGACGGCGTGGTCCGCAACACCGTGACCGCGGTCGGCACGACGCTCGACGACACCGTGTTCACCTCGTCGGACGGCGCGAACATCCTCGTCTACGACACCCTGACCAACGTCACGGCGTCGAAGGCGTGGGACCAGGACCACCTGCCGCGACCGTCGGACGCGACCCCCGCCGACGAGTACCCGATGGCCACCGCGACCCTGCGGGGCGTCAACACCACCGCGGCGCGCATCAACGAGCTCACGCTCGCGGACCCGAACCCGGGCGCCACGAGCACGCCCGACGACCCGATCGCGGACGCGTACGACATCCTCAACCTCGCGCAGATCGACGCGATCACGGCCCCGGCCGGCGCCACCGACACACGCGTGGTCCTCATGCGCGCCGGCGGCGGCGAGACCACCCACTCGGCCGCCGAGGCGCAGGCCCTGGCTGAGGCCGACCTGCGCGACGTGGTCGGCGTCGTCATCCAGCACACCGGCCGCGTCGAGCAGAACGCGTCGGCCGACGCGCAGCTCGTGTTCCGGCTGCGCACCACGCACCGCGGCAGCGGCGAGCCCGTCGCCGTCAACGACCACGCCGACAACACCTTCCTGGTGACGGGAGTCGACGCGGGCGGCGCGCCGCAGGACGTGAACTCGGCGGACGCGCGCGACTCGCTGACGGTCGTCGACGCCACGTACACCGTGGAGACGAGCAAGGCGATCGTCGGCGGTGTCGTCGCTGGCGCGCCCTCGTCGGACCGCTACGAGGACGACCCCGACCAGACCGTGCGCGTCGACCTGGCCGCGCGCCCGTCGGGCACGGTCCGCACGACGGGCGTCGACCTCACGGACGTGAGCCCGACCTTCTGGAACGCGTTCGACTTCACGCGCGTCCAGCCGTTGGACCTGCCCGCTCCGGTCGAGCGCGTGCGCCTGTCGGTGCTGGTGGGCGTCACCCACGAGCTCGACGCCGGCGGCGACGTGGTCGTGCGGTGCGACGGTGACGCGGACCTCGCCGACTGCTGGCGCACGGGGGAGTGGGCGCAGGCCGGGCCGGACGGCTCGGCGCGGCCCGCGCTCCCGGTCGGTGTGGACGCCGACGACGTGCGCGGCGTGCGGCTGTCCTTCGAGCGCCTCGACGGCGGCATCTGGGAGCGCCCGTTCAACCCCGAGGTCACCGCGTCGATCGTCGCGGAGCGCCGCGACACGCTGCGCGTCGGCCCTGACGGCGGCGACGACACCCCGGTCCCGTCCACGCTGCCGGGCATGACGCGCGCGCCCGGCGAGCCCGCGCAGGGCACGACGACCAACGCGTCGGCCGCGACCGCGTTCGGCGCGTGGCCGGTCGCGCTCGACGGCGGCACCACGTGGCGCGCGGGCGCGGAGGCAGACGCCACCACCACGCTCGTGCACCGGCCCAACCAGATCGACGTCACGCTGCGGCCCGCCGGCACGGTGAGCCCCGGCCAGGACATCCCCTACCGCGTGGTCGCGACCAACACCGGTGACTGGACGCAGCGCGGGCTCACGCTCGTGATGGCGATCCCGCTGGTCGACGACAGCTCCGCGCCGATGCTCGTCGAGCCCACGCGCGACCCCGACGACCCGACCGTGACGTTCACCGCGACCGTCAAGGACGCCGACGGCGCCGTGGTGTGGACCGGCGCGCTGAACCCGCAGCGCGCGGCCGACGGCACGAGCCTGACGTTCACGCCGCAGCAGGACCTGCAGCCCGGCTGGACGTTCACCGTCACCGCGCTGCTGCGCGCCCACGGGTCCCTGGAGTCCGGGACGGTGATCCCGACGAGCGTCACGGCCACGACGGCCCGCGCGTTCGACCGCTGCACCGCCACGGTGGACACCAAGGCCCAGCCCGCGCAGACCCTCGTCGACGACTGCGTCGCCACCACGACGGTCGAGACCGTCGCGGCGTCGCCCGCGCGCATCATCAAGGGCGTGCGCGGCGTCGGCGCGGGCGTGCTCGGCGCGCAGCCTGGCGACGCGAACTACGACGACCTCGGCGTGCGCATGACCGGCTCGTCCGACTGCGAGGACCCCAACGCGGGCGACGGCTTCTACCGCTCGCCGTGCGCCCCGATCACCCGCCCCGGCGGCGTCGAGGAGTGGCGCGTCGAGGTGGTCAACCAGGGCAACATCCCGATGCAGAAGCTCTCGTCCATCGACGTGCTGCCCGCGGTCGGCGACTCGGCCGTGCTGGTCGCGGACTCGTCGCGCAACTCACGGTGGGCCACGACGTTCCTGGGCGGCGTCACCCTGACGCAGCCCGCAGGCACGCAAGGCACGCTCACCACCTACTACCTGACCGCGGCGCCCGACGCGCGGTGCAACCGCCTGGACATCCTCGACGACACCAAGCGCGACGGCATCACCGCCGCCGACGTCAAGCCCAACCAGTACCCGGGCGAGAGCGTCGCGTGCCTCGGCGAGGTCACGGGCCGGTCCTGGCAGGTGTACGACGAGGACGCGTTGACGGCCGCGCAGAAGGCGTCGGTCAAGGCGCTCAAGTTCGTCGTCGAGTACCCCGAGAAGGACGGCCTGGAGCGGCAGAAGTCGCTCGACATCCGCTACCGCACCAGCACCGCGCCCTACGCGGCGCAGGCTGAGGCGGGCGGGCTTGAGCCCCTCGCGTGGAACTCGATCGCGGCCGGCACGCGTGGCTACGACGGCGCGTCGATCGACAGCGCGCACGAGGACCGCGTGTCCCTGGTGACCGAGGCCCGCCGCGCGGGCGTCGCGCTCGCCACGGGCTCGGTCGATCTGCGCAAGGTCGTCGAGACGCCGGGCGGCTGGAGCCCCAGCTGGCTGCCGCCCACCTACGAGATGACGCTGACCTGCACGTTTGACGGCGTCGCCGTCCCGCTCACCGGGGCGACGGGCGCGGCTGACGGCAAGCTCCGCGTCGCCAAGGTCGACGGCGACGCTCCGGGCACGCCGTTCAACAGCGAGGCCCACCCGGTCAACCTGCCGTTGTACTCGTCGTGCACGGTCGTCGAGACGCCCACGCCGGGCGCGGACGTCAGCTACTCGACGACGCCGGCCGTGGCGCAGCGGGACTTCTCCACGCGTGCCGACGTCGCGCACGGCGCCCCGATGGGCTCCGAGCCGACGACGCTCACCACGACCCTCACCGTCACCAACACCTACACGTACGGCGGGTTCAGCGTGACCAAGGTCGTCGACGACGGCCCCGCGACGAACGAGAAGGGCGAGCCGGTCACCAACCCCGGCCCGTACTCCTTCACCGCGACGTGCACGCTCAACGGCGTCGAGACGCTCGCGGCCGCGGACCGCGCCTTCACGCTCGCGCCGGGCACCACCCGGACCGTGTCGGACGTGCCCGCGGGCGCGTCGTGCACGGTGACCGAGGGCACCGCGAGCGGCGCCTCGCGCGCGACGACCACCATCGCGCTCACGCAGGACGGCGTCGTCGCCAACCTCGTCACGGCCAAGACCCGGGCGTTCACCCTGACGCCCTACTCCGACGAGGACAGCTCCCCGACCGCGGCGCTCGCGGTGACCAACACGTTCCGCGCCCACACCGTCACGGTCACCAAGGCGTGGGCGGGCGCCGGCGCGGCGGCCTGGGGCAACGAGCCCGTGACGGTCCGGCTGCGGTGCACGCTCGCGAACGCCAGCCCGTCGAGCGTCGTCTACGACAACACGGCCGTGCTGACCAAGGCGTCGCCG
>JAEWOA010000099.1 GCA_023461115.1 Actinomycetes bacterium
GTGCTGGAGTGCACGCTCACGGCTGGAGTGCACGCTCACGGCTGGAGTGCACGCTCACGGCTGGGTTGGGGTTAGTACGGGAGGCGGAGCCAGGTGGTGGCCGCGTCGATCGTCGACGGGCCGGCGCCGATCGCGTTCCAGACGGCCACTCGGACCGTGCCGTCACGCAGCGCGCCCAAGGCGCCCGACGACCGCACCAACCCGACGGCCTGCGTGTAGTGCTCGTCGCCCGGCACCGGGTCGGTGGCGAAGTACTGGTACACCTCGACTCGGTCCCACGTGCCGTCTCCCGTGAGGTCGTACGACACCGACAGGCGAGTGCCGTTGGCGACGACGGTCCCGGCGTCCACTTCCGCGTCGAACGTCGTCGCGCCCCCGTTGAACGCGCAGGTCAGGCCGCTCGCGGTGAATACCCGCGCGTCCGCGGGCTCGACGAGGGTGTCCCCGCCGGTCGTCGAGCGCGCGATCTGCACGCGCGTGCCCGCGGCCGGCGCGGTCGGCGTGAGCGTCCCCGACGAGCCGAGGTAGAACCGCACGTTCGCCGGGCTCGTCGGCGTGGTCGGCGAGGGTGTGGGTGTCGGCGTCGGCGTGGGCGTCGGAGTCGGGGTCGGCCCGCCCGGGAGCGGTGGGCCGCCCGGCGCCGAGCCCCCGCTGAACGTCCGCACGCCCACGGCCACGGTCCTGCCGGCCGGGACCGCGACCACACGCCCGTCGGAGAACCGCACGGAGATCGCCGCGGAGGTCACGTTGGCGGCCACGTAGGTGAGCCCGCCCGACGAGCGGAAGGCCGCCGCGAGCGGATGGTCCGCGCGCACCGAGGCGTCGAGGGCGCCCAGCGACGCGAGGTTGGCGATCCAGTGGAACGTGTGCGCCTTGGTCTCGCCCTCCTCCACGGTGTACCCGGGGTTGGCGTCGAGCTTGGCGAGCGCCCCCGGCCCGTCCCCGAGCGCCAGGAAGGACCACAGGATGTCCTGCCACACGGTCGGCGGCCCGCCGTTGACTCGCTCCATCGCGGCATACTGCGCGCGCACGTCGGCGGGACGCAGCCCGAGGTAGAGGTGCGAGCCGGTGATCGGCAGCGTGTTGATGCCCTGGATCATCTCGGCCTCGCCCGAGAACCACGTGGCGTAGGCGCCGCCGTCGCCCCAGATCATCCCGACCGTGGAGTGGCCGAATCCTGCCGGGATGGCTCCCGCACGGTCGAACCAGTAGTCCTGGATGGCCGCAGCCTGGGTCGCGTAGAGGTACGCGCCCGCGTCCCGGACCGCTCGTGAGCCCGTCGCGGCGCCCCATTGCAGCACCGCGCCGGCGAAGTTCATGCCCTCGGAGCTGGACTCCTGGTTGTTCCCCGCGGCGAACGCGCCGTGTCCCGACGCCCAGTCGTGGCCCGCGTAGATGTCGAAGTCCCGCAGGTACGGGAACCGCGTCTCGGCGCGGTCGTAGTTGTCGGCGTCGCGGATGAGCAGGTCCACCATGCCGCCGTAACGGTCGGCGCGCGCCCAGCCCGGATCGAACCGCGCGAGTGTCGCTGCGGCCGCGACGAAGTACCCATAGTGGAAGTGGTGGTCGTTGAGCTCGGTGTCCGAGCCGTACGACGCGGGGTAGCCGATGAGCGTGCCCCACCGGCTGTCGTAGCCGAACACCTGCGCGGTCTTGCCCGCGCGTGCGGTGAACCACTCGGTGAGCGTCGCGCGCACGGCGGTGATCAGCCGGTCGCGCACGTCGGTGCGGCCCAGCTGGTCGGCGAGCTCGACGAGCCGCGTCGCTCGGCCCAGCGCCTTGCCCGTCCAGTACGTGTCGGTCGACGGCAGCGGGAGGGTCTGCGCGACACCCTCGTCGAGCAGCGTGTTGAGCCTGGTCCGGTTGGCGCCGCTCGTCGTCGCGACACCCGGCAGCTCGGGCAGAACCCCGGTGAACGGGGTGTTCGTCGTGAACGACGTGGCGCCGACGTAGGCGGCCATGGCGCCGCGCGGCGAGACGTAGTCCCCCGGCGCCCGCGTCGCCCCGGCGGGCGCCGCGACGTACCGCTGCTGGTGCGGGTAGAGCGCGACGACTGTGCCCGCGGGCTGGCTGCCCCCGGCCAGCCGCGTCGTCGTGAGCCGGTACGTGGTCCGCACGACGCCCGCGGCCTGGTCGTAGACGTAGTCCGCGCGCGTCCCCGTCACCTCGTTGAGCGCCCACGGCGCATAGGCCTGCGCCTGCGCGACACGCGCCGCGTCGGTGTCCGACGCGGTCGTCGAGAGCGCCGCGACCGCGAGGACCCCGCGCCCGGCGAGCGACGAGCGCAGGACCGCGCCCGAGCCCGTCCACGACGAGCCCGCCGGCGCCACGGCCACGTAGTCGTGCCCGCGCGCGGTGAACCCGATCGCGCCGCCGTCCCGCCACCAGACGCGCAGCGGGTCGCGTGAGCGCAGCACCGCGTCGCCGCCGGCCACGTGGTACCAGCTGATCGGAAGCCCGTGCCCGACCACGGCCCGCAGCGACCGGGCGCCGTCCTGCCACGCGGGCGTCACGGTCCAGTCCGTCCAGCCCGCGACCTTCACGTTCGGCGCGGACATGCCGTCGACGGCCACGACGAGGTCCTCGTCGTAGGGGTAGTGGAACTCCCCCACCCCGCCGGACGTCCCCGAGAGCACCGCGGTGCGCGGAGTCGAGAGCCCGAGCCCGCTCGCCACCGGCTGGTAGACCACCGGGTGCGCCTGGAGCGGCGCGGAGAACGCGCAGTCCCAGACCTTGAAGACGAGCGACGACCACCAGTCGTTCGTCGGGATCGGCCCGGCCGGCGCGTCCGCGGTGAGCGACGAGCGCGGGTTCGCCGTAACGGCGTCGCAGCCCTTCGGTGTCGCGCCCGGAGCTGTGCCCAGGAAGGAGCCGGCGCCGACGGGGTTGACCCCGGGGCCGGGTGGCGCGGCCGGAGCCGCCGTGCCGACAGCGGTCAGCGCCGCCGCCAGGAGTGCCGTCATGATCGCGCGCGTCTTCGTCGCCACGTCGCCAACCTCTCGCGTGCCCCCGCACGCACCGTTGGCCGCCCGCCGAGCGGGCGGCGACGGGCGCCGGCGTGACGCCCGTGCTGCGGCGAGCCCACCGGGTCCCCGTCGACCACGGCGGGCCGTGCGCCGCCGATATCGAGCCCATCACCGCGGCCGAGCCTGGGCAAACAACCCGCGGCCGGCGGCGTACGTAATCGTTGGCGACCTGCATGGAAGCGTGACCACATGGTGAGACGGCGCGCGTGTCAGGCGGGGTCGGCACGCTCCAGGCGCACACGGCCGCCGTCCGCCGCGACGAGCTCGACGACCCGCGGGCCGGCCGGGCCGCGGGTCGGCTGCGTGAGCGGATCGGCGGTCGTCTCGGAGCGGCCGTCGACAGTCCGCAGCTCGAGCGTGCCCGTGAGCAGCGCGCGCAGCGCATCCTCGACGGCCATCGCGTCCTCGGGACCCGCCATGAGCGTCGTCGCGAGCGGCCCGAAGCTCAGCGTGTCGCCCTCGACGGACCAGGTGCCGCGCGCGCGGTTGACACCCAGCAGCCCGTAGACCTGGCCGTCCCCATCGAACGTGAGGCTCGGGACGTGCGCGTCGTCGCCCGGAACGGCCGCGCCCGCGACCGCGACCACACGCCACTCACCGACGAGCCGCAGCATGCGGCCGATCCTGCCACCGCGCGCGCCGCGGCGCCGGGCGTCGACGACGATCGCGTCAGCCCAGCGGCTGCCGGTCCGCCCACGCCTCGAGCGTCGTGCGCGGGCCGGTGTAGAACGGCACCTCCTCGCGCACGTGCAGGCGCGCCTGCGTGTTCCGCAGCTCGCGCATCAGGTCCACGATGCGGTGCAGCTCGTCGGCCTCGAACGCCAGCAGCCACTCGTAGTCGCCGAGCGCGAACGCCGACACGGTGTTGGCGCGCACGTCCGGGTAGTCGCGCGCGGCCTCGCCGTGCTCGCGGAGCATGCGCGCGCGGTCGGCCGCGTCCAGCACGTACCAGTCGTACGACCGCACGAACGGGTAGACGCACAGGTACGCGCGCGGCTCCTCCCCCGCCAGGAACGCCGGCACGTGCTGGCGGTTGAACTCGGCCGCGCGGTGCAGGCCCACCTGCGACCACACCGGCAGGAGGTGGCGGCCCAAGTCGCTTCGACGCAGCCGCTGATACGCGCCCTGCACGCCCTCGACCGTCTCGGCGTGCCACCAGACCATGAGGTCGGCGTCGGCGCGCAGGCCGGCCACGTCGTACCACCCGCGGACGACGAGGTCCGCGTCCTGCCCGATCGCCGCGCGCGCCGCGGCGATGAGCTGCGCGCGCTCGTCGTCGTCCTCGGGCAGCACCTCCTCGAGCGCGAACACCGACCACATCGTGTAGCGGACGGTCGCGTTGAGGCTCTCGTGGTCGATCGCGTTGCTGTCGGACTGCGTCACTGCATCCTCCTGGTCTGCGCGTGCCCGGCTGGAGTGCACGCTCACGGTTGAAGTGCACGCTCACGGCTGGAGTGCACGCTCACGGCTGGGTGGTGGGTTAGCGGTGGGGGTCGAAGCCGCACGTGGCGGGGCGGCCCGAGTCGACGCCCGCCTGACGGCGGCAGCAACCCGGGGGGCATACGTCGTGCCACGCGGGCAGCGCGCCGACCGTCGCCTTGTGCGGCTCGGGCTCGCCGGCCTGCGCGGCGCGCGCGGCCGCGGCGCGCTCGAGCACGAGGTCGACGAGGCCGCGGACGAACACGTCGCGCGTGCCCACCGAGTCGGCGCGCACGGCCGTCAGGCCCAGCTCGGCGGCCGTCTCGAGCGCCTCGGTGTCGAGGTCGAACACCACTTCCATGTGGTCGGACACGAAGCCGATCGGCGAGAGCACGACCGACTCGATGCCCTTGTCCTTGAGCTCGGCGAGGTGGTCGTTGACGTCCGGCTCGAGCCACGGCTGGCTCGGCGGGCCCGAGCGCGAGCAGAACGCGAGGTCCCACTCGATCGTCGTGCCCAGCCGCGCGCCCGCGGCGGCCGCGACACTCGCGGCGACGTCCAGGTGCTGCTGCGCGTACGACGGGCCCGCGAGCGCCGACGCCTCCTCCATGGTGTCCGGGATGGAGTGCGTGACGAACACCAGGCGCGCGTCCGCGGGGACCTTGGCGTACGCCTCGACCACCGCGTCGACGTTCGCCTGCACGAAGCCGGGGTGGTTGAAGTACGGGCGGACCTTGTCGACGACGAGCGGGTGCTCGCCGGGCTCCATCCCGAGGTCCGCGCCCAGCTCGTCGAGCGCCGTCCAGAAGTCCTCGCGGTACTGGCGGCAGCCTGAGTACGAGCCGTACGCGCTGGTCACGAGCGCGACCACGCGGCGGGCGCCGTCCGCGTGCGCCGCGGCGAGCGCGTCCTTGGTGTACGGGGTCCAGTTGCGGTTGCCCCACACCACGGGCAGGTCGATGCCGCGCCGGGCGAGCTCGTCGGACAACGCCCGCTGCAGCGCGAGGTTCTGGCCGTTGATCGGGCTCGCGCCGCCGAAGTGGTGGTAGTGCTCGGCGACCTCGGCCAGCCGCTCGTCGGGGATCCCCTTGCCCGCCGTGACGTTGCGCAGGAACGGCAGCACGTCGTCGGGGCCGTCCGGTCCGCCGAACGACGCGAGGAACAGGGCGTCGTACGGGCGGACGTCAGTCGAGTCGGATACGGGGGGCAGGCTCACATCGGACACCGGTCGATCATCGCACCGCGGCCCGGGCGCCCTCGGTGTCGGAGGGCGCCCGGGCCGCGTGAGATTGACCGGACGGCGTGTCAGAAAACGGGTCAGCCCTTGACCGCGCCGCCCAGGCCGGCGCCGCGCAGGAACATGCGCTGGAAGATCAGGAACATCACGATCGGGATCAGGGTCGAGATCGCCAGGGCCGCCATGAGCGTGCCCTTGTCCACGTTGGCCATCGACTGCAGGTACACCGACAGCGGCTTGACCGTGTCGGACTTGAGCACCAGGAACGGCCAGAGGAAGTCCTTCCAGGACGCGATCACCGCGAACACCGAGACCACTCCGATGATCGGCTTGCTCATCGGCAGCACGATCGACCAGAACAGGCGGAACGGCCCGGCGCCGTCGACGCGCGCGGCCTCGAAGATCTCCCGCGGCAGCGAGTCGAAGAAGCGCGCGACGATCACCACGTTGAACGCGCTCGCGCCCGCCGGCAGCCACGCGGCCAGGAAGTTGTTGATCAGCGAGTCGCCGATCGGCGGGTTGACGATGATCTTGTACAGCGGGATCAGCAGCACGACCGCCGGGACGAACAGCGTCGCGAGCACGAGCCAGTTGAGCACCTTGGCCCACGCCGGGCGCAGCACCGACAGGACGAACCCGCCGGTCGTCGCCACCAGGATCTGCACGAACCACGACCCGAGCGCCAGCCACACCGTGTTCAGGAAGTACTTGTCGATGTGATACCGGTTCCACGCCATGTCGATGTTCTTGGTCGTGGCCCCGTTGGGGAAGAGCGACATCGGGTGGGCCAGGATGTCCTGCGTCGGGGTGAACGCGAACTTGCCGAGCAGCAGCAGCGGGCCCAGGCACCAGACCAGGAGCAGCAGCAACAGCACGAAGTGCATCCCGCGCCACGTCCACTTGACGGGGCCGCGGCGCCAGTCGGCGGTCGACAGCGCGCCGCGCTCGTGCTCGTCGTAGGCGTTCTTCTTCTTGCGGCCGACGAACCGCAGGTTCGCGGCGATGGCGGCGCCGGGGGCCGCCGCGCCGGTCGAGCCGGGCTGGACGCCGGGCAGCGGCGGGGGCGTGGCGGACTTGGCGTCGGTGGCGGTCACGACTGGCTCCAGCTCTTGGTCAGGCGGAAGTAGAGCAGCGACATGATCGCGAGGAACACCGCGAGCAACAGGCTCAGCGCCGTGGCCTCGCCGTAGTTGTTGCCGAGGTTCGCGAACGCGAGGTTGTAGACGCGCAGCATGATCGTCTCGGTCGCGTGGTTGGGGCCGCCGTTGGTGAACAGGAACGGCTCCAGGAACACCTGCGCGGTGCCGATGATCTGCAGGATCAGCGTGATGAACAGGACGCCACGCAGGTTCGGCATGGTCACGTGCCACACCTTGCGCCACACCGAGGCGCCGTCCACCTCGGCGGCGTCGTACAGCTCGGCGGGCACGCTGATCAGCGCGGCGAGGTAGATGATCACCGTGCCGCCTGCGGCAGCCCAGGTCGCCTCGAGCACGAGGGACGGCATGGCCCACGTGGCATCACTGAGCCACGGGAATGGGCCGAGGCCCACCCACCCGAGGATCGTGTTGAACACACCCGCCGGGCTGGGGTTGTAGAAGAACTTCCACAGGAGCACCGCCACCACGGGCGGCACGACGACCGGCAGGTACGCCAGCACCGAGTACAGGCCCTTACGACGACGGAGCTCGCTCATCAGCACCGCGCCGATCAGCGGGATCGGGTACCCGAACACGAGCGCGAGCACCGCGAACCACGCCGTGTTCTTGACGACCGTGGGCAGCAGCGGGTCGGCGAGCACGTGCTGGAAGTTCGCGAGCCCCACCCACACGGGGGCGTCGACGAGGTTGGTCTTCTGCAGGCTCATCACGCCCGCGGAGATGATCGGCCACCACGAGAACACGCCGAAGATGAGGATGATCGGGAGCGCGAACACCAGCGAGCTCAACCCGCCGCGGCGGGCCCAGGTCGCCGGCGTCCCGCGCGAGGTCTCTCTGCGGCGGGCGCTCGCGCGCACCGAGGTGCGCGGCACTCGGGTGGTGACGACGTCGTCGGTCATGTCACGCGTGGCCTTCTGTGTCAGGGGGATTGCATGGCTGCCGGTGGCGCCCGGCCAGGGGGAAGGCCGGGCGCCACCGCGTTCAGAGCCGAGGCCCCTTCGGGCCCACGATCTCAGTGTGCGACCAGCGGACTTACTGGTTCGCCTCGACCGCTGCCTGGCCAGTCTCCTGAGCCGTCTTGAGCAGCGCGTCGATGTCCGCGTTCTTGTCCGTGATGACGGCCTGGACCGCCGGGACGAGGGCGTTGTACAGGTCCTGCGTCGCGACCGCGGCCTCGGGCACGATGGGCTGCGTGAACATGACGTCCGTGTAGCCCACCATGTCGTCGAGCGGCACGTTGATGTAGTCCTTGATCCAGTCGAGGTTCTCCTTGTAGAGGTCCTCGGAGAAGATCGGGAGCACCGGGGTGCCGACCGCGAGCGCGGGGTTGGCCTCGGCGCGGGTCTTGGCGTCGGCCACGGCCTGCTCCTGGTCCTGCAGCTTGCTCAGGTACCACCAGTCGATCCAGAGCACCGCGGCGGCGCGCTGCTCGGCCGTCGACTGCTTCGTCACCGCGGCGAGCGTGCCACCCGACAGGGCGCCACCGTCACCGGACGTCGGGATGGCGGTCAGGCCGTAGCCCCAGTCCGCGGTCACGCCGTTGCCCTCGACGAGCACGTTGTAGATGTCCGTGCCCGACGTGTACATCGCGAGCTCGCCACCGGCGAACGCGGCGTTGATCTCGCCCCAGCCCAGGTCGGCGCGCTCGAGCAGCGAGCCGTCCGACTTGAGGTCCTTGATGAACTGCAGGTGCTCCTTGACGGCCGGGTCGTCGAGCGTGGCCTTCACGGCGCCGTTCTCGTTGGTCTCGATCACGCCGCCGCGCGAGTTGGCGCCCGCGGCGAGCTGCCAGCCGCCCGACGCGTCGAGCGCCATGGTCGCGTAGCCCGCGATTCCGGTCTTGTCGTGGATCGCCTTGGCGTCCTTGCGGACCTCGTCCCACGTGGTCGGCGGGTCGTTGGGGTCCAGGCCGGCCTGCTCGAACAGGTTCCGGTTGTAGTGCAGGCCCACCGCGTAGATCGACTTGGCCGGGACGGCGTAGATCTTGCCGTCGTCGCCCGTGCCGTTCTCGATCAGGGTCTTGTTGAAGTCCGAGCCGTAGGGCAGCTTCTTGACCTCGGCGTCGATGTCGGCCAGCTGGCCCTGCTGGATGAGCGTCTTGCCGTCCGTCAGCGGGATCTCGAAGACGTTGGGCAGCGTGCCGCCCGCGAGCTCGGTGGTGAACGTCGAGTTCTTCCACTCGTAGTCCACGGCCTCCACCTTGATGTTCGGGTGGCGGTCCTCGAACGACTTCACGCGGTCGGCCAACTGGGCCTTGGCGGCGTCGTCGGCCGTCGGGAGCAGGCCGGCGACCTTGATGGTCACCTGCTTGTCGCCGGAGCCGGTGCCCTCGTCACTCGGCTCGTCCGAGTCGCTGCACGCGGCCAGCAGGCCGAGCGACAGCACGCCGGCCATCGCCAGCGCGGTGGTGCGGTTGAACCTCATCGTCACTCCTTCGTGAGGTACGCCTGACGGGCGCCAGGTCGCGATGGGAACTACTTCTTGGTGGGTCGTGCGCTCAATGGAGCCCCGAGGGACGGCATCAGGGGGCCGCCTTCCCGGAGATGCGCAGCCACGCGGCGGTGTCGCGGGGCAGCTTGCCTGCCGTGAGCGGGGCGCTCGCGAGCAGGAGATCGGTGTGGTCGGGCAGCTCTGCGGGGTCGTCGCCGAGGTTGACGACGCACGCGACGTCGCCGCGCGCGAACGCGAGGACGTCGGCGCCCGACTCGAGCCACTCCATGGGCCCGTCGCCGAGGCTCGGCTCGGCCCGGCGGATGGCGAGCAGGTCGCGGTACAGGTGGAGCATCGAGGTGGCGTCCGCGGACTGGCTCTCGACCGTGAGGTCGGCCCAACCGCCGGGCTGCGGCAGCCACGTGCCGTGCGGCGCCTCGTCGGGGCTGAACCCGTACGGCGCCTCCTGGCCCGACCACGGCAGCGGGACGCGGCAGCCGTCACGGCCGGGGTCGACCCCGCCCGAGCGGTAGTGCATGGGGTCCTGCAGCAGCTCGACCGGCAGGTTCTCGACCTCGGGCAGGCCGAGCTCGTCGCCCTGGTAGACGTACAGCGAGCCCGGCAGCGCGGCCGTGAGCATCGCGGCGGCGCGGGCCCGACGACGGCCGACGACGAGGTCGGTCGGCGTGCCGAACCGCTTGGCGGCGAACGAGAACGACGTGTCCTGCCTGCCGTAGCGCGTGACCGGGCGCGTGACGTCGTGGTTGGACAGCACCCACGTGGCTGGCGCGCCGACCGGGCCGTGCGCGGCCAACGTCATGTCGATCGACTCGCGCAGCTGCGCGGCGTTCCACGGGCGGGCCATGAAGTCGAAGTTGAAGGCCGTGTGCATCTCGTCGGGCCGCAGGTACTGCGCGAAGCGCGCGCGGTCCGCGAGCCACACCTCGCCGACGAGCACGCGCGTGCCCTCGTACGAGTCGGCGAGCTTGCGCCAGCCGCGGTACACGTCGTGCAGCTCGTCGCGGTCGACGTGCGGGTGCTCGCCCGGGCCGTGCTCCGACCGGTAGTCGGGCAGCGCCGCGTCCTTGATCAACAGCGCGGCGGAGTCGATGCGGATGCCCGCGACGCCGCGGTCGAACCAGAACGAGAGCACGTCCTCGAACTCGGAGCGCACGTCGGGGTGCGACCAGTTGAGGTCCGGCTGCGCCGGCGCGAACAAGTGGAGGTACCACTCGCCGGGCGTCCCGTCGGGGTTGGTGGTGCGCGTCCAGGTGTTGCCCTGGAAGTCCGAGACCCACTGCGTCGGGATCTCGTCGCCGTTCTCGCCCTTGCCGGGGTGGAACCAGAACCGCTCGCGCTCGGGCGAGCCGGGGCCGGCGGCGAGCGCGGCCTCGAACCACGCGTGCCGGTCGGAGACGTGGTTCGGCACGATGTCGATGATCGTGCGGATGCCGTGGCCCAAGGCCTCGGAGATGAGCTCCTCGGCCTCTTCGAGAGTGCCGAACGCCGGGTCGATCGCACGGTAGTCCGCGACGTCGTAGCCACCGTCCGCGAGCGGGGAGACGTACCAAGGGGTCACCCAGATCGCGTCGACGCCCAGGTCACGCAGGTACGGCAGGCGGGCTCGGATGCCGGCGATGTCACCGGTGCCGTCGCCGTTGCCGTCCGCGAAGCTGCGCGGGTACACCTGGTAGATCACCGCACCGCGCCACCAGGTGGCGTCGGTCTCGGGCTGGGCGTGAGCCACGGGCGTCTCTCGTCTCTGCTCTGGCTCGTGCGCCGGGGGGCGCCGTCAGCCACGGGGTTACGTCCCGAAGGCGAGGCTCGCGCCGCGGCGCTGACCTCGTCGTCGTTGAGTCGACTGTAGGACTTCCGACGAGAACCGCGCAAGAACGCGACAGTGGAGTTATCGAAGCGTGACCAAACCATCGCGTGAACGCGATGTGCCAGCGGCAGAATCCTGTGTGATCGGGACCACAGGCGGCGCTGCGACCGTCGCCGGAGCCCCCGAAGGTGGGCGCGTTCCCATGGCCGCGCGCGGCCAGGACCCACGCGAGCGCACGTGCCGACGCACAGGCGCGGGCACGCGAGCGTCAGCGGCTGACGTCGTCGCGGTGCCGCACGACGCAAGGCTGGCGCGCCGTTCCCCGCCGCCGGGCGCCGGACGCGCGCGGGCTGCGCAGGAGCAGGAGCGGGAGCAGGCGCCCGCGGCTCAGGAGGTCGGGGCCGGCGCGGTCGAGCCGCGGACCACGAGCTCCGGCTCGAACAGGAGCTCCTCCTGCGGCACCGAGGCGCCATTGATCTGGCTCACGAGCAGGTCGATCGCCGCGCGGCCCATGGGCTCGATCGGCTGGCGCACGGTGGTGAGCGGCGGCTCGGTGCAGTTCATGAACGCCGAGTCGTCGTACCCGACGATCGAGACGTCCTCGGGCACCCGCAGCCCGGCCCGGCGCGCGGCGCGGATGGCGCCGAGCGCGAGGGGGTCGGACGCGCAGACGATGCCCGTCACACCCTCCTTGAGCAGGCGCGTCGCGGCGGCCTGGCCGCTCTCGAGCGAGTACGCGGACCGCACCACGTGATGCCCGCCGATGTCGACGCCGAGGCGCTGCGCGACGGTTTGCGCCGCGTGCAGCTTGCGCTCGGACGGCACGTGGTCCACGGGGCCGAGCACGATGCCCACCTTGGTGTGGCCGAGCGACGCGAGGTGCCCGATGGCCTGCTCGATCGCGACCTCGTCGTCGCACGAGACACGCGGGAACGGCAGCTCCTCGATCGAGGCGTTGATCAAGACGACCGGCAGGTTGCGCTGCGTGAGCCGCTCGTAGTGCCCGTGCGTCGCGTCCCGCTGCGCATAGTGGCCGCCCGCGAAGACGATTCCCGAGACCTGTTGGCCCAGCAGGAGCTCGACGTAGTCGGCCTCGGAGACGCCGCCCGCGGTCTGGGTGCAGAGCACAGGCGTGAAGCCCTGCTGCGCGAGCGCGCCGCCGACGACCTCCGCGAACGCGGGGAAGATCGGGTTCTGCAGCTCCGGCAGAACGAGCCCGACGAGGCGAGCGCGCTCGCCGCGCAGCTTGGTGGGCCGCTCGTAGCCCAGCACGTCGAGCGCGGTCAGCACCGCCTCACGCGTCTGCTCCGAGACGCCGGGCTTTCCATTCAGCACGCGGGAGACGGTCGCCTCGGAGACGCCGACCTTGCGTGCCACCTCTGCGAGTCGCCGTGACATGCGCTCATCGTAGGCCCACCGGCCGCAACTTGGTTGCAGGAACTTGCAAGAGTCGAACGGCAATCCGCCCGAGTTGCAAGAAACGCTGTCGTCAGACTGTCGGCTGCAGCGTGAGCGAGTCGACGATACCGAGCGCCCACTCCTCCACGAGCGCGAAGTTGCGGTGGTCGCCCTCGCGCGCCCGGGCGCCGGCGATCGTCGCTCGCTCGGCGAACGTCAGCACCGCACGGTCGAGGCGCCCGCGGAACGAGCGGTGCCCGCGCGCGCCCAGCCGCTGCACCAGATCCGCGATCTCGTGCGGCGAGTTCGCGGCCGCCGCCGGCTGCGTCGCCAGGCCCGACGAGAACAGCCAGACGAACCGCGGCAGCGGGCCGCCGGCGATCCGCTCCGCGAGCTCGCGCGCCGCCGGGATCCAGTGCCCGACGTACACCGCGGAGCCCAGCAGGAGGGCGTCGTACCCCGAGGCGTCGACGACATCGTCGGGCTCACGCACGTCCACGGTGTGCCCCGCGGCGCGCAGCACGCCCGCGATGTGCTCACCGATCTCCCACGTCCCCCCGTGGCGTGACGCCACAGCGACCAGCACGCGCATCCTGACCTCCCCTCGGCAGGTCACCATCCTCACCCGCGGGCGGGGACACGCAATGGGCGGAAGGTCCCGCGATCTGCGCGTCCGCCGTCACTCCAACTCAGCCTGCGCCACCCTCAACTTCTCCGTGAGCTCGCGCAGGCTCGCGAGCTCGGCCGCGTCCAGCGCGCCCCCGACGTACCGCTCGATCTGCCGCACATGGGCCCGCCCGAGCTCGCGCTGCCGCGCCCGGCCCGCGTCCGTCAGCCGCACGACGACTCCCCGCGCATCGTCGGGCGCGGGCTCGCGGGCCACCAGGCCCGCGGCCTCGAGCCGCTCGACCATGCGGGACAGGCTCGGCTGCGACAGCAGGCTGCCCTCGCCCAGCTCGCGCAGCCGCGCGCCACTCCCCGGGGCGCCCGACAGCGTGAACAGCACGTCGTACTCGCGCATCGAGAGCTCGCGCCAGATGTCGTCGCGCTGGAACCTGCGCATGAGCGCCACCTGCGCGCGGAACAGCGACTCCCACGCCTCCGCGGCGGCGCGCGCGTCCCCCTGGCGCGGTGCGCGCTGGTCGCCGCTCGCGTGGGAGCGGCCGGCGGCTCGCTCGTCGGGCATCACGCCTCCTGGGTCGGTCTCGTGCCGCCCATGCTCGCAGGCCGCACCACGGATCGGCCGCTAGCCTGGCCAGATGAGCAACCCGGGCGCGGAGCGCGTCACCTACGTGCTGGTCGACGGCGAGAACATCGACGCCACCCTCGGCTCCTCGATCCTGGGCGGCCGCCCGGCGCCCGACCAGCGGCCGCGTTGGGAGCGGGTGCGCGCGTTCGCGGAGAATGCCTGGGGCCAGCCGGTCAAGGGCCTGTTCTTCCTGAACGCCTCCAACGGCAACCTGCCGATGTCGTTCATCCAGGCGCTCAACTCGGTGGGCTTCCAGCCGATCCCCCTCTCGGGCGAGAGCCACGAGAAGGTCGTCGACATCGGCATCCTGCGCACCCTCCAGGCGATCGCCGACCGGCAGGGCGACGTGATGCTCGCGAGCCACGACGGCGACTTCGCGGCGCTGGTCGAGGAGCTCGTCGCCGCCGGGGACCGTCGGGTGGGCCTCGTGGGCTTCCGCGAGTTCACGTCGGTGTCGCTCGCCTCGCTCGCGGCGCGCGGGCTCGAGCTGTTCGACCTGGAGCACGACATCCACGCGTTCAACGTGGACCTGCCGCGCCTGCGGATCATCCCGCTCGACGAGTTCGACCCGGTCCGCTTCCTGTGACGCGGTTGCCCAGGACCGCCTGAGGCGGCCCGCGCCCGCGTGCGCCGATCGGGCGACCGGCGCCCCCGAGCGCTTCGCCCGATCGGGTGCGAGGGACGTTCGTCCCCCCTGGGTTACGACTCGGTAACGGTTACCCGATACCCGGGAACCTTTACCTAGTACCGCGTGGATCGGAAACCAATCGCGCTGGTAGACAGTGCGCGGTTCCGTCCCGGCGGGCGGCGGCGTCAACGGCGACGCCGTCGTCGCCCGGGCGGGCACGGTCCATCCACACACATGACGAGGTGGTCATGAGGCGTTACATCCTCGCGGGGGCAGCCCTCGCAATCCTGACGGCACTGCTCGTCGGAACCGGCATCCTCGGAGCTGACGCCCAGAGCACGATCGTGCTCGGAGTCGCGCTCGGCGGGGTCCTCGGCCTGGTCCGGGAGGGCTCGCTCGGCGGACGCCTCGGCGCCTTCGGCGCGGGCATCGTGCTGGCCTGGGTCGGCTACATCCTGCGGGCCGCGGGCCTGCCGGACGCCGACAGTGGCCGCGCGGTCGCCGCGCTCGTCGTCCTCGGCCTGTGCGTCGTCGTGGCGGTGGTCTCCCGCGGCCGCCTGCCCCTGTGGGCGTTGCTCGTCGGCGTCGCGGGCGTCGTCGGCGCGTACGAGGCGGCCTACTCGGCCGACCCCGGCGCGGTCGCGACCACCTCGGTGGCCGCGGTGACCTCGGTGCTGCTCTCGTCGGCCATCGGCTTCGTCGTCACGACGCTGCTCGCCCCGGCACGCGAGGACGCGCCCGCGGGCCACGTGGCCACGGCGCCCACCGCCGCATCCACCGCCGCATCCACCGCCGCGCCCGCCGCCCAGCCGGCCGCCGAGCCCGACAACACCTACCGGCCCATGCCGGCGCCGTCCCTGTTCCTCGACCCCCAGCCGGAGGCCTGACGTGCGCCGCTACCTTCCCGCCGCCGCCCTCGTCGGCATCCTCCCCCTCGTCCTGAGCGGGAGCCCCGCCTTCGCCGGCGACTCCGGGGACGTCACGGTGGCCAACACCGAGACCGTCCAGGCGCGCCTCGACGCGACCGGCCGCCTGCGCACCGCGCTCGTCTACGAGCAGCTCGCGCTGTCCGGCAAGGGCAAGACCACGATCGACAACCCGGTCTCCACCAAGGGCCTGCGCAACCTCGACGGCTTCGGCGGGTTCCAGGTCAAGGACGGCCACATGGTCGCTCAGGTGGACGTGGACGGCGAGCGCCGCCTGCGCACCGTCTCGCAGTACACCAAGGACCTCCCGCTGAGCGTCGCGGTCTCCTACCAGCTCGACGGCAAGGACGTGAAGCCGGGCGACGTCGTCGGCAAGTCCGGCGAGCTCACGGTGCGCTACACCGTCAAGAACCTCACCGGCGAGGACCGCGAGATCACGTTCGACGACGGCAAGGGCGGCACGGGCCGCAAGACCGTCACGACCGTCGTCCCGATGATCGGGCAGCTCGTCACCACCCTCCCGCCGTCGTTCACGAACGTGCGCTCGGAGGAGGCCGGCATGGCCGGCGACGGGCACGGCGGCACCCGCATGACGTTCCAGATGACGCTGTTCCCGCCGATCGGCACGGACACCGCCGAGTTCGGCTACACCGCGCGCATCTCCCGCGGCGTGGTGCCCAAGGCCTCGCTCACGTCGATGCCCGTCTCGCCGCTCGACTACCCGTCGTTCAAGGGTGGCGCCAAGAGCTACGCCTCGGGCGCGCAGTCCGGCGTGGACCTCACGTCCGGCGCGATCCAGATCGACGACAACCTGCTGCGCCTGCACGACGGCGCCGCCGAGCTGCTCGCCGGGCTGATCCAGCTCCGCGACGGCGCGGCGCAGCTGTCCGAGGGCCTGAACGACGAGGCGGCGCCCGGCGCCCGCGAGCTCGCGAACGGCCTGGGCGGCAAGCTCGCACCGGGTGCGGCCACGCTGGCCAACGGCCTGAACAAGGACGCCAAGCCCGGCGCGGCCGCGCTGGCCGCCGGCGCCAAGCGCCTCGACGAGAGCCTGGCCGAGGCCGGCGCCAAGGCCCCGCTGCTGATCGGCGGGCTCGGCCAGGTGGGTGCGGGGCTCGACAAGATCGACGCCGGGCTCACCGCGCTGTACGGCGGGATCGCCACCCTGCCCGACCAGGCCGCCGACCTGCACACGGGGCTCCAGGGCGCCGCCGCCGCAGCCAAGGCAGCCAAGACGGGCGCCAGCCAGATCCTCGCCGGGCTCGACTCGCTGCGCACCAAGATCTCGGTGGACGCGCCCGGCGCGCCGTCGGCGATCACCCAGGTCGGCGGCCTCCACGGCGCGCTGACGAGCCCGACCGGGCTGCCCGCGTACGGCGCGGCCATCGCGGACCCCACGGCGCGCGCGCAGTACCTCGGGACGCTCGCCGTCATGGCGGACGGCGTGGCCTCGCTGATCACCCAGCTGCAGGATGCCGCCACCGGCCTGGGGCAGATGGAGTGCGGCATGAGCAAGTCGGCCATGGGCGGAAGCGTCTGCCCCGACCTGGGCGTGCTCGACGCGCTGACCGGCCTGGCCGACGGCCTTCCCGCGGCGGACGACGGCGTGACCGCGCTGACCGACGGCGTCATCGCCACGGTCCAGGGCGCGATCGGCGGCCTGCTGGACGCTCCCGACGCGGGAACCTTCCGCGGCGGCGTCAACGGCCTGCAGGCCGGCGTCGGCGAGCTGACGACCAAGGGCTCGGCCCTGGTCGACGGGCTCGGCCAGCTCAGCACCGGCGCGGGCCAGCTCCACGACGGCGCCGTCAAGCTCTCGGCGGGCATCGACAAGGCCGCGTCCGGCTCGGCGCAGATCGCGGGCGGACTCGGCACCGCGGCCACCGGCTCGAAGCGGCTGGCCGACGGCCTGGCGCCCGCCGCCGACGGCGCGGCTCAGCTCGCGGACGGCCTGACCACGGCCTCCGAGGGCGCCCCGCAGATCGTCGACGGCACCAAGCGGCTCTCGGACGAGGGTTCGTCGCAGCTCGCCGCCGCCGGCGAGAAGACCGCGGAGTCGTTCGGCTCCGGGTTCGCGGTGCTCGAGGTCGGGGCCGCTCGCGCCACCGAGGAGGGCATGGCCTACGGGGCGCCGCAGGGCGCCGTCGGGGCCACGGCCTACTCGATCGAGATCGACGGCGCCGACGGCTCCGGGTTCGGGAACGTGGCTCGCGGCCTGGTCGCGCTGCTGGTGTTCGCGGCCGGCGCCGGCGCGGCGGTGTACATCGCGCGGCGCCGCGTGGTGTGATCCTGCCGAATTGAGCCGACGAGGCCGTCCCCGCATCGCGCGCGGGGGCGGCCTCGTCGCATGTCCGGCCGCACGCTCGCCCGATGGTCCGGCCGCACGCTCCCCCCGGCGGTTCAGCCGCCGAACACCGCGGCGAGCTGGCCGTCGATCGCCGACTGCACCTCGTCGACCGTGGGCGAGCCTGGCGCGAGCAGCGCGACGCCATGGCCGCTCGCGTCGACGACGACGAACTGCGCCGGATCGTCGCTGCGCGCCACCTGGCGCGACGACGACGCGGGCACGTCACGGTCATGCGCGGCCGCGATGACGAGCAGCGGCCCGTCGTAGCCGGTGGCGCCGTCGCGCGCCGTGACGCCGTCGAACACCGCGGGCGGGCTGAGCGCGACGACGG
>JAEWOA010000100.1 GCA_023461115.1 Actinomycetes bacterium
TGGCTCCCGGACGCCGTGCTGCGCACGCGTTCCGACGTGGACCTCGCCGCGCGCGGCGCCGCGAGCCGGCGCGCGGCCGCCACGCAGCGCATGCGCGGGACCTGCTGGCTGCAGCCCGCGCGGCGGCCAGGCGACGTGGTGCGCATCGACGAGACCACCGACTCGTCGCAGGCGGGACCCTGGCTCCTGACCTCCGTGCGGCACGACCTGTCCCCCGGGCGCGCCGCCACGACCCTGACCGGGGTCGCCGCGGGCGGCTCCGACGGCCTGCTGGGCGGCCTGCCCGGCGGAGTGGGAGGCATGCTGTGACCGACGTGCTCTACGACGCGGTCGCGCGCATCGCGCGCCACGAGGCCGACGCGCGCTCCTGGGTGACGGTCGGCCAGGTCACCGACGTGCACACCACCGCCGCGAGCGGCCACGACCACGCGGTCAGCGTCAAGCTGCGCGACTCGGGCGTGGTCGTGCCGCGGCTGCCCGTGGCCGTCGGCGCCCTGGGCTTCGTCGCCACGCCCGCGGTCGGGGACCTCGTGGTCGTCGCGTTCGCCGACGGCGACCCGCACGCGGGCATCGTCGTCGGGCGGCTCTACCACCGCGACCTGCAGCCGCCCGAGCACGGCGACGGCAAGCTGGTGCTGCAGCTCCCGCCCGGCGCCTCGGACCCGGCGGTCGACCTGCAGCTCGACGCGGGCGCGCCGCAGCTCACGCTCAAGGTCGGCGACACGCAGATCGAGCTCGCCAAGGACTCCGCGAAGGTGACGATCGGCGACTGCGAGCTGCACATCGACGGCGCGTCGCCCGGGACGATCACCGTCAAGGCGTCCGACAGCAAGCTCACGCTCGGCGGCAACGGCGAGGTCAGCCTCGAGGCCTCCACGAAGCTCAGCCTCAAGGCCCCCGAGGTCGTCATCGACGGCTCCGGCAAGGTCACCGTCTCCGGCGGCGTCGTGGAGGTGAACTGACATGGGCGCACCCGTCGTCGGGCAGAACGCGCAGGTCATGGCCGTGGACACGCACATCGTGCTCGTCCCGACGCCCGGCGGCACCGTGCCCACGCCGTTGCCGCACCCGTTCGTCGGGATGGTCACCAGCACGACGGTCTCGACCGTGAAGGTCGGCGGCCAGCCCGCGGCGACGCTCGACAGCGTCGCGGAGAACCAGCCGGCGCACATCGCGATGCCGCCCGGCGTCTCGTTCCAGTCGCCGCCGTCGAACCAGGGCACGGTCGACCAGGCCTCGAGCACCGTGAAGTTCGGGGGCAAGGGCGTCGCGCGCGTGGGTGACCCGGTCAGGACGTGCAACGACCCGACCGACCAGCCGGTCGGAGTCGTGCTCGGCCCCGTCGGGACGGTGATGGCCGGATGAGCGCCCTCGGCACGGACCTGCGCGTCCTGCTCGGCCCGCCCGGGATGTCCGCGCACGACGGCTCGTCGCTCGACCTGCGCCTGGGCGCGGGCGTGGTGGACCGCGCCGCGGACGGCCCCGAGCTCGTCACGGACCGCCACAACCTGGGCCAAGCGCTGATCCTGCGCCTGCTCACCCCCCGCGGCTCGCTCGCGGACCTCGGGCACGCCGAGTACGGCTCGCGCCTGCACGAGCTGGTCGGCGAGTCGAAGAGCGAGGCGAACCGCGCGCGGTGCAAGGCGTTCGTGCTCGAGGCAGTCGCGGCCGAGCCACGTGTGGCAGACCAGGTGGTCGAGCTCGCGTTCGACCTCGCCTCCGAGGGCCCCTCCGAGCTGCGCTTCCTGCTCACGGTGCAGCCCGTCGACGGCGGCGGGGCCGTGACAGTCGGACTGGGGGTGGAGCTGTGAACGGCCTGCCGGACGGCTTCTCGCCGCGGCCCTACCCCCAGATCGTGCGGGACACGTTGACCACGCTCACCGGCGGCACGGTCCGCGAGGTGCTGACCGTGCCCGCGGGCGACCTCGTGGTGCTCGACACCCTCGCGGACCGGCCGATCCGCCGGGTCAGCCACCTGCAGGGCGTCGTCGAGGTGACACGGCCGCTGCGCGACGCCAACGGCGACGTGGTGCGCGACGCCCAGGGCGAGGCCGTCAGCGAGACCGTGCCGGTGCCGTACCGGTTCACCGACGCCGACTTCGAGGTCGTCGCGACCGGGCAGCACGGCACGGACCGCGACGCGATCCGATTCCGCCCGACGGGCCGCAAACCCCCGACCGGCTCGTCGGTGGTGGTCAACTACTACCCGTCGCAGGCGCGGCCCGCTCCGATCACCGACCTCAACGTCGGCTCGGTGGCGCGCACGCTCCTGGAGTCGGTCGCGCGGGAGCTCGCGCTCGTCGAGCTGCAGCTCGAGGCCGTGTACCGGTCGGCGTACTTGGAGACCGCGCAGGGCACGTCACTCGACAAGGTGGTCGCGCTCGTCGGGATCGCCCGGCGGCCCGGCGGCGTGCCGACCGCGCGCGTGCGGCTGACGCGGGCCGCGGGCTCGACCGGCCGCATCTCGGTGCCCGTGGGCACGGTGGTGTCCGACGCGCAGTCCAACCGCTACGCGACGACGGTCCCCCTGATCCTGGAGCCCGGGGAGGACTCGCGCGAGGTGCTGGCCTCGGGCGTCTCCCCCGCGACCCCGGCGGTCGGCGCGGACGCGCTCGACCGGCTCGAGGTGCTGATCGCGGGCGTCGGCTCGGTCACCAACGAGTCCCCCGCCGCGGCCGCGGGCAGCCCGGAGTCCGACGACGACCTGCGCCGCCGCGCGCGCGGCGCCCTCGCTGTCGCGGCGCGCGGCACGATCGACGCGCTGCGCCTGGGCGTGAAGAACCTCCCGGGCGTCAAGGACGTCACCGCGACGGAGTTCCCGCACGGGCTGCCCGGCGAGGTCTCGCTCGCGATCAGCTACGACGGCGAGCCGACCGCCGACCTCCTGCGGCAGGTCGGCGAGCGCATCGAGGACCTGCGGCCCGCGGGCATCCGGGTGCTGCCCGAGCGGACGGCGACGACGCCCGTGCAGGTCACGTCCACCGTGGTGCTGGCCGGGTCCGGCGTCGGTGGCGCCGAGCTGGTCGCATTGCAGTCCGCGCTCGAGGACCGCGTGGTCGCGGTGCTGCGGAGCCTGCCGCCGGGAGGAGCCGCACGGCCCGGGCCGCTCTCGGCCGCGGCGCTGGCCGACCCGCGGGTCGTCGACGCCACGTTCGGCCTCGACGTCGGCGCCGGCCCACAGCCGGCCGTGACCGCGCCCACCGGCACCGTGCTGGCGCCCGAGCAGCCGTTCACGCACCTCATCAGCACCGAGCGCGGGACGGGACCGGGCGCCGCGGTGCAGGTCGACGCGGTGGTCCCGGTGCACCTGGCGCCCGGGGTGACCGCGGGCGACGCCGGGCAGGCCATGAGCCTGGCGGCACGCTCGTGGGCGGCGGGCCTGCGGCCCGGCACGGCCATCACGGTGGACGCGTTCATCGCGGCGATCCGCGACGACACGCGCTACGCGGTGGTCCGCGCCGACGTCGCGCTCACCACGGAGGCCGGCGACCGCTTCCTGCGCCTGGCCGACGGCCTGGGAGTGCACCCCCTGGGCTCCGACGACCGCGCCGAGATCCGCTCGGCCGCGCTCGAGGTCCGGGAAGGCGGTGTGTGATGCGCGGCGACGCGGTCCTGGAGCACCTGCCCACCCTCTACCGCGAGGGCGAGGTGCTCGGGTCGTTCGCTGGCACGTGGGGAACCCAGCTCGACGGGCTCGACGAGGCCGGGGTGAGCGTGCAGCGCGCGCACTGGTTCGACTCCACACCGGACTTCGACGAGGCGGCTGCGCTCGCGGCGTTGCTCGACATCCCGCCCGAGCCGTTCCACGCGGGCATCGGCGAGTTCCGGGCGTGGGTGCACGCGATGGTCCGGGCACGGCTGCAGCTCGGCGCCGTGACGCGCGAGGCGCTGCGCGCGCTGGTGTCCGACTACGCGGAGGGCTTCCAGCTGGCGGCGGGCATCCGCACGGTCGCGCGGATCGACGCCTGGTCGGCGGACAGCGGTGGCCCGCAGCTCGTCGACAACCCGACGCGCGTGCGTGGCGCGCGGCTGCCCGACGAGGGCGGGTGGGAGCCGCTCGCGCACCTGCAGGTCGACAACCGCGGGCTCGACCCCGCGCCGTGGGCCGTGGTGCTGCGCGGCATCGCCGAGCAGCCCGAGCACTCCCCGCTCGTCGTCAACCGCACGACGGGCCACGCGGCGCTGTTCCGCGGGACGCTCGGGCTCGGCCAGCGCCTGACGATCGCGCCGTCGGCGGCCGACCGCTCGTTGCTGCGCGCCGACCTCGACGGCCACGACGTCACGAGCCTGCTCACGGTGTGGGACACGCTGACGCCGGGCGGCGGCGGCCCGGGCGATCCCGCGGGCGCCGCGCACGCGGGCCTCCTAGCGCGCGGGCCCAACACGCTGTGGTTCCTGCCGTTGGCCACCTACGACGCGCCGGGGCTCGGCCGCTACCTGCTCGCGATGGCCGACGACACGCTCGCACAAGGCCGCTTCGACGCCACGGTGTTCGACAACGCGCTGTTCGCGCAGCCCGCGCACGTGTCCGCACGGCTCGCGTGGGTCGAGTCGCAGCCCGCGACGCTCGAGGTCCGGCTGCCTGCCCGGACGCTCGCGTCGACGCCGGGCGCCCTGGACGACGCGATCCTGGCGCGCGACCGCCTGGAGGCCGGGCTCGACGCGGCCGTGGACCGCACCGCGGGCGCGGGCATCGCCGCCGACGTCGTGCTGCAGGTGTTCACCGAGCGCCAGCCCGGTGACGCGCACCTGACGGGCATCTGGCCCCGCACGTTCCGTTCCGCCGGCCCCACCGGCGCCGACGCGCTGCCCGACTCCGGCGCGTTGTTCGACGTCACCGACTTCGACGACTCGGTCCTGACCTGACCCACGTGCAGACCCACTCCTGAGAGGCGCTCGTCATGAAGGCCACGCTGCATCTCGTGCTCACCGGCCCGGCCGGGACGGTGCTCGACGAACGCCGCGCGCACAACACGGTGATGGCGTCCGGCGCGCGCCTGATCGCGGACCTGTTCGCGGGCAACCGGGCGGGGATCACTCACATGGGCGTGGGCACCGACGACGACGCCCCCGAGGACGTGGGCGTCACCGCGCTGACGAACGGCGGCGGTGACGACGCGGCGCTCACCGGCGCCACCACGGCCGCGATCCCGGCGACCGCGTTCACCGCGACCCTCGTCGAGGAGCGCCGCGTGGTGCGGGTCCGCGTGCGCGCGACCCTGCCGAACGACGCGGCCGTGGGCCGCATCCGCGAGGCGGGGCTGGTGTCGCAGGGCGACGGCGAGCCGGTGCTCTACAACCGCGTGGTCTTCGCGCCCGTCGACAAGGGCGACGACCACGAGCTCACGCTCTTCTGGGAGGTCGAGTTCCCCTACGGCGACCTGCAGTGGCTGACGTGAGGCGCCGGCACACCCGCACCCAGACCCACCACCCGAAAGGAGCCCGATGATGGTGGCCAAGGCAGCATTCGACATCCGACTCGAGGGCTACACGCCCGCGAACCGCGACGCCGTCGTCAAGCTCGTCAACCAGTCGACGGGCCAGCAGGTGGAGCGCAAGCCGTTCCTCGACGGCTCACTGCTGGTGCGCGACCTCGACCCGGGCAACTGGGAGCTGACGGTCACGCACCCCAACCTCATCAACGCGATCGACAAGCGCGTGGTGCGGCTGTTCCCGCAGGACATCCCGACGCGGGTGCCCGTCCCGGTGCCGGCCGACCTGTTCCGCGACACCCCGATCCGCGACATCCCCGACGCCGACCTCGCGCCCGTGCAGCAGCAGGCGGGCGCGATCACGACGAACGTGGGCCGGCTGGCCACCAAGGCCGCGGGCGAGGTCATCCGCGCCGAGGACTGGAACGTCCTGGCGGCGGCGGTCGCGGACCTGGCGCGGGCGGTCGGCGAGCTCACCCGGCTCGTGGCGCCCGTGGGCCACGACCACCCCGAGATCGCGGAGAAGATCGCCGAGGTGCAGGGCAACATCCTGCGGTTCAGCGAGTCGTTCGGCCGCAGCCTGCTCGAGCTGCGACGCGAGGTGGAGAGCCAGAACCTGCGCGGGCGCCTGACGACCGTGCTGGACAAGGGCGCGGCGACGACCGCGGTGCGCGACCGCGTGCTCGCGCGCGTGGCCGAGCTCGAGCAGTCCACGCTCGTGACCACCGCGCAGTGGTCTCCGATGATCGCGAACCACTCCAATGCCGCGATCCGCGAGGTCATGGACCTCGCGCAGGAGCAAGGCACGGGCGCCGACCAGTTCCTGGCGTCCCCGGAGGTCAGCGG
Organism: Actinomycetes bacterium; assembly: GCA_023461115.1. Taxonomy (GTDB): domain Bacteria; phylum Actinomycetota; class Actinomycetes; order Actinomycetales; family Cellulomonadaceae; genus Cellulomonas. The sequence continues at coordinate 6,279 of JAEWOA010000100.1, forward strand.
CGCGCTCACGTTGCTGCAGACGTTCTCCGCGGTGGGCGGGCAGAGCAAGCCCGAGCAGGAGCTCGAGACCTACCGCCGCGGGACCGCGGCCGCCGGGCCCGCGCTCTTCCGGTCGTTGTGAGCCGAACACCCTGATCCTGAGGAGCCCGAGATGCCCACCGTCGTCGAGATCGAACGGCTCAAGGCGCTCGTCGAGCGCCTGGCGCCCCTGGCCGCCAAGTCGCGCGGCGAGCTCATCGCGGCCGACGACTGGAACACGCTCGTCGCCGCGCTGATCGAGCTCGGCCGCGCGACCGTCGCGGCCGAGCATGCGGATGTGCCGCAGCACGAGCACCCGGACCAGGTCTCGATCGGCTGGCTCGACCCTCAGCTGCGCCAGCTCATCACGGGCGGCGGCCTGGCGGACCCGGCGCTCGACACCACGCTGCTCAAGCTGCGCCGGGACGTGGGCCTGCTGGACACCAGGCTCGAGCGCGTCGGCGTGGACCTGCAGGACGCGCGCGAGCGCGTGGCGGTCGTCGCGACGAACGACCTGACCCGCACCGCGACGCTCGACCGCCTCAACCGCAAGGTCCTCGGCGCGGCCGACGACCGCGGCGACATCGCGGACCTGCGCTCGACCCTCAAGACCCTCCAGGTGGAGGTCGGGCGCGCGGTCGAGGTCGGCAGCAAGCTCGAGGTCGACGGCAAGCCCGTCGACGTCGCCGGCCTGGTGCAGCGCGTCGTCGACGTCGAGAAGCTGCGCGATCGCCTGACGCGGCCCGACGGCTCGCTGCTCGACGCGTCCGGCCTGGAGGTCCGCCTGACCGAGCTCCAGACCGCGCTCGTCACCCAGGCGCAGCTCACCGAGGCGATCGACGAGGTGCGCAGAGCCGGCGGCGCACTCGACCAGGACAAGCTGCTGACCGCGGCGCGCACCGCCGCGCGCAAGGAGGCCACGGCGGCCGTGGACGCGCTCGGCGAGGACCTGCGCTCGCAGCTGCAGGCCCGGTTCGCGGAGGTCGGGTCGGTGGTCGACGCGGCGGTCAAGCGCGAGACCTCGGCGCTCGTCGAACAGGTGCTCGCCACCACGCGAGGCGAGCTCGCCGAATCGCTCAAGGGCCTGGACGCCCGGCTCCGCGAGAGCCTCACCGCCGACCTCGACCAGCGCCTGGCGGCCTCCGACGAGCGTACGCAGGGCCTGCTCGCGCAGTTCGGAGACTCGATCGGCGCACAGGTGGACCGGGCCGTCCAGGACCGGGTGGCGGGCGTCCTGGGCGAGGTGGACGGCCGCCTCGGCGCGCTCGACGAGCGGCAGTCCGCGCTCGCGGCGCAGCTCAAGGACTCGGCCACGCGGCTCGACGCGCTCGACGAGCGCATCGAGGTCAACCGCCGCAACGAGGCCGGTGAGCGTGAGCAGCTCCGCAAGGACCTGCTCACCGAGATCGGGCGCCTGGAGGTGGAGATCGACACGCGGGTGGGCCGCGGGGTCCGGGACCTGGGCGACGAGCTCAAGCTGGACCTCGAGGCCAACGTCGCCGCGACCAGGCGGGACCTCGAGGGCACGCTCGGCGAGGTCGCGCGCCAGAGCGCCGCGACCGAGGTGCAGGTGCTCGGCGCGGGGTTGCGGGCCGACGTGCAAGGCGTCGTGCGGCAGGCGGTCGAGGCGGAGACCGCGGGCGTGAAGGACTCGGTCACGGGCGAGCTCGCGGGCCTGCAGCTGCAGGTCTCGGGGCTGGTCACCAACGAGGTCGCGCGGCAGACGCAGAGCGTCCCGCAGCTCGTCGAGAAGCAGTTCGCGGCGTTGCAGCCCGAGCTGGAACGCCTCGTCGACAAGCGGATCGGGCGGGGGTGAGCCGTGCTCACCGAGCTCGAGTCGCGGCTCGCGGACGTCCTGGGGGCGGCGCTTCCGGCGCCGTTCGCGGGGCGTGTGCGGCGGCGCGGCGCAGCCGCTCCCAACGGCGCGGGGCCGGTGATCCGACTGGGCGTCGAGGGGTTCGCGCCCGTCGAGCCGGACGTGATGTCGACGCGCCCCGAGGCCGGCGCGGGCGCACCGGCCCTGCGCCGCGTCGTGCGGCTGCGCGCGACGAT
>JAEWOA010000101.1 GCA_023461115.1 Actinomycetes bacterium
AGGAATTTGTTCTTGTAGAACAAGCCACCCATTTTGAAAATGTTTTGTTCGTGATGGTAAGCCAAAATCACCGCACCAGAAGACAAGAATAATAATGCCTTGAAGAATGCGTGAGTTAACATGTGGAATAGACCCGCTTGGTATGCTTCTGCACCAACTGCCATAAACATATAACCCAGCTGACTCATAGTTGAGTAAGCCAAAATACGTTTGATGTCGGTTTGAACCAATGCTGCAAAACCAGCAACTAGCAAGGTCACAGCACCTGTAATTGAAATGAATAACATCACTTCAGGTGCAAGTTCAAATACGCTGAACATACGGCAGCATAAGTAAACACCCGCAGTTACCATGGTTGCAGCGTGGATTAATGCAGATACAGGTGTAGGACCTGCCATCGCATCGGCTAACCAAGTTTGCAACGGAATTTGTGCAGATTTACCCGCAGCACCCAAGAACAACATTAACGCTGTCCAAATGGTGATCGACGAGCTTTGAGTCATTACATTGGCTGCATTTTCTACGATGTATTGTGTGTTCAACGTACCAAATTGTTGATACAACAAGAACAACGCGATCAGTAGGAAAACGTCACCCACACGTGTTACGGTAAATGCTTTGATTGCTGCAAAACCGTTTGCAGGGTTTTGGTAGTAATAACCAATCAGCAAGTAAGAGCACAAACCTACACCTTCCCAACCTAGGAACAATAACGCCAAGTTATCGCCAAGTACCAACAACAACATGCTCGCAACGAACAAGTTGAAGTAAGAGAAGAAACGTGCAAAGTCTTCTTCACCACGCATATACCATGATGCAAAGATGTGAATTAAGAAACCCACGCCTGTAATCATGCCCAGCATGAGCAAAGATAAACCGTCTAAGTGCAAGCTAAACGCAGGTGCAAAACCACCCACATTGAACCAAGTCCATAAATGTTGAGTCGTTGCAACCGAACCGTTGTTCACAAAGTCCATGCCTGCAATTAGCGCAAATAATGCAGACAGACCCACTGAACCTACGCCAATAATCGCAGCAACTTTTTCAGGTAAGTTGTTACGCCCTGCCGCTAAAAGGATAAAACCAATGAGCGGAAACAATACTGTTAGATATAAATAACTCATCCGCGCATCTCACTAGCAGCATCCACATCCAAATGATGGAAGCGATGATAGAACTGAAGGACGATCGCAAGACCGATACACGCCTCTGCCGCAGCAAGTGTCAAGATCAGGATAAACATGATCTGACCATCTGGTTGTACCCATGCACTACCAGCCAAGACAAACGCCAATGCCGCAGCGTTCATCATGATTTCAAGGCCCATTAAAATAAATAGTAGGTTGCGTCGCACCATCACACCGTAAAAACCGAGTGCAAAAAGAATGGTCGCGACAATCAAACCATGTTCTAAAGGGATGTTGCCCATTATTCTTTTTCCTCTTCTGCACTTGGTTCACGTTTACCGATGTGGAAGCCTGCAACCAAAGCTGCAAGTAATAACATTGCGGCAACTTCAACCAACAATAAGTACTGAGTAAAGAGTGCTTGACCCACTGCTTTTGGACCCACCATTTCGGTGCCCATAAGCGCGCTTGGTGCAGTGTAGTCTGAGCTTAATGACCACACTAAAACCAAACCAATTAGGAAGCTCATCAAAGCTGGGTATGCCCAAGTTGATGAAGTCAACCATTTACGCTCTTGCTCAACAGTTTGCTGACCAAGGTTGAGCATCATCACCACGAATACGAACAAGACCATGATCGCACCCGCATAAACAATGATTTCCAAGGCGCCAGCAAATGGTGCACCCACGATCATGAACATGCCTGCAACCGCAAGTAATGACACGATCAAGCTTAATAAAGCATGTACTGGGTTCGCGTTAGTCACTACACGAACCGTAGAAACAATGGCCACGAGTGCCATCAAGTAAAACGGCCACATCATGGTAATAGACTCCGTACATCAATAGGTGCGCTTTCACGTTGCGCTTGACCTTTGTCTTTACCTGTAACAGCCATACCCGTTACACGGTAGAAGTTGTAGTCAGGATATTTACCAGGACCTGAAATGAGTAAGTGTTCTTTCTCATACACCAAGTCTTGACGCACATATTCACCTAACTCGAAGTCAGGTGTTAACTGAATTGCAGTCGTTGGGCATGCTTCTTCACACATACCGCAGAAAATACAGCGTGAGAAGTTGATACGGAAAAACTCTGGGTACCAACGACCATCTTCCTGTTCTGCTTTTTGCAGTGAAATACAACCAACTGGACAGGCAACTGCACAGAGGTTACATGCTACACAACGCTCTTCGCCATCTGGATCGCGTGTTAACACAATACGACCACGGAAGCGTGGAGGTACAATTTCTTCGGCTGGCACTTCCGGATACAAAATGGTGTCACGTTTACGTGTCACGTGTGAGAAAACCATCCACAGTGAACGTACAATTGACCCAAACCCAGCTAGAAACTTAAACATATTGTTCTCCCTGCTGTCTTAGGCCGAATGATTCATAAGAATCACAGCACCAGTTACCAAAAGGTTAACAAGCGCCAATGGCAAGCAAATTTTCCAACCAAAATTCATCACTTGGTCATAACGTGGACGCATTAAAGAACCACGAGCCAAGACAAACATCATCACAAAGAATGCTGTTTTGATAATGAACCAGAAAGCTGCTGGAATGAATGGAATTTCAAGGTTAAACGGCGCTAGCCATCCACCGAAGAATAGAGTCACGATAAGCGCAGAGATCAGTACCACGTTGACATATTCTGCAACGAAGAACATCCCCCACTTCATACCGCCATATTCGACGTGATAACCTTCAGCCAATTCTTGTTCTGCTTCTGGTTGGTCAAATGGGTGACGGTGAGTTACCGCAACGCCTGCAACCACGAAAATCAAGAAACCTAAGAATTGTGGAATCACAAACCAAACATCACGTTGCGCTTCAACAATTTCACGCATGTTGAATGAGCCTGCAATAGCAACCACACCCATGAGTGAAATACCCAAGAACACTTCATAAGAAATGGTTTGAGCGGCTGAACGTAAACCACCAAGCAATGCGTATTTGTTGTTTGATGACCAACCACCAAATAACACCGCATACACTGCGATACCTGCCATTGCCATAAAGAACAACAGGCCAATGCTCATGTCTGCCACACCTAAATAAGGTGATACAGGAATAACCATGAACGACAGTACCGCAGTTGCCATTGCAACTGCTGGTGCCATACGGAACGTAAGTTTGTCGGCAAATTTTGGTGTCCAGTCTTCTTTGAACATGATTTTCAGCATGTCGGCAACAATCTGGAACATACCGCCTGGACCTACACGGTTCGGACCATAACGGTCTTGCCATAAGCCCAGTAAACGACGCTCAATAAAAGACATGAGTGCAGCAATCAATACCACAACCAGTAAGATGACAATCGCTTGAATGACTGAATAGGCAATTGGCCAGTTCTCAGCCCACAGCGGCGTCTGACGGATTAATTCTTGTTGCATGAATTACACTCCTACCGCGACTGAAACAGGCTCTGCAAGAGATACCGTTGGTGCAAGACCAATTGGGTAGCCAATATAACCTGTAGGTAAATATTCAATCACTTGTACTGGCAACACGATAGATGTTTCGCCTGCTTGTACAGTAATTGTTTGACCATCTTGTAGATTCAAACGCTGCGCATCCTGCGTACCTACAGCAAATACTGCTTCAGGAATACGTGATTCCATTGCAGGAGTTTTCACCGTAAATTCCCCCGATGCAAAAATGTGATGCATTGGAATTAAACGGAAGCTGTCTGGATTTGCAAGTACTGGTGCAGGTGCAACATAGCTACGTGCAGGACGTTTCGCCAAACGGTCGAATAAACGAATACCTGCGTCACCACCTTTTAAGTGACCACCCACGTTGTCTTGGAATTTGTTCCAAGCTTGTGGCGAGTTCCAACCTGCAGACCAAGCAAATGGTACAAGTGCCGCTGGCGTTTGATTACCCACATAACCTTCCATAGAGAATGTTAATGCTGAATCTACATCGACAGGTTGTTTTGGTTCGTGAATGGATAACGGTGCACGCATAGCGGTACGACCTGAGTAACGACGTGGTTCACGCGCAACTTTTAAGCCATGTACACGGAAACCTGCATCTGGTGCAACATCTTGAATTGCTTCAAGTGCTGGAACATTCTTCACTACAGATTCAATCACGTCATCTAAAACAGTCCAAGCAATTGCTTTGCCTTTTAAGCCTGTTTCAAGTGCGTGTAACCAGCGCCAAGATTCTTTAATCGCCAATTCAGGTTTGTAGTAGCTTGGGTCATAAACTTGGAAGAAGCGTTGTGCACGACCTTCCTGACTCACCACCGTACCATCACCTTCCGCGAAGCTTGCTGCAGAAAGTACGATATTGGCTTTTTGCACAGTTGCGGTTTCAGCATGATCTAGCACGATGACATCTTGTGCTTTCGCTAAAGCTGCATCGACTTGTACTGCAGGTAAACGACGATATAAGTCATTTTCAACCACAATCACAGCATCATAATCTTGTGCAAATGCTTGCTCTAAGCTTTGCCCACCAAATATAGCCAAGCCCATTGAGTTCACTTCTGGCACAGTTAAGCTTAAACCTGCGTTTTCACCCAAGTTTTGTGCCACTTGTGCAGCCGCTTCCATAATGGCAGCGTCTAGTAAGCTTGTACCTGAAATCACCAATGGTTTTTTCGCAGCTTTTAACGTGTCAGCAATGGTTTGTGCAAATGCTTTCGCATCGTCATCTAAACCTGTGATCACGTCACCTGCAACCGCAGCAGCAATGGCAAAACCTAAACGTGCGATATCATTTGGAGAAGCAACCACTTCACCTGTTGCGACATCAGCTAAACGAGTTTGCGTTGCAGCCAAAATGTAAATTGGTGATTTTGCATCTTGCGCAATACGTTGCACAGGTTCAGCCAACCAATCTGGCGTACGACGCTCTGCCGCCATTTCTTTGGCTTTGTTTTTCGCCGCTTGACGAACAGACAACGCCATACGTGGTGCAGTTTGGGTTAAGTCTTCACCCAAAATTAACACAGCATCGTAGTCTTCAATTTCACGCATACCCGGGTTGTAAATCCCTTCGGTTTGCATGATTGAAGCTGCAAGTTCAACCAAGTTTTGCTCTTTTTGCGATAAACCTGTTGAGTAGTTGTCTTGGCCAACCAACTCACGCAAAGCAAAGTTTGATTCAAGCGATGCACGCGGTGAACCAATACCCAAAACTTTTTTGCCTTGAACTTTGGCAATAATCGTATCAAGTGCAGCATCTACAGAAACGGTTTCTACGCTCGCACCGTTACGGAACTGAGGCTGACGTGGACGATCTTCACGGTTCACATAACCTGTACCGAATCGACCTTTATCGCATAGGAAGTATTGGTTGACTTCACCGTTAAAGCGGTTTTCTACACGACGCAATTCGCCATAACGCTCACCCGGAGAGATGTTACAACCTGAAGAACAGCCTTGGCATACGCTAGGCGCATACTGCATGTCCCACTTACGGTTATAACGCGCAGAGTGAGTTTTGTCGGTGAATACACCTGTTGGACAGACTTCAGTCAAGTTACCTGAGAATTCAGATTCCAAAGTACCCGATTCAGGACGACCAAAGTAAACACGTGATGCGTTGGCATAGACACCAAAGTCTGTACCGCCTGCATAGTCTTTGTAGTAACGCACGCAACGATAACACGCGATACAACGGTTCATTTCATGCGCGATGAACGAACCAAGCTCTTGGTTATAGTGAGTACGTTTAGTAAAGCGGTAACGACGACGATCGTGCTGTGTCATTACAGTCATATCTTGTAAATGACAGTGACCACCTTCTTCACAGACTGGACAGTCGTGTGGGTGGTTGGTCATCAAGAACTCTACAATTGAAGCACGAAACTCAGTTGCTTCCTTGTCTTCAATCGAGATATAGGTATTGTCAGCAGCAGGTGTCATACATGACATCACCAAGCGACCACGAGTATCTTCAGGGTTCGCATATTGGGTCACGGCACATTGACGGCAAGAACCGACAGAACCTAAGGATGGATGCCAACAAAAGTACGGAATGTCGATCCCAAGGCTCAAACATGCTTGCAGCAAGTTTTCCGAGCCATTGACTTCGTACGATTTTCCATCGACATGAATTGTAGCCATAGTCGAATTCCTTAAGCTTGTTCTACGTTGCTAGCTTGAGCAGCAGGACGGCTATTTGCCACTTTTGCTTCAAACTCGCCACGGAAATATTTGAGTGCGCCCATTAATGGCTCCATCGCACCTGGTGCGTGAGCACAGAAGGTCTTACCAATCCACAATTTTTTGGTGAGTTCTTGAAGATGTTGAATGTCTTCTTCTTTCCCTTCGCCATTTTCAATTGCTTTGAGTGCTTTTACAGCCCACGGTAAACCATCACGACATGGGGTACAGAAACCACATGATTCGCGCGCAAAGAATTCTTCTAAGTTACGGGTTGCAGAAACCATACATTGGGTTTCATCGACCACCATAAGCAAACACGTGCCTAAACGTGAACCTGCCTTCATGATGCTTTCTGCATCCATAGGCAAGTCAATGTGTTCTGCTGCCAAGAAGTCGGTAGATGCACCACCCGGTAACCATGCTTTTAGCTTCAAGCCATCACGCATGCCACCCGCATAGTCTTCAATTACTTCACGTGCAGTCGTACCAAATGGAAGCTCCCATAGACCTGGGAATTTCACCTTACCAGAAGCACCGTAAATTTTTGTGCCAGGGTCTTTCGATTTACCTGCAGATAAACCGATATACCACTCTGCACCACGCAACATGATTGCAGGTAAGTTGTTATAGGTTTCTACGTTGTTGACAATCGTTGGACGACCCCATGCCCCTGCAACTTGCGGGAATGGTGGTTTAGTACGTGGGTTAGCACGACGACCTTCAAGCGAGTTAATCAATGCGGTTTCTTCACCACAGATATAACGACCTGCGCCCGTGTGCACGTATAGTTCAAAGCCCCAGTTAGTACCTAAAATGTTTTCGCCCAAATAACCTTTGGCACGAATTTGCTCAATCGCTTCATTTAAGTACTGTGCAGCTTCGATGTATTCGCCACGAATAAAGATATAGCCGTGGGTTGCTTCAAGCGTGTACGCAGCAATCAGCATACCTTCAATCAGTTGGTGTGGAAGTTTTTCCATCAACAAACGGTCTTTGAAAGTACCCGGTTCCATCTCATCGGCATTACAAATCAGGTAACGTGGACCTGAATTGTCGTTTGGTGCCATCAGTGACCATTTGATCCCTGCTGGGAAGCCTGCACCACCACGACCTTTCACTGTCGCAGCTTTAATGACTTCAAGCACATCTTTAGGCGGCATAGAAATCGCTTTCTTAAAGCCCGCATAACCTTCTAGCGCTTCGTAATCATCTGCATTACGCACGTGCTCTTGCTTGCTTAAACGCCAAGTTAATGGATGCGTTTCTGGGTTACCGTCACCATAAATTGGTCTTGGTTCGGTATTCATACATACTTCTCCAATAACTGTTGCACCGATGTCACCTCAACTAAACCGTGAGTATCTTCATCAATCATCAAGGTTGGACCCTTATCGCAATTTCCTAAACAGCAAATTGGCAATAACGTGAAACGACCATCTGCAGTCGTTTGACCAAACTGAATGCCTAATTCACGCTGGAATGCTTCTGCAAGTGTTTCTGCACCCATCAAAAAGCATGCAATCGAGTCACACAATAAAATCACGTGACGACCTACAGGCTGGCGATAAATACGGTTATAGAATGTTGCGACACCTTCTAAATCAGCAACGCTGATGGTTAGAAGCTGTGCAATCGCATTGAGCTGCGCATCATCTACCCAGCCATTACGGCGCTGTACACACTTCAAGGCATCTAAAGATGCTGCACGTGGGTACGGATAATGACCAATGTGATGTTCAATTTCATGGATTTCTTCCGCAGTCAAAATCCCTTCAACATTCACACGTGGCTTTTTATCAGTCAAAATCATCATAATGCGTTTACCCCTTAGCGATCCACGTCTGCCATTACGACGTCAATGGTCGCTAAATAAATGATTAAGTCAGATACCAGACTGCCGTTAATCACAGAAGGCATTTGCTGTAAATGCGTGAAAGTTGGTGTACGAATACGGGTACGGTAACTCATCGTTGACTTATCTGAAGTCAAGTAGTAGTTCGATGCACCTTTCACCACTTCTGCCATTACAGATGCTTCACCAGCAGGCATTACAGGACCCCAAGACACGCTTAAGAAGTGCGTAATCAGGGTTTCAATATCTTGTAATGTCTTGTCTTTTGGTGGTGGAACAGCCAATGGATGGTCTGCTTTATATGGACCAGATGGCATGTTATCTAGACATTGTTTGATGATTTTCAATGACTCTTCGATTTCACGGAAGTGAACCAGTACACGTGCGTAAGCATCGCCTTCGTACTCTACAGGTACTTCGAAGTCATAGTTTTCATAACCACTGTATGGACGGTATTTACGCACGTCAAAGTCGATACCTGTTGCACGTAAACCAGTACCTGTCACACCCCAAGCCAAGGCAGATTTCGCATCATACTGCGCTACACCTTGCGTACGACCCATGAATACCGAGTTGCGTAATGCCGCAGTGTAGTATTCGTTCATACGTTTTGGCATCCACTCTAAGATTTCACGAATCAGGTGTTGCCAGTTGTTTGGTAAGTCGTGTGCGGTACCACCGATACGGAACCATGCTGGATGCATACGGTAACC
>JAEWOA010000102.1 GCA_023461115.1 Actinomycetes bacterium
GGGCCACGCGGCGCCAGCGGCTCGGGCACGCGGGGCTCGGCCGGCGCGGGGACCGGCCCGGCGTCGACGGTCGCGACGTCGTACGGGATCGCCAGCACGGTCGGCACGCGGTAGGTCAGGGCGTGCTCGACCGCGATCAGGGTGGTCGCCGCCGCGTCCGTGCGGCCCACGGTGTAGGTACGGGCGCCCACCGCCGACGCCATCGCGATCTGGTCCACGTCCCACGGCCGCGGGCCCGAGGTCGGCTCGTCTCCGACCACCAGGACGAGCGGGACGTGCGCCTGCACGGCCTCCGCGAGCGCGGTGAGCGTGTTGGTGAACCCGGCTCCGTACGTCGTGGTCGCGGCGGCCAGGCGTCCGGACGCGCGGTGGAAGGCGTCGGCCGCGACGACGGCGCCCGCCTCGTGGCGCACGGCCGTGAAGGTGGCCGCGGTCTGGCGCGCCAGCGCGTCGAGGAAGTGCGCGTTGCCGTTGCCCATCACGCCGAACACGTGGTCGACGTGCGCCGCGAGCGTGACTGCGGCGTGGGCGGAGACCGAGGGCATCGCTTGACCTCTCCGTTGAGTGTCGGCGGGCGGCAGCCTTGGAGCCGACCGTATACGATCCGGTCAAGACTGGCGCTCCCACCCGAACGCCGCTCCCTCGACAACGCCGTCCGAGGAGTCCGATGCAGTTCCACCACCACGGCTACGTCTCGGGCGATCCCCGGGTCCAGCCCGCCGCCGGGGTCGGCCTCGACCGTCCCGCGGAGTTGCCCGACGAGGTCGACGTCCTGATCATCGGGACCGGCCCGGCGGGCATGATCACCGCCGCCGCGCTCTCGCAGTTCGCCGGTGTGACCACGCGCATCGTCGACCGCCGCCCCGGTCGCCTGGAGATCGGCCAGGCCGACGGCATCCAGGCGCGCAGCGTTGAGACGTTCCAGGCGTTCGGCTTCGCGGGGCAGATCGCGCAGGAGGCGTACCGGATCACCGAGATGTGCTTCTGGCACCCGGACCCGTCCGACCCGTCCCGCATCGTGCGCGGCGAGCGCCCGCCCGACGACCCGTCGGGGATCAGCGAGTTCCCGCACCTGATCGTCAACCAGGCCCGCGTGCTCGACTACTTCGCGGAGTTCATGGCGCACTCCCCCACGCGCATGGCGCCGGACTGGGGGTACGAGTTCCGCGGCCTGGAGGTGCCCGACGAAGGCCCGGTCACGGTCCGCCTGGTCCGCACCGCGGGCCCCGACGCCGGCGCCGAGAAGACCGTGCGGGCCAAGTACGTCGTCGGGGCCGACGGCGCGCACTCGCAGGTGCGCCACGCGATCGGCTGCACACCGCTCGGCGACAGCGCATTCCACGCGTGGGGCGTCATGGACGTGCTGGCGGTGACCGACTTCCCGGACATCCGGCTCAAGTGCGCGATCCAGTCCGGCTCGGGCGGCAGCATCCTGCTGATCCCGCGCGAGGGCGGCCACCTGTTCCGCATGTACGTCGACCTGGGCGAGGTCCGCCCCGAGACCCGCGCGGCGGTGCGCGCCACCACGATCGAGCAGATCATCGGCCACGCCAACGCGATCCTGAGCCCGTACTCGCTCGACGTGAGGGACGTGGCGTGGCACAGCGTCTACGAGGTGGGCCACCGCGTCACCGACCGGTTCGACGACGTCCCGCTCGACGAGCGCGGCTCCCGCACGCCGCGCGTGTTCATCGAGGGCGACGCGTGCCACACACACAGCGCCAAGGCCGGCCAGGGCATGAACGTCTCGATGCAGGACGGCTTCAACCTCGCGTGGAAGCTCGGGTACGTGCTGTCCGGCCGCAGCCCCGAGAGCCTGCTGGCCACGTACTCCGCCGAGCGCCAGGTGATCGCCCAGAACCTCATCGACTTCGACCGCGAGTGGTCCGCGCTCATGGCCAAGAAGCCGGACGAGCTCGCCGACCCCGGCGAGCTCGCGGAGTTCTACGTGCGCACCACGGAGTTCCTGTTCGGGTTCATGACGCAGTACCCGCCGTCGATGCTGGTCACCGACGCGACCCACCAGGCGCTCGCGTCCGGCTTCCCGCTCGGCAAGCGGTTCAAGTCCGCGCCCGTGGTGCGCGTCGCCGACGCCAACCCCGTGCACCTGGGCCACCACCACCTGGCCGACGGCCGGTGGCGGGTGTACGCGTTCGCGGACCGGACCGGGGAGCGGCTGGGCGCCTGGGCCGCGTGGATGGCGTCCGCCCCGGACTCCCCCGTCCGCGTGCACGACCCCGCGTGCTTCGACGTCAAGGCCGTCCACCAGCAGCGCTACGACGAGGTGGACCTGGCCGCCGTGCCGCGGCTCTTCCTGCCCCGCACCGGGCCGTTCGGCCTCGTCGACTACGAGCGCGTGTTCGCCGCGGACCCGGCCGACGACATCTTCGACGCGCGCGGCGTTGACCGCGACGGCTGCGTCGTCGTCGTCCGCCCGGACCAGTACGTCGCGGCCGTCCTGCCCTTGGCTGCGACCGACGAGCTCGCGGCGTTCTTCCGGCAGAGCCTCCTGCCGGCGTAGGCGGCGCTACGCCGCGCCGCGGGCCAGCCGCGCGGGCGTCTCGTCGTCGAACTCCGCGAAGAACCCGCCGACGCGGTCGGTGAGCTCGCCCATCCCGTCGCACGCGAACAGGATCGGCTGGTAGTGGCTGATGTCGTACGCGAGCGTGGCCATCTGGTGGAAGTCGACGGGCCGGATGTCCGCGCCGCGGAACTCCTCGATCTCCCCGTACGACGAGAGCAGGCCGGCGCCGTACGCGCGCAGCTCGCCGTGCTCGTACATCACGCCGAACTCGATCGTGAACCAGAAGACGTCAGCCACGTACTGCAGGCCCTCGGGCGTCTGGCACCGGCGCGCGGCCTCGCCCGCACGCCGCTTGACCTCGGCGATCGCCGGGTTGGCGAGCAGATTGCAGTGCCCCACGACCTCGTGCAGGATGTCCGGCTCCGGCGTGTACAGCGGCTGCGACGCGTGGCGCAGGTACTGCGTGGAGTGGAACACCCCGTCCGCGAGCGACCCGTAGAACACGTCGAGCGGCACGAGGCCCGCGGCGGGGTGCAGCCGGAACCCGCCGAGCGGCAGCAGCCCCGCGCTGACCTCGTCGAGTTGCGGCACATGGTCGGTGGGCAGCCCGAGCGCCTCCTTGCCCTCGAGGTAGCCGCGGATGGCGAGCCGCTCGTGCTTGGGCGCGAGCTCGCGGCACACGGTCTCCCAGATCGCGTTCTCCGAGTCGGTGTACTCGACGCGCGGCACCGGCTCACCCGGCTTCCAGCCCATCGCGGGGGCGGCGATCTGGTCGCGGCGGCGGCGGTACTCCTCGTCGTGCGCGCCGGGGTGGTCGTCGGCGAGATGGACCCGGACCCGGCCTTCCTCGTCGGCGGTGACGGGCGCGTACAACTGTCCCTCTTCGAACATGAAATCCGTTCTACGGGACTACTTCGAACAATGCATCGGCGGAATCGTGCGCACGCCCGGCGATCTGTTGCGCGCCGCCCCAGTGGTCGAGTTGGCGTTGCACGGCCTCCCGCGCGCGGTTCACCTGCTCCGCGACGAGGCGCCGCTGCGCCCACGCGGCCTCCCGGGCGCGCAGCGCGTGCTCGATCCGGCGCAGCTCGTCGTCGTCGACCCCCAGCCCGAACGCGGCGGGCACCATGCGGGCCAGGTCCGCGCTGTAGTCGTGGCCGCGCGCGACGAAGACGCCCGGCGTGGAGTTGGTCGCGTTGGTGACGTCCACGAGCGTCACGACGAACGAGATCAGCGGGTACCACCGCGCGACGCGCGAGACGCCGGGCGGGCGCGCCTCGACCGGGCCGAGCCAGTCCGGCATCTGGACCGCGAGCGCGGGCTCGAACCGCACGATCGGGTCCTCGGAGTGCGACATCAGGAAGTAGCGGTGCCGCGCCCGCCGGTCCTCGTCGAGCGCCGACCACTCGTCCCAGGACGCGAACTCGACGGCCTCGCCCTCGGGGTCCGCGAGCGCGGGATCCAGGCGCCACCGCTTGGCCCAGCCGCTGCCCGCGGGCGTGCCGATGAACAGCGCGCGGTCCATGCCGACGCGGTGCAGGCCCAGAACGCCCTCGTGCAGCACCGCGTCCTGCAGCGTGTGCGCGCCCAGCGACTCCCCGAAGCCGACGAGGCGCGGGCGCGACGCCTCGGGGATGCTGCGCAGCCGCCACGTCAGCGCGTGGAACAGCGCGCGGTTCTGCTCGCGGCCCATGGCGACGCGGTCCAGCGAGAGGAACGAGGGCCGCAGCGAGTACTGCATGGCGACGGTCGCGCAGTCGCCGCGGGTCAGGTACTCGAGCGTCTCGATCGCCACGTAGTTGACGTAGCCCGTGCCGGTGGGCGAGACGACGCAGATGACGCTGCGCTCGAACGCGCCGAGCCGCTCGAGCTCGCGCATCACGAGGTCGACGCGCGCGTCGACGCTCGGCGCGCTCGCGAGGCCGACGAACGCCCGGACCGGGTCCTTCACGGCGTCCGGCGGCGCCCCCGTGACCTCGGCGATCTCGTCGCGTCCCAGCGCGAGGTTGACGAACCGCACGCCCTCGCGGCCCAGCGACGACCACTCCACCCCCGAGTTCGGCCCGCCGCTCACGGCCGCCGAGTCCGGCGGGCTGCTGTACGCGGCGTCGATCGCGGCGCCGCCCGCGTCGGCGCTGCGCAGCGCGTACTCCATCGCGGCGGCCACGCCCGCGACGGTCGCGCCGAGCGCCACGGTAT
>JAEWOA010000103.1 GCA_023461115.1 Actinomycetes bacterium
GCGTCGTACGACCCCAGCGCGGCGGCGTGCGACCCCAGCGCGGCGGCGTCGGCCTCGAGCGCGCTGTCGTGCGCGTCGGGCGCGACGCTCAGGGCGCCGGCGCGCGCGATCCCGTCCACGAGCGGCCACGCGAACTCTCCGCCGGCCTCGGCGCCGTCGGCGCGCAGCGTCAGGCCGCGGACGTCGTCGAACACCTGCTCGGTCCACGTGCTCACGTCACCCGAGCGCACCTCCCGCGTGCCCTGGCCCGACTCGACGACCGCGCTGACGCCGCCACGCAGCGCGAGGTGCACGCGCCGCCCGTCCCGGAAGACGAGCGCGAACGGGGGCAGGCCCGCGAAGCCGTCGTGCACGAGCACGCCGAGCGCGGCGACGATGCCCTCGTCGGACGCCTCCCACAGCTCGAGCGCGGTCGCGGGCGCGACCTGGGGCGCGAGCAGGGCGACGAATCCCCGGGACGCCACGGCAGTCCACTCGCCCGCGGTGTACTGGGGAACGTTCATGACGGAACCTCCTCGGAGTCGTGGCCACCCGCGGCGCGGGGTGGGATCCGGGGCACCGTTGCCCCGTGCAGCATCTCGTCCCACAGGTTCGGCCCGAGCTCGGACCCGACCCGGGGCACGGTGATGTGGACGTCGTCGAGCGCGCCCGCGGCCGTCGCGACATCCACGACGACGGCGCTGACGTTGTCGCGGGCGCCCAGGCTGAGGGCGTGCCGGACGAGCGCCGCGGCGGCGTCCTGCGCGTCGGCGTAGGCGCCGAGCGCGGCCGCGATGGTCTGGTCGTCGACCTCGCGCGTGAGGCCGTCGGTGCAGATCAGGAGGCGATCGTGCGGGCCCGCGGGCAGCAGCCAGTAGTCGGGCTCGGGCTCTTGTCCCGTGCCGAGCGCGCGGGTCAGGACGTGGCGCTCGGGGTGGGAGTCCGCGTCGCCGGGGCCGATGCGCCCCTCGTCGATCAGCTCCTGGACCACGGAGTGGTCCACGCTGACCTGCTCGAGCTCGGCGTCCGCCCAGCGGTACACGCGCGAGTCGCCCACGTTGAAGACGAGCCAGTACG
Organism: Actinomycetes bacterium; assembly: GCA_023461115.1. Classification (GTDB taxonomy): domain Bacteria; phylum Actinomycetota; class Actinomycetes; order Actinomycetales; family Cellulomonadaceae; genus Cellulomonas. The sequence continues at coordinate 1,057 of JAEWOA010000103.1, forward strand.
CGGCGTCGTCGTGCACGGTCACCGCGACGCCCGCGACGGTCGTCCCGCCCTGGCGTCCGCCGGTGAACTCGCTGCGGATGCGCGCCGAGGTGCGCGAGAAGCAGGAGTGCACGTCGTCGGCGGTGGCGGACTCGAGGCCCGCGAGCTGCGCGAACTCCTCGATCGCGATGCGGCTGGCCAGGTCGCCGGCGTCGTGCCCGCCCATGCCGTCGGCCACCAGGAACACCGGCGGATAGGCCAGCAGCGCGTCTTCGTTGACCTCGCGCACGAGACCCCGGTCGGTCGCCGAGCCCCACGATGTACGCAACTCGACCCCCCTCTCGCGCCGGGCCAACCCGAGTAGCCGCCCCGTGTCATGAATCGGCGCTCATCGTGCCTCACCTGAGCGCAGTGGCGGAACGTTAGCCCGAAGTGCGGGCGTATGTCCGCACGCAGCCTAGATGCCGAGTTGGTAGACGCCCCAATACGCGAGGATCACCAGGAGCACCGCGGAGCAGGTCCCCGCGACGACGAGCGCGGTCAGCCGCGTGATCCCGGGCGCCACGGGCGTCTGGGACAGCACCGCGCGGCGGACGCTGCGGAACAGCAGGACGGCCGCGAAGACCACCGCGACGCCGAGCACGCGCACCGCGATCCACCCGCCCTTGACCACCCAGTCGTTGTGCGCGTAGTCGAGCGCGAGCCGCGCGATCGCGACGATGTACCAGATCAGCCCGACGACGGTCGCCACCGCCCCGGCGCCCAGGAGGCTCGCGGAAGGCGCGACGCCGCGCGCGTACCGACGCACGGTCACCGGGGTGTCGTGCGGCCTGCGCACACGCACCGCCTCGACACCGCGCGCCACCAGCACGGCGGCGCCGCACAGCGCGAGCAGCGCGGCCGCGCCGCCGATCGCCGCGAACACGAGGTCGCCGTCGCTCATCCAGCGCGGCTCGGGCACGGGCGTCGCGTAGAAGTCCTGCCGCGGCTGCGCTCCCGCGACCTTGGGCAGCGCACGCGCCGTGTCTGGCAGCCCGGCCACCCAGGCTGGCAGGTCCTGCAGGAACGCCGGCACGATCTCGCCGTCGACGCGGATGCCGTGCGACGCGTCCGCGTAGTACCGGACGGTGACGGCGTTGTTGCCGGCGATCGCGACGTCTCGGATGACCTGCTCGGCGCCCTGGACCACGGGCATCGAGGCGTCGCCCGTGCCGTAGACCATGAGGATGGGCTGCGTCATGCGCCGTTGGTACGGCGTGACGTCGAAGTCGACGTACTCGAAGCCCCCGCCGGGCACGGCCATGCCGACGGCGCGCGGGATCGCGCGGAACACGCCATGGGGCACCCGGGTGTTGCGCAGGTAGTTGTCGGCGGCGAACGCGGCCTGCTGGCGCGGCGGCACGACGGGCGCGGAGACGAGCACGGCGAACGCGATCCGCTCGTCGTCGGCGGCCATCACGGGCGCGATCCACGCGCCCTCGCTCTCGGCGTACAGGCCGACGCGGTCCGGGTCGACTCCGGGCACGCTCCGCAACAGGTCGACCGAGCGCTCGTAGTCGCCCGCCATCGCGACGTAGTCACGGTGCCGCGTGGTGTAGGTGTCCAGGCGCTTGTTGGGAACGAGAGTGACGACGCCCGCACGTGCCAGGGCCCGCGCCTGCGCGACGAACGCCTGCGTGTAGCTGCCGGTGCCGGCCCCGTGCACGAACACGACGCCCGCGCGCGGCTGCGGCGCCCCGACGGGCTCGGAGAGCTGTGCCTGCACGGTCGCGCCGTCGAGCTCCACCGAGACGATCGAGGTGTGCACCGCGTAGCGCGGCAGCTCGTCGGGCGCGCCGCCGATGCGGGTGTCGCTGGACGCGACCACCAGCGGGTCGGTCAGCGGCACCGGGTCCCACACCGGGCCCATAGCGGTGCCGAGGATCGCGAGCAGCACGACGCCGAACACGGTGCTGGCCAGGACGCGGTACGGCTGGGTCACCAGCCGGTCGCGCTCGCGCGCGCGGGAACGTGAGCGGAGCATCCGGCCTCCCTCCGCAGTCGGTCGAGTGGGCGAGACCACGTGCTAGAACCCCAGCCGCCCCAACTGCTTGGGGTCACGCTGCCAGTCTTTGGCCACCTTGACATGGAGGTCCAGGTAGACGCGCGTGCCGAGCAGCGCCTCGATGCCCCGGCGCGCCTGGCTGCCGACGTCCCGCAGGCGCGCGCCGCCCTTGCCGATCACGATCGCCTTCTGGCTGTCGCGCTCCACGAACAGGTGGACGCGCACGTCGAGCATGGGCGGCGAGTCGGGCGAGGTGGGCTCGCGCGGCACGATCTCGTCGACGACCACCGCGAGCGAGTGCGGCAGCTCGTCGCGCACACCCTCGAGCGCGGCCTCGCGCACGAGCTCGGCGACCATGACCTCCTCGGGCTCGTCGGTGAGCTCGCCGTCCGGGTACAGGGCGGGGCCGGGGCGCAGGTGCGAGACGAGCACGTCCGCGACGACGTCCACCTGGTAGCCGCCGGTCGCCGAGACCGGCACGATGTCCGCCCAGTCGCCGAGGGCCGCGACCGCGAGCAGGTGCTCAGCCAGGCGCTGCTTGGAGACGAGGTCCGCCTTGGTCACGACCGCGACCACGGGCGTGGCGTGGCGCCCCTCCCCGAGCGCCTTGAGCTGCTCGGCGATGAACCGGTCCCCGGGCCCCACCTTCTGGTCGGCCGGCAGGCAGAACCCGACGACGTCGACCTCGGCGAGCGTGTCCTTGACCAGCTCGTTGAGCCGCTCGCCGAGCAGCGTGCGCGGTCGGTGCAGCCCCGGCGTGTCGACGAGCACCAGCTGCGCGTCCGGCCGGTGCACGATGCCGCGCACGGTGTGGCGGGTGGTCTGCGGGCGGCCGGAGGTGATCGCGACCTTCTGGCCGACCAGCGCGTTCGTCAACGTCGACTTGCCCGCGTTGGGCCGGCCGACGAAGCAGGCGAAGCCGGATCGGAACCCGTCGGGGGTGGTGGTCATGCGGTGGCTCCGTGTGCGTCGCGGTTGTCCGTACGGGTGTCCGTGCGGGTGTCTGTACGGGTGTCCGTGCGGGTGTCCGGCTGGTCGTCGTGCGGCTCGTCGTCGGCCGCGGGCGTCTGGCTGACCAGCAGCGTCGCCAGACGCCGGCGGCGGCCCTCGACGCGCTCCGCCACCAGGTGCAGGCCGTGGATGTCCCCCGCCGAGCCGGGCAGCGGGACCTTGCCGAGCGCCTTGGCGAGCAGGCCGCCGGCGCTGTCCACGTCCTCGTCGTCGACCTCGAGGTCGAACAGCTCGCCCAGCTCGTCGCGCCCCAGCCGGGCGGGGACGCGGAACACGCCGTCGCCCAGGTCCTCGACGGTCGGCGCGCTCGGGTCGTGCTCGTCGGTGAGCTCGCCGACGATCTCCT
>JAEWOA010000104.1 GCA_023461115.1 Actinomycetes bacterium
GTCGAGTACCAGCATCCGCGCGCCCTCGCTGCGACGGATGAGCTGCGCGGTCGTCACGGGCTCGGCGACGGGCGGAACCCAGGCGCGATGCGCCTGCTTGGCGGCCTCCCGCACGATGGACGCCCAGCGCTCGCGCCCCTTGACGGCCTTCGCGCCCTCCCAGCGGGAGATGCTGCGCCCCGCCTGCCACGGCACGACCTCGTCGACGCCGAGCTCGCACGACGTCTGCACCGCGAGCTCGTCGCGGTCGCCCTTCGCGAGCGCCTGCACGAGCACGAGCCGCGGCGCGGGCACGGCCTCGCGCACGACCTCGAGCGCCGAGAGCGTCACGCCGTCAGCGCCGACGGCCGACACGACCCCGACGAGCCGCACGCCCGCGCCGTCCACCACGTCGACGCGCTCGCCGACCCCGCGGCGCTGCACCACACCCGCATGACGGCCCTCGGATCCGTCCAGGAGGAACGCCCCGCCCACGCCCACACCGTCGAGCCGGCCCGGCTCGACGACGAAGACGGGCGCGGTCATCGGCCCGAGAGCTTGTCGCGCAGCTTGCCGAACACGCCGGTGTGCGCGGCGGCGAGCCGTGCTTCGGGCCGCTCCTCGCCGCGGAGCGCGGCGAGCTGGCGCAGCAGGGCCGCCTGCTCGTCGTCGAGCCCCGTGGGCACCGCGACGTCGACGTGCACGTGCAGGTCGCCGCGCCCGCCGACGTGCAGGTGGCCGACGCCCAGGCCCTTGAGCGTGACGACCTGCTCGGGCTGCGTGCCAGGCCGGATGTCCACCTCGCGTTCGCCGTCGAGGGTGTCGAGCGTCAGGACCGTGCCCAGCGCCGCCGCCGTCATCGGGACCTGGAGCGTCGCGTGCAGGTCGTCGCCGCGCCGCACGAAGGTCTCGTGCCGGCGCTCCCGCACCTCGAGGTACACGTCTCCGGCCGGGCCGCCGGCGGGGCCGACCTCGCCCTGGCCGGTGAGCTTGATGCGCACGCCGTTCTCGACGCCCGCGGGGACGTCGACGCCCAGAGTGCGGCGTGAGCGCACGCGGCCCTCGCCGGCGCACTCGGTGCAGGGCTCGGGGATGTTCGTGCCGAAGCCGTGGCATGCCGCGCACGGCTGCGTCGTCATCACCTGGCCCAGGAACGAGCGCGCGACGCGCTGCACCGTGCCGCGTCCGTGGCAGACCGCGCAGGTCACGGGGCTGGTGCCCGGGCGGCAGCACGACCCGCCGCACGTCGGGCACAGCACCGCGGTGTCGACCGGGACCTCCTTGTGCACGCCGAACGTGACGTCGGCGAGGTCGAGGTCGATCCGCACCAGCCCGTCCTGGCCGCGTCGCGCGCGCGGCGCCGGGCCGCGCTGCTGGCCGCCCGCGGCGGCGCCGAAGAACGTCTCGAAGATGTCCTGGAAGCCGAACCCGCCGCCGAATCCGCCGCCCGGCCCCGCGGGGTCGCCGCCCAGGTCGTACTGCCGGCGCTTCTCGGGGTTGCCGAGCACGTCGTACGCGCGCGAGACGTCCTTGAACCGCTCCTCGGCGCCCGGGTCCTCGCCCGCGACGTCGGGGTGGTGCTCCCGCGCGAGCTTGCGGTACGCCTTCTTGATCTGCTCGGGCGTCGCGTCACGCGGCACTCCGAGGACCTCGTAGTAGTCGGTCACTGGGTCTCGCTTCCTGGCTGGCCCGCAGGCGCGGGGTCGTGCTCGTCGTCCTGGTCGCGGGGGCTGACGCCTACCCCGCGAGGATGCGGGTCAGGTACCGGGCGACGGCGCGCACCGACGCCATCGTCCCCGGGTAGTCCATGCGGAGCGGACCGATGGCGCCCACGCGGGCCACCGACGCGCCGTGCTCGTCGCCGTACCCGCTGGTGACGAAGCTCGTCTCGACCAGCCCGTCGTGCTGGGTCTCGCGGCCGATGCGCACCGAGACGGCCGTGGCGTCCTCGGCCATCTCCCCCAGCAGTCGCAACAGCACCACCTGCTCCTCGAGCGCCTCGAGCACCGGGCCGATGGTGCGCGCGAAGTCGATCCCGCCGGTGCGCGCGAGGTTCGCCGTTCCTGCGAGCACCACGCGCTCCTCGACGTCCTGCGCGAGCGTCTCCTCCACGATCCGCACGACCGCCTGCACGAGCGGCGCGCTGGCCTCGTCGAACGCGTCCTCGAGCCCGGCGAGCGACGTCGCGAGCTCCGAGAGGCGCCGCCCGGCGGCGCCGGCGTTGAGCGCGAGCCGTAGGCGGGCGACGACGGCCGCGTCCAAGTCCGCCGCGGCCTCGAGCGTGCGCTGCTCGACGCGCCCGGTGTCGGTGATGAGCACGACGAGCAGGTGGCGCGCGCCCACGGGCACCAACTCGATGTGCCGCAGCGCCGAGCGCCGCAACGACGGGTACTGCACGACCGCGACCTGCTGCGTGAGCTGCGCGAGCAGCCGGACGGCGCGGTCCACGACGTCGTCGAGGTCGACCGCGTCCTCCAGGAACACGCCGATCGCGCGCTTCTCCGGCGCGGACAGCGGTTTGACCGTGGTCAGGCGGTCGACGAACACGCGGTAGCCCTTGTCGGTGGGCACGCGGCCGGCCGAGGTGTGCGGTTGGGCGATGTACCCGCCCTCCTCGAGCGCCGCCATGTCGTTGCGGATGGTCGCGGGCGAGACGCCCAGCGCATGCCTCTCGACGAGCGCGCGCGAGCCCACGGGCTCACTCGTGGCGACGTAGTCCTCGACGATGGCTCGCAGCACGTCGAGCCTGCGGTCGTCCGCCATGTGACACCCCCTCCGCGGCTGTGGTCACTGGGTCCGTCGTGGTAGCACTCGCCCACGACGAGTGCCAATCCTAACGCCGCGCGCCCATGAGCGGGCGTGTCCCCGCGCGGCCCTCTCCCGCATGCCTAGGGTGGCGCGGTGACTGATCGCTACGGGACCGATGTGCTGGGGGGCGGCCCCACCGGCCACCACCGGCAGCCGCGCCGCTCGCGACCCCAGGCCGCGGAGTCGGGGCTGGTGGTCGAGGAGGTGACCACCGGCTGGGTCGGCGCCGTGGTGCGCGTGGAGAAGTCCGGCGGCCAGCACGTCGTCGTGCTCGAGGACCGCCGTGGCCGCACCCGCACGTTCCCGCTCGGGCCGGGGTTCTGGGTGGACGGCGAGCCCGTCGTGCTGACCGCCCCCGTGCGCGCGAGCGCGCCTGCGACCCCGACGAGGACCGCGTCCGGATCGCGCGCGGTCCCGCAGGCGCGGGCCCGGGTGGCCCGTGGGAGCCGCATCTGGGTGGAGGGCAAACACGATGCGGAGCTCGTCGAGAAGGTGTGGGGCGACGACCTGCGCGTCGAGGGCGTCGTCGTCGAGCTGCTCGACGGGGTCGACCACCTGGTCGACGCGCTCGAGGACTTCGCGCCCGACGCCAACCGCAAGGTGGGCGTGCTCGTCGACCATTTGGTGCCGAACTCCAAGGAGAGCCGCATCGCCGCCGACGCCCTGCGTGCCGCCCCCGCGGGAACCGTCCTGGTGCTCGGCCACCCCTACGTCGACGTATGGCAGGCCGTGCGGCCGCAGCGGATCGGGCTGGCCGCGTGGCCCCGCATCGAGCGCGGCACCGAGTGGAAGCGCGGCATCCTGCGCGAGCTCGGCTGGCCCGCCGACCAGCAGGCCGACGTCGCGCGGGCCTGGCAGCGCATCCTCGGCTCGGTCCGCACGTACGCCGACCTCGAGCCGAGCCTGCTGGGCCGGGTCGAGGAGCTCATCGACTTCGTGACCGCGTGACGCGCGCGGCCCCGCCCGCCCGAATTGCGCGGGCGGGGCCACGTGGCGCTCAGGCCGCGACAGGCTCCCCGTTGAGCCGGCGGTAGAAGTACGCCGCCGCCAGCAGCACCACCGGCACCGCGACGACCAGGCCGATCCCGCACAGCAGCGCGCCGACGAAGAGGATCGCGTAGCACAGCAGCAGGAAGAGGATGGTGCTGCCGAAGTTGGCGCGGACCAGGGCGATGCTCGCCTTCAGCCCGTCGACGGCGCCGAGCTGCTTGTCGATCACGAAGTAGAGCGTGAAGAACACGAAGATGTTGACGACGATCGCGACCGCCCACCCGAGCACCGGGATCCAGGACACGAGCGACACGACGACGTTGATCGCCCAGATCAGCAGGACCGCGACGAGGATCGGGCCGGCGTTCGAGAAGTCAAAGAAGTCCTTCAGGCCCACACGCTGTCCGTACGTCACGCGCAGCGACGCCCGGACGAACACCGCCTGGACCAGTGCGGCGAGCAGCGAGAGCGCGGCGCCGACCACGATCAGCGCGACGGAGAAGCCGAAGCCGATGCCCGCTTGCACCGAGCCGTCGCTGTTGGTCGGCGCGATCGCGGAGAACCCGCCGACCAGCGCGATGACCACGAGGTAGACCGCGACACCGATGAGCAGCCAGAGCAGGCCGGCGCCGACGAAGATGCCGCCGTTCTTGGTGAACTTGTTCCAGCCCCACGAGATCGCCTCACCGATCGGGGACTGCGCGGTCAGCGGCGCGTTGTACGCCGGAGGCGGGTAGTCCCCGGCGGGCGGCGGGTAGCCCCCTGCGGCAGGCGCACCGTAGGGCGGCTGGCTGGGCGGCACGGGCGGCGCGGCCGGTGGCGGGTCCGACGGCGCGGCCGGCGGCACGGGCGGGACTGCGGGTGGCTCGGCGGGTCCGCCGCCTGCCACGGGGGGAACGGGCTCGGGCTCGTCGCCCGGCCGCGGGGTGGTGTCGCTCATGAGCGTTCTCCGTTTCCTGGGCTTTAGTCCGTTCGCCCAAGTGAAGCGAACCGAAGCGGTCAAGCCATGTCAAGGAACTGTGCGCGTGGCGTGAAGGCGGGCCACTAGCCTGGGCGGGAACCGCCGCGACGAGGAGAACCCTGTGACGATGCCTCCGGGCCCCATGCCCCCACCGCCCCACCCTGGGCCTTTCTCGCCTCCGTTGCGACCGGACGAGGAGAAGACATGGGCGATCCTCGCGCACCTGATCCCGCTGATCGGGCTCGGCTTCGTCGCTCCGTTGGTCATCTGGCTCGTGTTCAAGGGCCGCGGGCCGTTCCTGGAGGACCAGGCCAAGGAGTCGCTGAACTTCCAGCTCACGCTCCTGATCGTGACGATCGTGGGCGCGATCCTGGTGCTCGTGGTCGTCGGCATCTTCGTGCTGATCGCGGCCGGGATCGCGGCGCTCGTGTTCGAGATCCTCGCGGCCGTCGCCGTCAGCAAGTTCGAGTGGTACCGCTACCCCGTGAACATCAGGTTCATCAAGTAGGGACCGCCGGGATCAGGCGGCGAGCGAGCGGACGACGAGGTCCGCGAGCAGCCGCCCCCGGCGGGTCAGCACCACGCGCGGCTCGTCGACGCCCGCGCCCAGCGCGGCGCGCCCGTCCGCGAGCCCGTCGGCGACGAGCCCGGCCACGCGCGTCCGCGC
>JAEWOA010000105.1 GCA_023461115.1 Actinomycetes bacterium
CCCCGCTCGGCGGCTTCGTCGAGGGCGTGCTCGCGTCCACGGGCGCGACCGTCGCGGCCGCCGCCGGCCTCGCCGCGCTGCTGGCCGGCCTGGGCGCGCTGCTCGTCGTCGGCCGTCGCCGCCTGCGCCCGCAGAAGGCTGAGCGCCGCTGACGTGACGAAGGCCGGGCCGCCCATCGTTGGCGGCCCGGCCTTCGCGTGCTCGGTGGCCACCGCGTCGTGGTCGGGGGAGGCTGTGCGCATGGAATACCGCCCGCTGGGGAACACCGGCCTGAAGGTGTCCGAGATCGGCTACGGCGCCTGGGGGATCGGCGCCTCGATGTGGATCGGCGCCCAGGAAGACGAGTCACTCGCCGCCTTGCGTCGGGCCATCGAGCTCGGCGTGAACTTCGTCGACACCGCGCGCGGGTACGGCGAGAGCGAGCGCATCGTCGGCAGCGTGCTGCGCGACCACCCGGACGTGCTGGTGGCGACGAAGGTGCCGCCCAAGAACATGATGTGGCCCGCGCCCAGTGGCGTGGCCGCCTCCGACGCGTTCCCGGGCGCGCACATCCGCGAGAGCCTGGAGACGAGCCTGGCCGCGTCCGGGCTGGAGGCCTTCGACGTCCTGCAGTTCCACGTGTGGAGCGACGAGTGGGTGGGCTCCGGCGACTGGCTCGAGACCATCGCCGCCCTCAAGCAGGAGGGCAAGATCCGGTTCTTCGGCGTCTCGGTGAACGACTACCAGCCGTCGAACGTGCTGGACCTGGTCCGCAGCGGCACGGTGGACACCATCCAGGTGATCTACAACGCGTGGCACCAGGCGCCCGAGGCGGAGCTGCTGCCCGCGTGCGCCGAGCACGGCGTCGGGGTGATCGTGCGCGTCGCGCTCGACGAGGGCGGGCTGACCGGCCGGATCACCGCGTCGTCGACCTTCCCGGACGGCGACTTCCGGAACCGCTTCTTCGGCGGATCGCGGCGGGCGGCCGTCGAGGAGCACGTCACCGCGCTGGTGTCGGAGCTCGGCATCGCGGCCGACGACCTGCCCGACACCGCCCTGCGCTACGTCCTGGACCACCCCGCGGTCTCCACCGTGATCGCCGGCATGCGGACGGTCCGCAACGTCGAGCGCAACGCCGCGACGAGCGACGGCCGACGGCTCACCCCCCAGCAGCGCGCCGTGATCACCCGCCACCGCTGGGAGCGCAACTTCTACCAGGCGCCGGGGGCCGCTGACTGATCCGCTACTCGTGGTGGAGCAGCGGCTCGCGGTCGGCACCCCGAGGCGACCGCATGCAGAACGAGCGCCGCACGCTCGGTACAGTCTTCTGGCCGCCGCGCCGAGTGGAGTCGGCGTAGTAGGTGCCTCAAGGAGTGCTGTGTTCGGGTGGTTCGCCGGTCTGCCGGTGTTGGGCAAGGTCGTCACGACAGCGGCGGCTGTGGCCGTCGTCGGTAGTGGCGTCGTCGCGGTGGCGAGCACGGGCGGCGGCGAGCGCGCCGTCATCGAGCGGGTTGTCGACGGGGACACCCTCGACGTGACGATCGATGGGCGCTCCGAGCGCGTGCGGCTGCTGAACGTCAACGCGCCCGAGAGCGTCGACCCCGACAAGCCCGTCGAGTGCCTGGGCACCGAGGCATCCGAGCAGCTGCGGCGGTTGGCGCCGAAGGGCTCGTCCGTGCGGCTGGAGTACGACACGGAGCGCCGGGACCGGTACGGCAGACTGCTCGCGGGGGTGTTCCTCGACGGCTCGCTCCTCAACGCCGAGATCGCCCGCGACGGCCTGGGGGTCGCGTTGGTCGTCGAGCCCAACCACCGTTTCTACGACGAGGTACGCCAGGCCCAGGAACAGGCCGAGGCCGCGGGGCGCGGGCTCTACGACGAGTCCCACGCCTGCACGCTCCCCGCCCAGGTGGCAGCCATGCAGTCGGCTGTCGGCGAGGTGGCGATGGGAGCGCAGCCTGCGTCCCCGCAGGAGGCGGACGCGCTCATGGTGACCGTCGCCGCGGCGCTTGCTGCGGCGCACGCCATGGATGACGCGTTGCACGACGCGGCTCGAACGGCCGCGTTCACGCCCGAGCGCCTGCACGGGTGGTCGCAAGAGGTGGAGCGGCGCTCCACAGAGTTGACCGAGCGCGCGGGCGCCCTCGAGAGCGCCCGCGCGGAACTCGAGCGGAAGGCCGCGGAGGCGAAGGCGGCGGCGGAGAAGGCAGCAGCGGAGAAGGCGGCAGCGGAAAAGGCAGCCGCACAGAAGGCCGCGCAGGCCGAGGCCGCCCGCGTCAAGGCAGAGGCGAAGGCTGCCGCGAAGGCGAAGGCCGCCGCGAAGGCGAAGGCCGCGAAGAAGCCTGCCGCCAAGTCGAAGCCGAAGAAGTCGACGAGCGGTGGCTCGTCGGGTGGCTCTGGCTACACGGGCTGCCGGGCTTACGCCCCGGGTGGCAAGACCTGGAAGCCGATCCCCTGCCCGTAGGCCTTGCGTGGTCACGACCAGCCCGGAATCGGTCTCGTCGAACTGTCGATGTAGCGCCGACGCCGCGCCTGGGGTCGGCGGAGTGACACCATGAGACCTGTACGATCCCCACGGACCACGCTCGCGGTCCTCGCGCCTGTAGCTCAGGGGATAGAGCACCGCTCTCCTAAAGCGGGTGTCGGCAGTTCGAATCTGCCCAGGCGCACAGTGCGTTGACAGGTCCGACCGTGCCTGGCCGCGTCGCCAAGCGTCCGGCGCAGGGCTGTGACGGCGTTCCGTGAATCCGCGTGCTCCGCCGCCGGCGGACGGCGGAAAACCACAATGTGACGACCGGGTACCGCTACTGGGGAGCTTCCTCGGCGTGACGGGGCGTGCAGTGGGCCTCGAGCCAGTCGGCGATCAGCGTGAGGTCGAGGTGCTCGTCGCCGCCTACGGTCCGGATGAACTCGTCACCCTCGACGGGGTCGACCGTCAGGGGGTGGCCGTTGACCTCGTAGAACGTGGCGACGAGCAGCCAAGAAAGGCGCTTGTTCCCGTCGTGCAGCGGGTGGGAGCGGTTGATGGCGTCGAGCAGCGCCGCACCCTTGGCGTGGATGCCGACGTAGGCCTCGGTACCCCAGACGACTTGCGACGGACGAGCGACGGCGGACGCGAGCGAGCCAGGGTCGCGGATGCTGAGTCCGAGCGCCTCGCAGAACCTGCGCGCGGTGTCGGCGGTCGGGTACCGGAACGTCGTCACTGGGAGAGGCGGTCGAGCAACTCGGCATCGCGCTCGAGGACGCGGTGGAGGGCGTCGTCGTACGCCTCCTCGACGAGGGTCGACTGCGCGAGCCTGCGAATGGCGACGATGGCCATCTCGTTCATGGACCGGTGCTCGTGCTCGGCGAGCCGGCGCAGGAGCGCGGCCTCGTCGTCCGTCATCCTCAACGACATCGTCGCCATAATCGCCTCCGTGGCATCACTATGCCACCACCGTACCGCGACCCGGCCGACAACCTCACGCGTTGCGGCGACGGAATGGCTGGACGTGCGACGTATCCTGAGCCTGGTCCTTCCGGTCCTCGGTTCCGGAGCAAGGACGTAGTGGCCGCAGGGTTCTCGTCAGGCCCGGCCGGCTTGTGCTCGGGTCGTCGCCCACGGACAGACCATGACGTGGACGCGGATGAAGGCAGCCGGGCGCGGGCGCGACCGGCTGGTCGCCATTCGTCGCACGCCGGCGCGCGCGAAGGCGGGCTCTCCGCTCGAGCGCCGGGTGCCCGGATGTCCCGGGCGCTGGCGCGGGGAATGGCGCGCCGCGCCGCGAGTGCTGGACGCGTGAACGAAGGAGGAGCAGTGGCACGACCAGGCGAACGAGGGTCGGGCCGCGCGCGCTCGGGCGGCGGTCAGCGCCGCACCGCGGCGCGTCCCGCCGAGCAGGGGCTCATCCCCGTGATCGCCGAGGTCGCGAGCGACATCGACCGCGTGGTGCAGCGGCCGCCGACGCAGCCCGTGTGGCGCACCAAGTTCCAGGTGGTCGCGCTGCTGATGCGCGAGGAGCGCGCGCGGGTGATGGCCGACGATGGCCTGACCTCCGCCAAGCGGGGCGAGCAGCTCAAGCGGCTCGACGGCATCGCGACGCAGCTCGCCAAGACCGCCGCGCGGGACACCTCCCTGCTGGCGCTGCTCGCCGACGACGCCCGCGTGTCCGCAGCGGCGCGCGAGTACAAGGCCTCGTTGATGCGCGCGGGCGGGCTCGAGGTGCCCGACGAGCCGGAGCCGGCGCCGCCGGTCGTGCGGGCGCAGGCCACGACGACGGCGCAGGTGGTCCCGCAGTCGGTGCGCGCGCGCCAGTTGGCCAACCCGTTCCTGGCGCCCGACTTCGAGGGCGCCGCCGAGCGGCTCGCGGCGCGCGCCCGACGACTCGCCGGCTGGGAGCTGCTCGATCCACTGTTCAACTCGTTCGAGCGCGCCGCGGACGGGCGGCCCGCGTGCATGGCGCTGCCCGAGCCGCGCTCGTTCTTCGCGCCGCTGGGCCGTGAGCTCATGCCGCACCAGGCGAAGGTCGTCGAGGCCGCCGCGCGTGGCCACCGCACCTTCCTGCTCGCCGACGAGCCCGGCCTCGGCAAGACCGCGCAAGCACTGCTCGCGGCGCAGGCGGCGGACGCGTTCCCGCTGCTCGTCGTCGTGCCCAACGTGGTGAAGACCAACTGGGCGCACGAGGTGGGGCTGTGGACCCCGCTGCGCAACGCCACCGTGGTGCACGGAGACGGCGGCGACGTCGACGCGTTCGCGGACGTCGTGATCATGAACTACGACATCCTCGACCGGCACGTCGGCTGGCTGGGCAACCTGGGGTTCCGGGGGATGGTCGTCGACGAGGCGCACTTCATCAAGAACAAGTCGTCGCAGCGCTCGCAGCACGTCCTGGCGATCTCCGAGCGGATCCGGGAGCGCACCACCAAGCCGCTGCTCATGGCCCTGACGGGCACACCGCTGATCAACGACATCGAGGACTTCCGGGCCATCTGGCAGTTCCTCGGCTGGATCGACGACACCAAGCCGCTCGGCAAGCTGATGACCTCGCTCGAGGACACGGGCCTCACCCCGGTCGACCCGGGCTTCTACTCCGCGGCGCGCACCAGCGTGATCGACATGGGCATCGTGCGTCGTCGCAAGGTCGACGTCGTCGCCGACATCCCCGCGCGCCGCGTGGCCGACCTGCCGGTGGAGCTCGACGGCGCCGTCGGCCGCTCGATCCGCGCGGCCGAGGCGGCGCTCACCGAGCGCCTGGTCGGGCGGTACCGCTCGGCGGTGGAGTTCGCGCGGGGCAACGGCGCCGTCGTCGAGGGCATCGACCTCGACCTGGTGCGCCGCGTGGCCGCCGCCGAGCTCAAGGACTCGAGCGAGAAGGCGGGCGGCGAGAACGTCTTCACCATGGTCCGGCGCATCGGCCAGGCCAAGGCCGGGCTGGCCGCGGACTACGCCGCACAGCTCGCGCGCAACGTCGGCAAGGTCGTGTTCTTCGCGCGGCACGTGGACGTCATGGACGCCGCCGAGAAGAGCTTCGCCGAGCGCGGCATCAAGTACGCGTCGATCCGCGGCGAGCAGACGACCAGGACTCGCGACAAGAACGTCAAGGCGTTCGTGGAGGACCCGGACGTCTCGATCGTGGTGTGCTCGCTCATGGCCGCGGGCGTGGGCCTGAACCTGCAGGTCGCGTCCAACCTGGTGCTCGCGGAGCTGTCCTGGACGGACGCCGAGCAGACCCAGGCCATCGACCGCATCCACCGCATCGGCCAGGACCAGCCCGTCACGGCCTGGCGGATCATCGCGGCGCAGACCATCGACGCCAAGATCGCCGAGCTCATCGACAGCAAGTCCGCGCTGGCGGCCCGGGCGCTCGATGGGGCACAGGACGTGGACGGCTCGACGACCGACGTGCAGCTCGAGACCCTCGTCGCGCTCCTGAGCGACGCGCTCGCCGACGCCGGCCTGGGCTGACGCCGGCGGGTGTGCCGAGAGTCACCCGAACGTGGGGAAGCGGCAGCCAGCACTCCCTGGTTGACCTACCCAGGCGGCGGAAGCGCCAGCCGGACGGCCCGACGAAGGAGCGCGCAATGGCACGGATCGTGGTACTCGGTGGTACCGGCTACACCGGAGGCAACGTGGCACGCGAGGCCGCCGCGCGCGGCCACCAGGTCACGGCGTACGCGCGGCACCTCCCCGCCCAGCCGGTCGATGGCGTGCAGTACGTGGCCGTCGACGTGCTGGCGGACCGGTCCGCGCTGCTCGACGCGGTGACTCGCGCCGACGTGGTCGTCGAGACGCTCGCGCCGCGTGGCCCGCTCGCGGGTGAGCTGCGGGGGCTCGTCGCCGAGCTCGCGGGGCTCGCGGCCGAGCACGGGACGCGGCTGGGCGTCGTGGGCGGCGCGGGCTCGCTCCTGGTGGCCGAGGGCGGGCCGCGCCTGCTCGACACCCCGCAGTTCCCGGACTCCTTCAAGCCCGAGGCGCTGGAGCTGACCGACGTGCTCGCGGACCTGCGCGCGTCCGACGAGCGCCTCGACTGGTTCTTCGCCAGCCCGGCCGGCGGCTACGGGGCGTACGCGCCCGGTGAGCCGGTGGGCGCCTACCGCGTGGGCGGCGAGCTGCTGCTGTCCGACGACGAGGGCCGCTCCTTCATCTCGGGAGTCGACTTCGCGCTCGCGCTCGTCGACGAGATCGAGCGCCCGGCGCACCGACGCGCGCGGTTCACGGTCGCGTACTGAGCCGACCGAGGGCTCGCCACGGGCGCCGCTGCGGGGCCGTCGGGCCGCTGCGGCGTGACGCGCGCGCGCCGGTGCTCTGACGGCGTGCGACACCCGTGCGGGTGAGACGCGCGCCACATCCGCGGGCCGTCCGGCAGGGGTTTGCGACAACGTTTTCGCACGTCAGTCGACACCCGGCACCGCGCGCCGCGACGCCTGCTCGCGGGTGCGGCATCGTTTCCACGTTTACCTGAAACTCCGAGCCCTTGGACAGTTGACCAGAAACCTAGTTGTGTCGCAGACTCTCTCTCGACGGTGCGCATCGCCTGCCCCCTGCGCGGTGCGCACCGTTCTCACGTCCGAAGGCCGACCGCGATACATCCGCGGTCGGCCTTCGTCGTCCCAGCCCACCCCCGCCGGGCGGGGTCGGTGTGGGCGCGAGAACCGGGGTGGGGTCGGGGGTCGTCGGCGCGTCTGACCCGGGCGGGCCGACAGGCCCGGTTACCGTCGCTGCGTGACCGTTCCCGCGCGCACCCCCGGCTCGGGACCCGACGAGGCTCCCGACGACGCACCCACGTCCGACGCCACGCCCATCACGCTCGTCGCGCCACCGTCGCCGACCGAGCTCATCGAGGGCGCCGTGGCGACATGGCGCGCTGCCCTCGTCGAGGCGGCGGGCGGCTCGACGCTCGCGGACATCGACCTGCTCGGCGACGCCGCGCTCGACCTCTCGGCCGCGCACCCGTCCGGCATGGCCCAGCTGTTCGCGGGCCGCGAGACACGGCTGTCCAACCTGGTCCGCGAGGGCGCCGCGCTGGCCACGGCCCGCCGCCGCGCGCGGGCTGTGGGCGCCCGCGCCGCCGCCTACGAGCAGCGTTACGGCATCGCCCCCACGTCGCTGGCGATCGGCGTCGCCACCTGGACCGAGCGGGCCCCGGCGGACATCGCGCAGGACGACGTCGCGGCGCTGGCCGCAGTCACGCGGGCGCCCCGCGCCGACGGCGCCGACGACAAGGC
>JAEWOA010000106.1 GCA_023461115.1 Actinomycetes bacterium
GCTCCGGGGCGCGCTGCGGCGAGCCCGCCGCCAGCGACGCGGGGTACGCCGCGGCGTGCGCGGCCTGCACCCCGACCACCCGCACGTCAGGCTTCACCGCCGCGAGCGCGGTGACGATCCCCGCGGCCAGCCCGCCGCCGCCCACCGGCACGAGCACCGTGCGCACGTCCGGACACTGCTCGACGATCTCCAGGCCCACCGTGCCCTGCCCGGCGACGACGTCCTCATGGTCGAACGGGTGGATCAGCACGGCGCCGGTGCGCTCGGCGTAGGCCCGCGCGTGCTCGAGCGCCTCCTCGACGCTGGAGCCCGTGAGCTCGACCCGCGCGCCGTACTCGCGCGTCGCGGCCACCTTGGGCAGCGCGGCGTCGACCGGCATGTAGACGACCGCGTCGATCCCCAGGAGCTGGGCCGCGAGCGCGACACCCTGCGCGTGGTTGCCGGCGCTGGCCGCGACGACACCTCGCGCGCGCTCGTCGGCGCTCAGCCCGGACATGCGCGTGTACGCGCCGCGGATCTTGAACGACCCGGCGCGCTGCAGGTTCTCGCACTTCAGCAGCACCGGGGCGCCGGCGATCGTCGACAGCGCGCGGCTCGTCTCCAACGGGGTGCGCTCGGCGACCCCGTCGAGCAGGGCCGCCGCCCGCCGGATGTCGTGGATCGTGGTCACGCGCGCACCTCGTCGTCCTCGTCGTCCTCCTCGACCTGCGCGATCGCGCGGTCGAGGATCGGGTGGCCGCGGCCGCGCACCGTCACGTGGTCGTCGGTGCCGAGCTGCGGGAACTTGTCGTGGCCGTGCAGGTACAGCACCACGGTGTTGACCACCGCGACGATCGGCACCGCGAACAACGCGCCCAGGATGCCCGCCACGAACGAGCCGGCCGCCACCGAGAGCAGCACAGCCACCGGGTGCAGCGAGACCGCGTGGCCCATGAGGAACGGCTGCAGCACGTGCCCCTCGAGCTGCTGCACCAGCAGGACGACGCCCAGCATGAGCAGCGCCACCACGGGCCCGTGCGCCACCAGCGCGACGAGCACCGCGACCGCGCCCGTGACCACGGCGCCGACGATCGGGATGAACGAGCCCAGGAACACCAGGATCGCGAGGGGCAGCGCGAGCGGCACCTGCAAGATCGCGGCGCCGATGCCGATGCCGGTGGCGTCGACCGCCGCCACCAGGATCTGGGTGCGCGTGTAGGCGCCGAGCGTCACGACACCGCGGCGCGCGGCCTGGTGCACCTGCTCGCGTGACGCACGCGGCAGCAGCCCGACGACCCACGACCAGATGGCCCGGCCGTCGAGCAGGAAGAAGAACGTGCAGAACAACGCCACGACCGCACCGGCCGCGACGTGCCCGATCGTCACCGTCGCATGCAACGCGCCCGAGACGAGCTGGTCGGAGTTGTCCGAGCCTGCCTTCTGCAGCTTGTCGAGCCATTCCTGCAGGTCCGCGGTGGAGAGCTGCAACGGGCCCGTCGCGAGCCAGTCGAGCACCTTCGCGAAGCCCTCGGACGCCTGCGACCACAAGTCCGCGATGCCCTTGACCACCTGGTTGCCGGCCAGGAACAGCATCCCCAGCACGACGACGACCAGCCCGCCCACCGCGACGCCCGACGCGGCGCCCCGGCCGAGCCGCAGCCTGCGGTGCAGCCACCCCACGAGCGGGTGCAGCAGCACGGTGAGCAGCAACGCGATCGCGACCGGCACGATCACCACGCGGAGGTAGGAGATCGCGGCGGCGATCACCGCGGCCACCGCGACGATCAGCAGCAGCCGCCACGACCACTCCGCGGTCCGCTGCACCGAGATCGGCACGGAGTCCACGGCGCGCCGCGGGCGTTCGTCGTCGAGCACGGCGGCGGGGCCCGTCGGGGCGCCGGCCGGCTCGTTCGAGGTTGGCGTCGTCGTCACCGGGACAGGCTACGTTCGGCGGGGCGGGCATGCCGGGAACACGCGACGCGGCAATCGGGTTGTGCTGGCCGAAGTGGCACGAGCGGCGGCGCCGACCGGCGCGCCCGTGCCCTGCTCGGAGAGGAGCCACCATGAACTGGCTGTTCGGATCCGCCTTGAAGTCCACGATGGTCGACGAGGAGCGCGCGCTCGCGGGCCGGTCGTCGTACGCCTACACCGTCCCGGCCACCCACACCGTGCTGGGCACCGCGCTGGCCGGGCCGTGGCCCGCCGGAACCGCGGAGCTCTTCGTCGCGATGGGGTGCTTCTGGGGCGCCGAGCGCGCGATGTGGCAGCTCCCGGGCGTCGTGACGACGGCCGTCGGCTACCAGGGCGGGTTCACGCCCTACCCCACCTACCAGGAGGTCTGCACGGGCCTGACCGGGCACACCGAGGCCGTGCTCGTCGCCTACGATCCCGCGGTCATCTCGCACGACGAGCTGCTGCGCCGGTTCTGGGAGTCGCACGACCCGACGCAGGGGTACCGCCAGGGCAACGACGTCGGCACCCAGTACCGCTCCGCGGTGTACACGACGAGCGACGAGCAGGCGCAGGCCGTGGCCCGCACGCTCGCCGAGTACCAGCCGCGGCTGACCCGCTCGGGCTACGGCGCCATCACCACCGAGGTGCGGCCCGCGTCCGAGGCCGGGACGTTCTACTACGCCGAGGACTACCACCAGCAGTACCTCGACAAGAACCCGGACGGCTACTGCGGACTGGGCGGCACGGGCGTCTCCTGCCCGCGCCCCACGGGCGCGTAGCGCCCCGGGCGGGTTCGGTCGGCCAAGCGCACCCGGGGCCCGCGCGGGCGTTGGATGGACGCGCCGCGCGGGTGGGGTGCGGGTGGGCGGCCGGACGTGCCCCTACGCCGGCCGCCCACCCCAGCCCGTCGCGCTGCGGTCCCCCGTGGCCGGCGCGACGGCCTCGGCAAAGGCCTGCGGCAGCCGAGTCCCCCCGGTTGCCTGGCACGACGCTATTGCCCGGTTCGGCGCCGTGCGAACTGATGTCCACGCGGCGTAGGACCGGGGTCCAGATCACCCGTCCGAGTGACAGCGAAGCCGACGGCTACGCCCGCCAGCGGTTCACCCGCGCGGCGAGGTCCGGGTCGCCGACGCGCCCCGCGGGGGACACCGTGACGACGCCGCCGCTCGGGTTCAGCCGCGCGTCGGTGGCGTAGCGGCGCTCGAGCTCGGCCTCGGCGGCGCCGTCGCCCGCGTCGGCCGCGACGAGCAACGCGGCGACCTCGTCCGCCAGCGCGTCGAGCGCGTCGTCGTCCCGCAGGAACGTCGCGTGGCCCACCGGCTCGACGCCCGCCGGAAGGCTCGCGCCGAACATGTCCCACAACAGGAGCTCGTCGCGCTGGCGGTGCGCGAGCTCCAGGAACACGTACTCGCGGACGAACTCCCTGCCGCACAGCTCGGGCAGCTCCGGCGCGACGCCGTAGGTCGAGCCGTCCGCGCGGCCCGCGCGGAGCTCCTGCCACACCTCGGCCGCCGTCTCGAACGGCGAGCCGACGCCTGACGGGATGTCGCGTGTGTCGAACGGCCAGGGGCCATCCCCCAGCTCCGGGTCGAACCGCGTCCACCGGGTCCCGTCCCACCACTCGACGATCACGTGGTCATGGTGGAAGGGCGGGGCGAAGTACCCGCAGAACCCGATGCGGGAGCGCGCCGGGATGCCGTGCGAGCGCAACGCGCCCAGGCAGAACAACGTGTGGTCCCGGCAGCAGCCCGCGACCCGCTTGCCCGGCTCACGCGCGGCGTCGAGGGGGCCGGGCTGCCGGCTTTGGGCGCACGCCGCGATCTGGTCGAGCCAGCGCAGCTCGATGTCCCACGCCTGCGCGTCGACGAGCTCGTCGGCATACGCGCGGTAGTGGATGATCGCCGCGGTCGCGGCACGCTGGAGGGCCGCGGGCTCCGGCGCGAGCGCCAGGAACGCGTCGGTGGCGGCGCGGGGGTCGCTGAACGCGCTGTGGCGCGCGTACTCGTCGAGGGCGGGCATGCGCCTACCTTCGCCGCACGTCAGGGGCGTTCGTCAAGCCTCCGCGCCGAAGTGGGGCCCCCGGCCGCGCCGGGCGCACCGCCGCCAGACGCAGGCGTACGCCCGGCGCGCCGGGCGTACGCCTACCGCGTGGTGGTCAGCGGGAGGTGCCGACGATGTCGACGACGAACACGAGAGTGGCGCCGCCCGCGATCCCCGCCTGCGGGACGCCGCGGTCGCCGTAGCCGAGGTGCGCCGGGATCGACAGCAGCACGCGCGAGCCGACCTGCTTGCCCACGAGGCCGTCGTCCCAGCCCGCGATCACGGCGCCGACGCCGATCGGGAACGTCGCGGGGCCGCCGCGGTCGTACGAGTTGTCGAAGACACCGCCGCCCCAGGACTGGCCGAGGTAGTGGGCCGTCAGGTCGTCCCCGGCCTCGACGACGTCACCGGACCCCTGCGACAGGACCTTGACCTCGAGCTCGCCGGACGCCGCCTGGGCGGGGAACGTGAGCGCCGGCTTCTGGCCGAACGAACCCGAGACCTCGGGCAGGGCAGCGGACATGGGATGGCTCCTTCAACTCGATCGCGCGCCCCCGTCCGGAGGCACGCGCTCCATCGTGCCCCACACGGCTGACACAGGTCGCGTTCAGCCGGCGACGAGCGCGCCCAGCCAGCGCAGCTGCCGGTCGAGCTGGTGGCCCTGGCCGCCCTCGTGCTGGTTGAACTCGTACACCTCGATCCCAGCGGCCGGGCGCGCAGGCGCGAGCGAGCCGTAGTGGTTGAGAGCGGCGAACACCGTGGACGGCGGGCAGATCGGATCGCGCAACGCGACCGAGAACAGCGCGGGCGCGGACGCCCTGCGGCCCAGGTGGACACCGTCGAAGTAGGACAGGGTGCGGAACGTCTGCTCGACCCGGTCCCGGTGCACCGCGAGGTACTGCACGATCTCCCCGAACGGGAAGCCGTCGGTGACGTCGACGGCGCGGCGGTAGTGGCACAGGAACGGCACGTCCGGCATCGCGGCCACCAGGCCCGACGAGAGCCCCGCGGCCGCGAGCGCGAGGCCCCCGCCCTGGCTGATCCCTGCGACCGCGACCCGTGCGGGGTCGACTCCGGGGAGCGCGCGGACGGCGTCGACCGCCCGCACCGCATCCGTCATGAGACGGCGGTAGTAGTGCGTCTCGGGTGACTCGATGCCGCGGGTCATGACGCCGGGCGCGGCGGGGCCCGTGGGGCCGTCGTCGGGCGTGTGGCCGCCGTTCCCCCACGTCGAGCCCTGCCCGCGGGTGTCCATCAGCAGGTGCACGTAGCCGGCCGCGGCCCACGCCAGGTGCTCGTGCGCGAAGCCGCGGCCACCGCCGTAGCCGACGAACTCGACGACCGCCGGCAAGGCCTCGGACGAGGAACCCGCGGGGCGCGTCACCCACGCGCGGACCGGCTGGCCGCCGAATCCGGCGAACGTCAGGTCGGTGGTCTCGATGAGCCGCAGCGCGGTGTCGTGCGGGCGCGCGTCGAGGAGCACGTCGTGGCGGCGCGCGTCGTCGAGCGTGTGGGCCCAGAAGTCGTCGAAGTCTGCGGGCTCGTCGAGCTCCGGCGCATAGCCGCGCAGCTCGGGCAGGGGCAGGTCGTAGATGGCCACCGCTGGACGCTACTGCGCGCCGCCGCCCGAGAAGGGCGACGGCGCGCAGGAGGTGTAGCCGTGGGTGCCGCTGTCAGTACCGCTGTGGGTACCGCTGTGTGTCGTGCTAGTTCCGGAAGATCGCCAGGATGCGCAGGAGCTCGAGGTAGAGCCACACGAGCGTCACGATCAGGCCGAACGCGGCGGACCACGCGAGCTTGGCGGGAACGCCCGCGTCCACGCCGCGCTTGATCGAGTCGAAGTCGACGATCAGGCTCGCGGCGGCCAGGCCCACCGCGAGCAGCCCGACGGCGATGCCGAGCCAGCCCGAGCGCAGCGGCCCGAACTCGCCCCCGCCGACCCTGAACAGCATCAGCACGACGTTGAGCAGCGAGAACACCAGGTAGCCGACGAGCCCGAGCAGCAGCCCGCGCGTGAACTTCGGAGTGACGCGCACCTTGCCGGAGCGGAACAGGAACAGCGAGGTGGCGAACACCGCGAGGGTCGCGAGCACCGCCTGCCCGACGATGCCGTTGTACGCCGCCTCGTAGAACGCGCTGATGCCACCGAGGAACACGCCCTGCGCGACCGTGTACAGGGTGATGAGCACCGGGCTCGGCTCACGCTTGAAGGCGTTGACCAGGCCGAGCACCAGGCCGACGATCGCGCCCACGAACCACAGCCCGGGCATCAGCACCCACGTCGCGGCGCCCACCACGACGAGCAGCGCGAGCAGCCCGCCCGTCTTGACGATCACGTCGTCATAGGTGAGCCGGCCGGTGTCCCGGCTGGTCGCGGACGGCGCCGCGTACAGGTCCTCGAGCGTCGCGGCGTCCACCGTCGACTCGGGCGCCAGAGTGCGGCCGCCCTTGTCGCGGGGCTCGCCGAAGACCGGACTATTGCTGAAGACCGGGTTCGCCACGTCATCCTCCGTTGGCCACGCGCCGCGGACGTTCCGCGCGCTGGTCGTCGTGTCATTGTGCCGAACGCTCGGCGCCCGCGGGGCGTTCCCGGCCGAGCCTGTGGATCTCCGGCGCCGGAGTGGGGGCCCTCAGGGGGCTCTCAGGGTGAAGACCCGGGTCGGATCAGGGGCGCGTACTCCCATAGACGGATGCCACGTGTCGGCGCCACCGCATAGGGTCGCCAGGGTCCGCTCCCCGACGAACAGGACGCGAACATGATCGAGGCACAAGGCCTCACCAAGAGGTACGGCTCGAAGACCGCGGTCGACGGCATCAGCTTCACGGTCCAACCAGGCTCCGTGACCGGCTTCCTCGGCCCCAACGGCGCGGGCAAGTCGACGACGATGCGCATGATCGTCGGCCTCGACCGCCCCACGCACGGCGCGGTCACCGTCAACGGCAAGCCCTACGCGCAGCACCGCGCGCCGCTCGCGGAGGTGGGCGCGCTGCTCGAGGCCCGCGCGGTCCACACCGGGCGCAGCGCGCGCAACCACCTGCGCGCCCTGGCCGCGACCCACGGGTTCGGCGAGAAGCGCGTCGACGAGGTCATCGAGATGACCGGCCTGCAGACGGTCGCCAAGAAGCGCGTCGGCGGGTTCTCGCTCGGCATGGGCCAGCGGCTCGGGATCGCCGCCGCGATGCTCGGCGATCCGCGCACGCTCATCCTCGACGAGCCCGTCAACGGCCTGGACCCCGAGGGCGTGCTGTGGGTGCGCAACCTCGTCAAGCACCTCGCCGCCCAGGGCCGCACGGTGTTCTTGTCGTCGCACCTGATGAGCGAGATGGCGCTCACCGCCGACCACCTGATCGTGATCGGGCGTGGCCGGATCATCGCGGACGGCCCGGTCGCGGACATCGTCAGCCGCTCGACGAAGACGACGGTCCGCGTGCGCAGCCCTCAGGCGACGCAGCTCGCGGAGCTCCTGGCGTCGCCCGACGTGACCGTCAGCGCACTCGAGCCCGGCCTGCTGGAGGTCCACGGCCCGACCGCGGCCGCGATCGGCGACGTCGCGGCGGCCGCCCGCCTGACGCTCCACGAGCTCACCCCGGTCGCGGGGTCGCTCGAGGACGCGTACATGAACTTGACGCAGGACGCCGTCGAGTACCACTCGGGCCTGACTCCGGCCTCCGACGAGAAGGCTGCGCGATGACCACGATGACCACGACACCGGACGCGCCGGCCTACGCGCCCACGGCGCCCGCCGCGCGTGTCACCTTCGGGCACCTGGTCCGCGCCGAGTGGATCAAGTTCTGGTCCGTGCGCTCGACGATCTGGACGTTGTCGCTGATGGCGGTCGCGATGATCGCGCTCGTCTCGCTCATCAGCATGGTGCTGCGCAGCCAGGGCGAGGGCGGCAACGAGACCGGGCTCATGCCGTTCCTCATCGCCGTGAACTTCGCTTCGCTCGCGCTCGTCGTGCTGGGGATCCTCACGATCACCGGCGAGTACTCCACCGGGATGATCCGCGCGAGCGTCGCCGCGGAGCCTCGTCGCACGCCCGTGCTGTGGTCCAAGCTCGCGGTGCTCGGCGGCATCACGCTGGTGATCTCGGCGCTCACGGTCGCGGTCGCGGCACTGATCCAGACCGCGATCCTCGGCTCCTCGCTCGCGCTCGACCTGGGCTCGCCCGAGGTCCTGCGCCCGCTCGCGGGCAACGCGCTCTACCTGACCGGGATCGCGCTCTTCGCGTTCGCGTGGGGCGCCCTCCTGCGGCACTCCGCCGCGGCCATGGCCACGGTGTTCGGGCTGCTCCTGGTGGTCGAGACCGCCGTCAACGCGATCCCGTGGCACCCGCTGACCTACATCAGGCCGTTCCTGCCCTCGAGCGCGGGCTCGCGGATCACGATGACGGACGAGACGATCGCGAGCGTCAACTCGATGAGCGAGGGCATCCAGCTGAACGCGTGGCAGGGCTACGGGGTGCTGGTGGCCTGGATCGTGGTCCTGCTGGCGCTCGCCGCCGTGCTGCTCAAGCGCCGGGACGCGTAGGCGTTCGGCGC
>JAEWOA010000107.1 GCA_023461115.1 Actinomycetes bacterium
AGACCTCCAGGTCATGGAACGGAACCTCAGCAGCTCCACTCCACGACCGGAGGTCTTCGCCGTCCACGACCGCTAACGCGTGTCGTCACACTCCCTCAACCAACGTCCCTGGGCAGTACATCTAGCGGACCGCGTCTAGGGGACCGCGTCTAGGGGACCCCAGACAGCCACTCGAGCCGACCCCGCTCCCGGCCCGTCCGCCTGGTTGACGTCGGCGGGCCGGGCGGGCAGGCTGACCCCTTCGTCGTACCGGACATAGGTGTCCGGTTAGTCCGTGCCGGCGGCGCGGGAGAGGGATGGGGTCATGGAGATCCAGGGACGCGTGTTCGTCGTGACCGGGGGCGGGAACGGCATCGGCCGTGAGGTCGTGCTCGGGCTGCTCGCGGTAGGTGGCCGGGTGGCCGCGGTTGACCTGCGGCCCGACGCGCTCGACGAGACCGCCCGTCTGGCCGCCGCGGGCGATCGCCTGAGCCTCCACGCCGTGGACGTCAGCGACGCCGACGCGGTCGGCGCGCTCCCGGAGGCGGTCGTCGCCGCGCATGGCCAGGTCGACGGCGTCGTCAACGTCGCCGGGATCATCCAGCGCTTCGCGCGCGTGGTGGAGCTGTCCACCGCCGAGATCGCCAAGGTCATGGGCGTGAACTTCTGGGGCGTGGTGAACATGTCCACCGCGTTCCTGCCACACCTGCTGGCGCGCCCGGCCGCGTCGCTGGTCAACGTCTCCAGCATGGGCGCGCTCGCCCCGGTGCCCGGCCAGTCCGCGTACGGCGCCAGCAAGGCCGCCGTGAAGCTCTTCACCGAGGGCCTGTACGCCGAGAGCCGCGGCACATCGCTTGCCGTCACGGTCGTCTTCCCCGGCGGAGTGGCCACCGGCATCGCCGAGAACTCCGGCGCCGCGATCCCCGGCATGGACGAGAAGGCGGCCGAGCAGGCCGGCAAGCTCACCACGCCCGCGGCGGCCGCCGCGCAGATCGTCGACGCCGTGCGCACCGGCCCGTACCGGGTGGTCATCGGCTCGGACGCCCGCGCGCTCGACCGCCTCTCGCGCTTGGCCCCGCGCCGCGCGACCGAGTTGATCGCGGGCAAGATGGCCGACCTGCTGGAGCCCGCCCGCACCCGCTGACGCCCGGCTGGAGTGCACGCTCACGGCTGGAGTGCACGCTCACGGCTGGAGTGCACGCTCGCGGCTGGAGGGGGGTGTGGGGAGGGCAACGTCTGGGGCGGTCGGGGTGTTGTGGGAGGCGACGTACCCTCGTTGGTGTGGCTACGTTCTCCGCAGTGACCCGGCAGCATCTCCTCCAGGCGATCACGGAGTACGACGACAGAGGCGCCGACGCCTTCCTCGCGGTCTACGGGTTCAGCCCGTCGGCGGACCTGCTGGTCCACGAGGGCCGCGGCTACGACGTCCCCGCGGTGCTCGGCGTGGCGCACCGCTTCGCCACCGGCCGCCTCGCGATGCCCGACGAGTTCCACGACCTCACGGGCGCCGTCGCGATCCTGCGCAAGCGCGGGTTCGAGGTCACCGGCCCGGCCGCCGCGGCGACCGCCCCCGCGCGCGGCTCACGCTCGTCGGGTTCGTCGCCGTCCCGTGCCCCCCGCGCGACGACCGCCCGCGCCACCACCGCGCGCACGACGAAGCGCGCGGCCGACGAGCAGCCGCCCGCCACGTGCCCCACCTGCTTCACGGCCCTCCCGGCGACAGGCATCTGCGACTACTGCGGCTGACCAGCCCGCGCTACCCCCCGGGGGTGCGGGGCGCTAGGGGCGGGTCAGGAGGAAGAAGTACGGGGCCGACGAGCCGCGCACGTCCATCAGTCCCAGGACCGTGTGGGCGTCGACGCGGCGGAACGAGTCGATGATGGGCAGGTCGTCGTAGACCATCGCGGCCGTCACGACCCCGCGGCTCGACACCGGCCGCAGCCGTGCGCCCGGCCGACGCGCCCGCACGAGCGGCGCCACCACCCCCAGCGCCCGACGAAGCACCCGCACCACCGCCAGGGGCACGCGCCCCACCAGCGCCAACGGCACCCATCGCGGGTCGAGGGGGAACAGCGCGCCGCCGGGCGTGGTGAACAGGAGCGGGTGGACGCGTTCGTCGTCGTCGAACTGCTTGCCGAACCACCCCGACGCGGTGAGCACGCCTTCCCACGGGTGCCCGGTGGCGAGCTCGCGCCCGCGCCACCGCCCGCGCAGCTCCCCGGGCGTGAGCGCGGGCAACGAGTCGTAGAGCGCGAGCGCGTCCTCGGCGGAGCAGCGCGGCTCGAGCGCGGCGAGCCGCGCGGGCGCGTCGTTCACGCGCGGGCCGGCTGCGGCGCGGGCGCGGGAGACGAGCGGCGTGGCGACAGCGCGGCACCGACGACGGCCGCGATGAGCGCGGGCAGGAAGAACACGCCGATCGACAGCAGCCCCACGACGACGGCGGCGGCGAGCAGCGCGGCGCACACGATCGACCCCACCACCCAGGCGCGCCCGACGAGCAGCAGCGGCACCAGCGTGAGCGCCACCGGAACGGCGAGCGTCACCAGGACCCCACGGCCGTTGGCGTCGACGAGCGTCTGCCCGTCGGCTGGGACGAGCGCCAGGAGCCCAGCCGCGACGACCGCGAGGCCGAACGCGACAAGCTGCGCGGTGCGCTTGGGCTGGAGGTACCGGCCGGTGGTCATGGGGACATCGTGGCCGGAGCAGGTGGTCAGGCGGTAGCCCTCGCGCGCGGATCGTCGTCAGGCGGCGAGCGCGGTGGACGCCTGGTCGAACGTGACCTCGACCGTCGCGCGGGTCCCCCAAGACGCCCGTCGCAGGGTGCAGAGCGCGACGCAGCGCAGCCAGATCAGCAGCCCGACGTGCAGCAGCGCGTACAGCGGCGCCAGCAGGAACGACCCCGCTTGGCGGCGCCTGCTGCGGTGCGCGCGCGGGACGTCGAAGCAGAAGATCGACCGGGCATACGCGAAGAGCGTCAGGCACACGCCGTAGGCGAGGTACTCCTGCGGTCCGGCGGCGACACCGGGGATCAGGGGCCGGACCAGCGCGAACGCGAGGGCGCCGGTCATGAGCAGCCAGGTGACGACCTCGACGGCGCTCAGCCACGCGCCGGGCTGCCGCTTGGGCAGGTGCCGCATGGCCCACAGCGACTCCCGGAAGAAGGACTTCGACCAGCGGATCTGCTGGCGGATGTAGTGCCGCAAGCGTGCGGGGACCAGTGTCTCCGCGACGGCGGTCGGCTGGAAGACGGCCTTGCCCTCGAGCAGGCCGTAGTTCGTCTGGCGGCGGTCGTCGCCGAACACCGCGGGCTGGCCCAGGAACTCCTGGGTGAGGAAGTCGTCGCGGTACTTGCGCATGATGTCGGCGCGGTACACCGCGAGCGACCCGCACGCGCACAGCACCGACCCGAGGCTGGAGTACGCCGCGCGCTCGAACAGGAAGGCGTTGGCGTAGCGCAGGTCGGTGAGCCGGGTGAGCAGGTTCTGGCGGTGGTTGAGCGCGAGCACCAGGCCGGTGACCACCGTGACCTCCGGGTCGGAGTACGGCTTGAGGGCTTCGTCGAGCGCGTCGGGCGCGAGCACGGTGTCGGAGTCGACGCAGAGCAGGAGGTCGATGTCCGGCTGCGCGTCGAGCGCGTCGATCAGGCCTTCGCGCTTCCCGACGTTCACCGTGTGGCGCTCGGTGCGCAGGTGGATGCCCACGGCCGCGAACCGGTCGGTGTACGAGTCGGCGAGCGAGAGCGCCGCGGGGTCCGACGAGCAGTCGTCGACCACGACGACTGACTGCACGGGCCGGCGCTGCGCGAGCACCGAGTCGAGGCAGGCCGCGAGCATCGCGGGGTCCTCGTTGTAGATGGGGATGGCGACCCCGACGCGCAGGCGGTCGAGTGCCCCGCGGTCGTCGGCGGTGGGTGCGCTCGCGGCGGTGCTGGCCAGCGCGAGCACGGCCTTGGCCAGCAGGAGCAGGAAGACGACGGATCCGTAGGCGTAGATGCCGCCGACGAGCAGGCACGTCAGCACGCCGCACAGCGCGATGGCTGCGACGGCGAGGACGCCGGCGAGGCGGTGTCGGGTGGTCTGGCGCACGGGGTCTCCTCTCGGACTGTCTCGACGAGTCCGGGAATCACCCTGGCTGGACGGATGCGCGTATACAACCGACCGGGCGCCGCTTGAGTAGCGCGTGCGTGACGTCCGAGTGTCAGGCGCTGCGGAACCGCGCGACCACGTGGCACTCGAACGGGTCGCGCGCCGCGAGGCCGACCTCGTTGAGGTACCGCACGACGATCGCGTACGACCGCATGAGGTTCACCTCGGTGTACGGCACGTCGAGCGTGCGGCAGTGCTCACGGACCACCTGGCGCGCCCGTGCCAGGTGGGGCCGCGGCATGCTCGGGAACAGGTGGTGCTCCACCTGGTAGTTGAGGCCGCCCATGAGCCACGTGGCCCACCAGCCGCCGGACACGTTGCGCGACGTGCGGACCTGCTTGGAGAAGAAGTCGAGCTTGGCGTCCCGGGGTACCACCGGCATGCCCTTGTGGTTGGGCGCGAACGAGGCGCCCATGTAGACGCCGAACACCGCGAGCTGCACGCCCATGAACGCGAACGCCTGCCCCAGCGGGAGCACCCAGAACACGGGCACCAGGATGGCGACGAACCGCGCGACGATCAGCGAGAGCTCGGTGCCGCGCGCCTTGACCTTGCCGCGGCCCAGCAAGTGCACCAGCCCGTGCCGGTGCAGGTTGAGGCCCTCGAGCGTGAGCAGCGGGAAGAACAGCCAGCCCTGGCGCTTGGTGAGGAAGCCCCGGAAGCCGCGCGCGGTGGCGGCGTCCTCCTCGAGGAACGAGATGGTGTCCACCTCGATGTCGGGGTCCTTGCCCACCTGGTTGGGGTTGGCGTGGTGCCGGTTGTGCTTGGACGTCCACCACGAGTAGCTGACGCCGACGACGCCGGCCGCCAGGATCCGGGCGAGCCACTCGTTGGCCTTGCCGGAGGTGAGCACCTGCTTATGCGCGGCCTCGTGCGTGAGGAACGCGAACTGCGTGAGCAGGATGCCGAGCGCCCCCGCGATCAACAGCTGGAACCAGCTGGCGCCCAGCAGCACGAACCCCGCGATGCAGCCGCCCAGCCCGACGACGAGCGCCGCCGCCACCGCCACGTAGAACCCGTACGCCCGGTGCAGCAGCCCGCGCTCGCGGATCACCTGCGCCACCTGCGTGTACGCGTTCGTGAGGTGCGGGAACGACGCGTCGCGGGGCTTCGTCGGGCGAAAGCCGGGTGCGAGGGATGTGGTGGCGATAAGGCACCTGCCTGGTTCGAGTCCCGCGTCGGGCGCGGGACGTTCGTTGCCAGAGGCGGACGCCAATCGCGTGCCCACCGTAACTGTCCGACGCGCGTTTGTGTCGCGCGCGTCACATGGCGGGCGCCCTCACCGCGCGCTCGTCGCGGCTCAGCCTCAGCGCAGGCCGGCGAGCCACGCGCCGCCCCACACGGCCGCCGCGAGCGTGACCAGCGCGAACACCACCACCCACACCGCGCCCGCGACGTGCGTGAGTCCCGCGAGCAACCCCGCGTCCGACGAGTCACGTCGTCCCGCGCGGCGCGTGTGTCGTCGTTCCGCCTGCAGCTCGACGACCGCGCGGGGCGCCCCGAGCAGGAACAGCCACGTCACGGCGTACGCGAACGCCGACTGCACCGCGGCCGAGCCCCACCCGGTCACGGCGACGAGCACCGCGAGGCTCACCAGCACGGCCCACAGCCCGTACCAGTTGCGGATGGCCGCGAGCACGAGCACGGCGACGACGAGCAGCGCCCACAGCACCGCCACGTCGTACCCGCTGCCGAGCAGCCACGCCGCCCCGAGCCCGACGAGCGCCGGCGCCGGGTACCCCGCGAACGCGGTCGCCACCATCCCCGGCCCGCGGGGCTTGCCGCGCGAGAGCGTCAGGCCCGACGTGTCGGAGTGCACCTTGATCCCGGACACGCGCCGCCCGACGAACACCGCCACAGCCGCGTGCCCCGCCTCGTGCACGATCGTCAGCGCGTGCCGGGCAGCGCGCCAGGTCGTCGGGAACGCGAGCACGACGACCACCAGCAGCGCGGTCCCGCCGACCAGCAACGCCGACGGCTCCGGGTTCGGAGTCGTGACCTGCGCCCACGCGTCCTGCCACCAGTCCATGCGTCCTCCCGGTCGTCGGCTCGTCGGTGCGGCCAGGGGGAGACTACGCACCACCCGTGGTGGCAGGGTGGCGCACGTGGCCTGGTGGATCTGCCGCACGTGCGGCGTCGAGAGCTCGATTCGGTCCGACGTGTGCGCGATCTGCGCCGACGAACGGCAATGGGTGCCGGAGGCGGGGACCTCCTGGGCCACCCTCGACGAGTTGGCGGGCGAGGGCCGGCGCGTGGTCGTCGAGGAGCTGGAGCCGGACCTGTTCGGGCTCGAGGCGACTCCGGGCGTCGGCATCGCCCAGCAGGCCAAGGCGCTGCGGACCTCGTCGGGCGTGCTGCTGTGGGACCCGCTGGGGTACGTGGACGACGAGGCCGTCGCGTTCGTGCGCGCGCTGGGGGAGGTCGTCGCGATCGTCGCGAGCCACCCGCACATGTACGGGGTGCAGGTGGAGTGGTCGCGGCGGCTCGGTGGCGCGCCGGTGCTGGTGGCGGCGGCGGACCGCGAGTGGGTGCGCCGCGACGACCCCGCGATCGAGGAGTGGTCCGGCGAGCGTGAGGTGCTGCCGGGCGTCGTGCTGAGCCAGCCCGGCGGGCACTTCCCGGGCTCGGCCGTGGCGCACTGGGCGGGCGGAGCCGGCGGGCGTGGCGTGCTGCTCTCGGGGGACACGATCATGGCCAACCCCGACCGCTCGTCGGTGAGCTTCATGCGCTCCTACCCCAACCGGCTGCCGCTGTCCGGGGCGGTGGCGGAGCGCGTCGCGGCCCACGTGGCGCGGCGCCCGTTCGACCGGCTCTACAACAACTTCGAGGGCGTGATCCCGACGAACGCCCGCGAGGTGGTCCTGGCCTCGGCGGCCCGCCACGCCGCGTGGACGCGGGGCGACTACGACCACCTGACCTAGGGGCGCCCACGGTTCATGTGACGTCGGGCACCCGAGGAACTGTAGGTCGACTTACTGTAAGTCGACTTACAGTTCCCGCAGCGCGCCTAACGCGGCTCGATCGCAGGCTCGAGACGCTCGGCTCCCCAACGGCGGTAGACGACCGCGGCGGTCACGACGAGCAGCGCCAGGATGACGAGACCCTCGGGGCGGGCCGCGTAGACCAGCGGGTGGTCGATGCCGACGACGTCCGGGTCGATCAGCGGGAACGCCAACACGTTGGCCACGCCGTGGCCCAGGACCGCGGGCCACACGCTGCCGGTGCGCTCGCGGACGACGCCCCAGATCACGGCCATCGCGAGCACCGCGACCGTGAACAGCGGGATCTGCACGGCGAGGGGCAGCGGCGTGTACCCGTCGCCGAACGCGACGATGTACGGCACGTGCCACACGGCCCACAGCGCCCCGACCATCAGGTGGCGCCGTAGGCCAAGGACGCCGAGGGCCGCGAGCCGCGGCTCGAGGTACCCGCGCCAGCCCCACTCCTCGAACATCGCGAACAGCAGCCGCGGGATCAGCGTGGCGGCGACGACGGCCGCGAACGCGCCGCCAGCGTCGTCGGCGAACCGCACGGCGCCTGTCGCGGTCCCGACCAGCAGCGGGACCGCCAGGAGCACGGGGAACAGCAGCAGCGCGAACAGATACCAGCCGCGCGAACGGCCGAGGCGCAGGCCCGCGTCGGCCCAGCCCTCGCGTCCGAGCGTGCGCAGCGCGGTGGCCATGGCGATGGGGCTCACGACGAAGAGCAGGGCGCCGGCGCTGGTCGGCGGATCGTCGGACGCGGACATGACCACGCCGCCGAGGGTCGCGAGGGCCAGGACGCCGCCGGCGTAGACGGCGATGTGGGACCAGCTCGCGGGGCGCGGCGCGCGGCGCGCGGCTGGTGCCTTGGCGGCGTCGGTCTCGGGGGTGGGCGGCGCGGGTTGTGCGGGCATGGTGGAGCTCCTTCGGGCGTGCGTCATCGACCGCGCCACCGGGCGGCGGGCGGGTGGTGCTCACGGGGTGCTCAGGGTTGTGGCGCGGGTGGCGCTTCGTCGTCGGCGGGCAGTTCGGTGGGCAGTTCGTCGAGCAAGTCGTCGACCCACGCGAGCTCGGCGCGCGCGTGGACCAGGCCGTTGGCCAGGGTGGCGATGCGCAGGCGGATGTCGAGGCTCGGCGTGATGCCGGCCGCGGCGAGCGCCTGGTCGGTGGCCGCCTGTGTGTGCTCGAGGACCGCGATGAGCTCGCGTGCCTCGGCGGCGCGTTCGTCGAGCACCGCGCGCGTGCGTTCAGGCCCGAGGCGGCCGACGAAGAACAGGCGCACCAGGAACGCCTCCCGCGACGGGACGTACTCGACTGGCGAGGTCAGCCAGTCGTCGAGCTCCGCGAGGCCCGCGGGGGTGATGGAGTGCTCGCGGCGGTCGGGCTTGCCGTCCTGCGGGATGGTCCGGACGTCGACGAGCCCTTCGGCGGCCAGGTGGCCGAGCGTGCGGTAGATCTGCGCCTGGTCCGCCGGCCAGAAGTGCGCGACCGACTCGTCCATGTGTTTGCGCAGGTCGTAGCCGGTCATGGGCGCGATCGAGAGGAACCCCAGAACCGCATGCTTCAGCGACACAAGGCGACCATAGAGGACACATCCCATACAGGACAAGTCCCTTATCAGCCTCGGTCGGCCGCCACAGCCCACCCCGCCCCCCGCCCCCCGCGCCCCGGCCCCCCGCCCCCCCCCCCCCCCCCCCCCCCCCCCCCCCCCCCCCCCCCCCCCCCCCACGACGGTGCATGTGATCTGCGGAACCCTGTTCGACGAGGTCTCCGAAGACCATGCGCTCGCCACCAGCCGCGTCCTGGTATGGACCGCCCAGGCCGACAGCCTTCCCGGCCCCCATGGGCGGCCT
>JAEWOA010000108.1 GCA_023461115.1 Actinomycetes bacterium
TCGGGGGTCATCACAGGAGGACGACCGCCGACCCGACCACGGGCACGCGCGCTCGCGAGACCGCTCTTCGTGCGCTCGACCAGGATCTCCCGCTCGAGCTCTGCCAGCGCCGCCAGGATCGTGAGCAAGAGCCGCCCCATCGGGCCGGCGCTCTCGCTCGTGTCGATGCCCTGCGTCAGGCTCCGGAGTCCGATGCCACGGACGGCAAGGTCGTCGAGGACGAGGTTCAGCAGGTTGCGCACCGATCGCCCCGCGCGAGACAGCTCGGTGACGACGAGCGTGTCGCCGCTCCGCGCGTAGGACAGCATCGCGTCCCACTGCGGCCTACTGGCCTTCGTACCCGAGACACCACGATCGACCCAGACCCGCTCGCACCCGGCGGCCGTGAGCTCGTCCACCTGCCGCTGCGGGTCCTGATCCGGCCGGCTCGTCCTCGCATACCCCAGTAGCGCCACCGTGCATCACCTCAACTCTCGATCATCTGTTCGATTCGAGGTCGACAGGGAACCGGCAACGCGCAGCGCTGTCGAACTAAGGGTCGGGTGAAGTTTCTGGACGCTTGGGGTTTCCCACACGTTTGCTGCACACCACGCCACACGGGACGGCGGCGACGCCGGGAAGTGTTCAGTCATCGCTCGTTTTTCGGCAGTCGTGACCGCTACCTTCGGTTTCATGGCGAGAATCGTTCGACCACTTCGCGGGCGCGTGCAGGTCTCGCTGCCGTTCCGGCCGGGGAGTGGAAACTACGACGTGCTCAAGGAGTTGTGCGGAGATCGGACGCGGCCCGCGTACAACAAGGAGCTCAGGTGCTTCGAGGTTGCACGCGAGCACCTGACTGCGCTGATCGAGCGGCTGCCGACTGAACTCGGCCAACCCGTGCAGGTCGTTCTCCACGGCGCCACGCAGACCAAGTGCGTCGAGGCATGCTGGAACGCGGCGCCCGAGACCAGGTGGAACTGCCTCTGCTCGTGCGCAGGGCGCTACCACGGATCGACGACTGGGCCGCCGACGAGCGTGAGCGCTGAGCTCGCTGTGGAGACCGTGTACACCACGCACGAGTACACGGTTCGGCCGTAGCCCACTGGGCGCGCACCCAAGCGAAGGAGCGCTGTGTTCGGATCTCTCGCTAGCGGCGACGACCTCACATCCGACCAGTGTCGGGACCTCGACGACGACTTCTTCCAGTCGAATCCCGCCGCCTACTGGCGGTCGCGCATCGACAACCTGGTCACGGGCTCCGCCGGCCCGGCCAAATATCACGACGGCGTTGGCGCACAGGTCGTCGAACTAGGTGTGCTCCCCGCGATGCTGGAGGAGACCGTCCCGACCGATGGCGAACGCGAGTTGCAGCGCAGGCTCGACGCGTTCGCGCTGCGGCACCACATCGCGGAGTCGCTCGTCAGGCTCGTCAGCGCCGTGCTCGACGAGCATGACAACCCCGGCGGAAGCATCTGGGCGGCCATCGCCGACGATCGGACCCGCACGAAAGAGGCGTGCGACAAGATCGAAGCGCGGGTCGCTGATACCGCTCGACCGCTGCAGGCCAGCGCCTTCTTGGTCCGCAGCGCGAAGCATCCGGCGACGGACGCCGACGCACCCGATGACGTCAAGGCCGGTCTCTGCACTGCGATGCTCTGGATCGGGCGGGCCATGGACGTCATCGCGGGCGAGACGATCGACGCGAACGCGGGCAACAACAAGTTGAAGCACGGACTCTCGGTCCGAGCGCGCGACGATGTCCGAGCGACCCTGATCGCCACGGGACCCAATGCTGACGGCAAGACGCTCAACCTCTCAGCGTTCGAGAGCAGCTACGACGTGATCGACGACATCTCCTTTGAGTTCCTCACCCGTGAGGGGCAGAAGGGCAGCCCGTTCAAGGGTTCGTGGGAGTCGACAGAGCTCAACCTGCGCCTCGGGCCGCTGCTCGCCGAGTCGCTCATGATGTCGTTCGTTTACGCCGCCGTCTTCGCGACGGCCGCTGAGCGCCACTATGAGGGGCGCGACCTGGCCGGACCCGAGCATCCTGGACTGCTGACTGGACCCCAACCCGACGCGCTCACTGCCCACGTTCACGGCGTGCGGTCCCCCCTGACCCGGCCCACCGGAGGGGGAGAACCTCGACCGACGGTGATAGTCGACGGTGGCCAGCAGCGAACGCTGCGGCAGGTCGGTGAGGGGCGCGTCGTGACCATCATTGACGACAGCGGGGCAAGCGACGAGACCGCATCGGATTCCGGCAACAGCACGACCCAGCCGGAGCGCTGATCTCTCAGACATCACGATTGGAACGACCTTCTACCCTTCGGCCGCCATCGACGCCGAGGGCGCGCCGGGCAGGAGGGTGGTGCTGGCGATGTGTCTTTCCATCGCCCGACGACAGGGGGTCAGTTCTAGTCCGTCGTTGACAGCGCCGGACGGCGCCGCAGGCCCTGTACTTAGGTGGTCGGGCTACGCTCCCTCGACTGGTCCCTGCCAGATAATGGAGTCCCACTCGGCGCGGAGAACTCGGTCGCTGCCGGCTGGCGACACCCGCGAGATCGCGATGTCGATCCCGACCGCCACCTCAAGGTCCCCCGGAAGCCTTGTCACGACGACATCGCCAGCCGGTGCAGTTCGATGATCCTGTTGTCGGATCAAGACATCCGTTGACGAGTGATGCCTGCGCACCTCCTGCACCTCACCGACGGCGAGAGAGACGGCCCGCATCGGCCGCTCGGCGTGGGCAGTCATGAGCCCGCTCCACTGGTCGGCGAGTGCAGGGCAAACTACCTGATATGCGCACCAGGAGCACTTCTCGATGCTCGCTTGCGTCGATGCTGGCAGGCCGCCGGCAGCTATCGCCGCATTCAACGCCGCACGGTCGGCCACCGCCGCAGTCCGAACCTCATAGACGTCGTTGGACGTATAGGTGACTTGGACTCGTCCACCGACGGCGGGGCTGAGCTCAAGTTCCGGCCAGACGCCGAAGTTAGCCTGGACGAGGCCGGCATAGAAGAGCATCTGTCGTCGATGCATGCTTGCGAGCTCGTCGGCCGATGTCCCGATGCCTGCTTTCAGGTCGACAACCACCGCCACGCCGGACCTGTTCTCCAGTCGGTCCAAGCGCCCCAAAAGGTGGCGCTCGCCATCTCGAAGCGTGACTTCGATGGCGCTCTCGCCAGGACCAGGCAACGGCGGCGCCAGGTTCGCCAGATGAGCCGGCGGGGCGCCGTGGACCGCGCGCGTTGGCGCCGGATCGGTCGCCGGCCACTGCACGCCGTCGATCGTTCCGAGGTCTCTGGCAAGCCTGCCTCGTGTGAGTGCGACATCAGGCCAGCTACGGATCGGGGGAACCTCCGCCGGATGCCATTGCTCTGTGAGTAACGCCCGCTCGTCGCTAAGGAGGGCGTCGAATCGGGTCCGGACCCAGTCGAACGACGGCGCGGGCAGCCCAGCGGAGCGTCCGTCCGCGACCAGCTCGACGAGCTTGTGCCGTGCGCTTCCGACGGCTGAGTAGACACTGCCGCGATCGAGCCAGTTGGTGAACGCGTCGTACGAGTACGCCGCCTTCAGCAGGCATGAGCGGATCCGTGCCCACGCCGTGTAGGACAGATCACCGACGGCCGGGACGTCCGGGAGCAGCGCCTCGCCCGTGGGTTTCATTGGAAGAGCCGAACCAGTACGCGGGCCGGGCTGAGAGCCAGCTCAAAGGGATCGGACTGGATGACACGGCTCCGGCCCTCGTCCTCCAGCGAAAGGATGGCCTCGGCCTGCTCATCGGTCATGTGATGCCCGTCGCGCCACCACAGGGGGTGCCCGACAACCGCCGCACGATCCTTGAACTGCCCAACGCCACGGAGAACCGGCACGCCGTCGACTTCATCGCACGCGAGCTCGTCAGCGAACTGACGCGCGAGATCCGCACCGCGTTGACGCCCGAGACTGAACCACCGTTCGAGTTTCAGCGGGTGGCCCGCGGCGAGGTCAAGCATGTCGAGAGCAAGGCGCCAGTCGAGGCCTGCATGGTGACGACGGTTGTCCCATGAGCGCAAGCAATCCGGGCATGAGGGCATGCATGTCGCGAGGTGCCGGCCGTCGTCTTCGTAGAGCTCCGCGAGATGCGTGCGGCCATCGGTGAGCAGCCGCCGGAAGACTTCCGGCCGCCCAAGCTCAGCGGCATACCCCGCGCCGTTGTCAAGGGCGTCAGCCACGAACACGCGCGCCGACGGGATCCCGTCGCTTGGGAACGGGCTCAGGTCCACGACGAGCTCGTCGGGGCTGACCTGGAGTTCAAGCTTGCAGGCCCGGCGCAACACCTCCGCGAATGATCGGTGAGCAGCAACGCTCGCTGGGGCAATGGCACGGCTGTAGGGCACCAGCCCGACGCCGGGTGCCTGAGAAGTCCCCGCGTCGAGCTCGACGGTCAGCACGTCGGTCACGCGGATTTCGCCGATCGCAACGCTTCTCGCGTTCTGCGGCGCAGGCGGCCGCCACTGTCCGAGGTCGTTCGGCCGATAGAGCCACTCATCGGTTGCAACGAAGCTGTCGCCTTGCCGCGTGACGGTGAACAGCGAGCCGTTGTTGTCGTTGAACTGGACCAGCTGCTGTTGCTCGAAGACCGCCAGGTGGGACGACAGCACCGTCTCTTCGCGCTCGGCCGGACGGACGACCGAGAGTGAGGTGTCTGAGGTACGGCTCACCTCGTCGTTCTCATCACGGTAGTCGATGGCGTCGTAGGTAGTCCGGAAACCAAGGGGCTGGTGCAGGGGGAACTGCCGCATGGCGCTGCCACACGTTCGGCAGACGTCGGTAGCACTGTTCAGGATGACGTCGCCGCAGTTGTCGCAGACGGACGTCGCGACAGCCGGGCCGAGGGGGTCAGGGAGCGCGACCGCCCGGGGGCCCTTGACCTCATAGGCGACGAAGCCGACGGCTGTGTGCAGTCGCTTGTCCTTGACGACCTGGCCGCCCGGTGCAAAGGCGCTGACTGCCATGCCGAGCGGTCGGTCGGACACCGTAGCGGACTCGAGATCGGCCTTCTTGACCCAGTCTCCGTACAGCTGCCTGACCTTCGACGGAAAGCCGAACATCGGAAGCAGGCCGGCGCCGGCGAGCATGGTGCTCAGCTGGCCGTCGGGAAGCTGGTCTGCGTCAGCCTGGGCGACCACCTCATCGATCTCGGCGACGAGTGACGTCGCGGAGCCAGAACCCCGGCACCACTCGGCGAGCGTCGAGACGTCGGACGGGGCCAGGGGCGTGAAAGCCGTCAGACCCGCTACGACGTCATCGACGTCAGGCTCTGTGCGAAGCCATCTATCGACGCCCCGCCTGTACGTCTTCCATTCAGACCGAAGGCCGAAGGTTCCGTGGAGGCTGTCCTTCGTCCATGCAGGCCGCGGATCGAGGCTCAGGAAGGCACGCCGCAGAACCTCTGCTGCGGCGACTCGCTGGATGATACGCACGCGACCCAGGTCAAGGAACGGCTGGGCAGGCGCGTCTCCGTTCATCTTCCACGGGCGGCGGAAGTAGTCGTCGTCATGCGTGCGGTCCCGACCCACTGTGAGCGCAAACGACAGGGCCTGTCCGGCGCGCCCGGCGCGACCGACCCGCTGCTGGTAGTTGTAGCGCTGGGGCGGGACATTGGCCATCACCGTCGACCGCAGTGAGCCGATATCGACGCCAACCTCCATGGTCGTCGTGACGCTCAGCACGTCGATCGGCGTCGTCAGCTCGTTCTCCCCCGGTCGGAGCAAGATCCCCTTGAAGGCGCGCTGTCGTCGGCGCTGCTCCGCCAGGGGCTTGGTTTGACCGGTGAGCTCCTCGGCGCTGAGCCTGGTGGGTTCTTGCCGCGCAAGCCATCCGATGTAGTCGCCGTCCTCGGTCGCGTGCGTCCGCATGACAAGCTCTTTGCCGCCACAGAGGTTGTTGGCACACACGCCAGCGCTCGGGTGCAGGTGGCGGAACCGGCACCGCGTGCACTCCCATACATCCGATCCGCCCTCAACGAACCGCAGGCCGACGCCCGTCCGGCCCGTTGCTAGCACCCACTCATCGTCGTTCTTGAGTAGGCCGAGCTGTTTCAGGGCCCTGTGCGCCCAGCTTTCGATTTCGGTCGGGTCGGAGCCGCAGGTTTCGGCGACAGTCCGGAGGTAGTGCTTGGCGCCGGACGGCAACCCCGTGCCCGCGTTCTCCGGACTGTCGTACCGATAGCCACGACCGAGCAGTCGGATGAGTGACCGCACAGCGTCGCGACTTCTGTCCGCATTGAGCCCGGGGCCAAGCTGTGGGGCCACGACCGTGTCGACGAACGCGATTCCGACAGACTCCAGGTCCCGTCGGGCTCGGTCGAAGACCGCCTCGCTGACGCCGATCGAGAGTTGGTGGGCGTAGAACTCGCCGTGGTCGCCCTTGTCCGCTGGCGACAGCGCGTTCCAGAGGCCGGGGAGCGGCGGAGCAAAGTACTTGAACCACGGATGCCCGCCACGTCGTTGCACCTTCGGGCCCGGTCCAGCGGGGTTCGACCCGAGCCGAACCATCGCGTCGGTCACGTGTGCCAGCGCTTCGGTCCAACTCTTTGACGGAGTCTCAGCGTCGTCCCAGCCGGCAGAGTCAAGTACGGATTGAAGCTCCGGCGGTACGGGCATCCCGTACTTGGTCGCCATGTTCGCCGCTTGACACGCATCCCAGAGCTCGGGGCGGCTTGACTTCGCCTCGTCGGCGCGCGCCTTCTCGTCACCCGTGAGCTCGACTCCGCGGAGTTCGTCGAGGAGAACCTCGACGATGGGCCGGCGTCGGGCGGCCAGGGCACCCCGGATCAGCTGTCGTAGCTGGTCTCGATAGTGGTTGAGCGCCACGCCCGCCGCCGTCTTTGCTGCGTCGTCACGGCTGTCTGTGAAGATCAGCGTCCGAGAGTCTGACCCAAGCCCGAGGCGCCGAGTGAACTCCCCGAGGTAGACCTCGAGCGCGGCAGACGCACCAGCCGTGTGAGCACGTATCGCGGTCCGGATCTCACCGCGCTCAAACTTCTCTGACTCCTGCTGGGCACGTCCCTTCTGGCCACACGCTGGGCACCGGTCGGGGAGAGCTGGGATCCGGACCGCCTTGTCGGTCGCCTTGGGTGGGCTCGTTGGCTCAACCACCCACCCCCGGACCCAGCCCTCCTCCACAGCACCGACGACGACCTGGCCCGTCCTTGGGTCAAGGCCGGCGGAGGCGAACCGAAAGCCCCTCTTCCCCACGGTGAAGGTTCCGGTGTCGCGGGGGGTCCGACCTGCCGCTGGCCAGAACCAGCGGTACTCGTCGCGGCTCCGCTTGAAGACGAGCTGGGGGTTCTTTTCTGGCGCGTTCGGGGCCGAGCTTGCGAGGAACTCGCTCGTGTCGCCGTCGGCGTCGACGACTTCGTCGACGTACCCGCCGAGGCTCACGTCACCGCACTCGTAGCAGTACAAGAACTCGAGCACTCTCGACCCGCAGCGGGTGCATACGGCCGTCGGACGCTCGTACAACGACCCGATCACTCGGGCGGCGTCGCCCTCGGAGTCCGAGTCTCTGCATGCGGGGTTGGTGCAGGCCCACATGCCGCGCATGGTTCGAACGAAGTGGTGCGAGCGCAGTTGGGTCTTCTTGTCGGTCGCTGGCGCGCAGCTGAGCCAGCCCAATACTCGACTCGTGGCGACAAGGCGTGGATCTGGCTCGCCGAAGACGCGCTCGGCAACGATGCCGACCTCGGTCGCGCGAAGTCGACCGTCCGGTGTGCCCTCATAACAGGCGGCGGCGATCGCGTCTGACACCGCTAGTGATCCGCCGACGGCGTCGAGCCCTGCCGCCGCGAGTACCGCTCCGCGGTCTAGGCGTAACTGCAGGGGCCGCCGGGGAACACCCTCCGTGACCATGAAGGACCGCCGGTCAACACCAAAGAAGTGCTCGAGGTAGTCAGCGCCTGAGCGGTCCGAACTCAGGGACGCGCTCGTCGCGATCACCCTTAGCTGCGGGCTGTCTGCGGATAGGCCAAGTCTGTTGAGGGTGTTGCGCAGCACCATCGAGACTTCGCTGCCGGACGTACCTCTCTGCAGGTGAAGCTCGTCGACTACGACCGTGAAGACGTTCGACGGGTCGGCATCCAGCCAGGTGCGCGTGGCAGTGAAGATGTTGTCTTCCTGCTCGCGCATGAGCACGGCGTTGAGCATCGAGAAGTTAGTGACGAGGATGTCGGGCGGTCGCTCGACCATGTCCCACCTGACGA
This sequence comes from Actinomycetes bacterium, assembly GCA_023461115.1. Classification (GTDB taxonomy): domain Bacteria; phylum Actinomycetota; class Actinomycetes; order Actinomycetales; family Cellulomonadaceae; genus Cellulomonas. The sequence goes on from JAEWOA010000108.1 coordinate 8,225, forward strand.
GCATCTCGCTGTGGCGGGGGTCGGGAAACAGAGCGAGACGGTCTTCCACCTCTCGCGTGTGGCCGCCACTCGTCGAAGTCCCGAACTCGGACTTGAGCGAAGCGCGCATTCGCTCGTAGTCGTCGACAGCGTCGACGACATCCTTGGCAACGTCCTTTGCGCCAGCTGGAGTCTTCGGAGGGTTAACGGTCCCGAGCGTGGCGCCGGTCAGCCGCCCGAACCAGAGGGATGTCCCAGCCGCGTGCAGCCGATGCACAGCCTTGCGCAGCCGCGACATCTGGTCCTCGACCAACGCGTTCGTGGGGTAGAGAACGAGGGCGCGAATCGCCGCGGGTCTGGACTCGCTGGCTCGGAGCGAGGTCGCGGCTGTCCACGTGCCTGCAGTCCACCAGGGGTGGGCGTTGGGCTGGGTCTTCCAGCGAACGCTCTCGTTGACAAGACGGAGCAGCAAGGGCAGCAGAAACGCCTCAGTCTTGCCTGAACCCGTCCCCGAGGTGATGACGGGGTTGCGCCCGTCGGCCACACCTAGCTTGAACGTCGCACGAACCGCATCTGCCTGGTGGGGCCGGAGCCGAATCGGGTCGCCATCTGAGGTGTAGTCGCCGAAGAGCACCCGCCCAACCGTGGTTGCCACGCTTGCGGGCACTCCGACTGAGTCGCACACCTCGAGGAGGTCTTCCGTCGCTTCGTATGCCAGCACCGGTTCGAGATACGGAGGCGTGGAGAGCAGACCGTTGTCGGCGAGCAGACTCCGGCGCTCGTCCATGAGCCGACGATCACTCAGCCAGTACGCCGTGTCGATGTACTTCAGGTATGCGTCCGTGAGCGCTTCATTGAGCGCCACGGGCTCCATCGGACCGGTCATGTCAACCCTTCATGAGCGAGACGAGCGCACCGGCGGTGTCTGGGGCGACCGTCGAGTACGCCCGCAACGGCACCCCTTGAACGCGCATTGGCGGCCGGCCCGACAGCAGGCTCATTGCGCGACCGTACAGACCGGGAAGTTCGGCGCCGAGTGGCACGAGCAGCCGACTCGTCCCGGCGTCGTAGCCGACGAGTGGACGTCGGAAGCTCGCGAGGTGCTTCACGACGCGAGCGTCGCCACGTCTGAGCTCGCTTGCCGCCACGTCGGTGGTCGTTCGCAGGAAGTACGAGGACACGAATCCTTGCCTGGACCGGTAGGCGCCCGGCTGTCCGACCGACTGCACGGCGACCCATCGGGCTTGGAAGGGGTCGAACCACTCGGCGTCGAATATGCCTTCGGCGTTGGCCCTGGGGAGCGCTTGCAGGGCGGCGGAGAGCGGGGGAAGGGTCGCGAGCAGGCGCCGGCCCGCCTGGGGCAGGGCGACGGCGTCTAGGAGGTGCCCCACGCTCAGGGCGTCCGGTTCGTCAAGGGCGCTCACCACGCGACGCGAGAGCCAGTCGACTTCATCGCTATCAAGCCGGCCGCCGTGCTCTTCGGCAACGCTGGACAGCGCCGCGATGTCGCTCCGCGACCACGCTCCGACCACCATCCAGGTGCCGTCCTCAAGCCCTGCAAGAGCGCGTGGGCACATCTCCCACGTCTCGACAGCGAAGGATGCAGGATCGCGGACGACGTTGATGTGGCCGAGGGTCTCCAAGGTCCGGACGATCTCGTCGACAGTCAGCGCAGAGTCGTACACCTGTCGGACGACACGCGCGAGCTCGGACGGAGTGCCGCCGCCCAGCCAGGTCAGCGCGTCGAGCAGCGTTGCACCAGAGATGTCCTTTGCCTGAACGCCGAAGTTGAGATGTCTCAACGGTGCGTGCTCGTGCTCGGGTGTTGCGTCTGACTGCTTCGCTCGACCCTTCGCGGGGTACCAGGTGACCCGATGGCAACCCTCACACTCCGCACGCACGCGCGTCATCCCGCGCAGGACCTGATCGACTCTCCACACGTGTCGACCCGTAATCGCGCATCCGTCCGGTTCGGGTGGCGATGCAAGCACGTCAGCGGTGTGGCGGATGGGTTCGAGGCTCCACCAAACCGGTCCGGCTTCTGCAGGGCTGACGGGCGCCGCAACTGGTGACGCCTCCTTCGTCGCACCGACCCCATCTAGGACCGCTGCGGTCAGCGCTCCGAGCGGATGCGTGAGATCGTGCGCGACCAGAGCGGTGGCCGTCCGGGGGCGTGGCTCGTCTGAGTCACAGAGGGAAAACGTCACGACCGACGTGTGAGCATCGTCGCCCGTCCGTACGGTCAGCTCAGCGCGATACGAGCCCGAGCCCAGTTCGAGCGATGTGGTCGACGCGCTGATTTCGTCCGCCTCTCCCGACCATGACGCAACAGGGTCGTCGAGGTCCGCGGACCGGAGTTCTAGAGACAACTCCGATGCACCGGCCGCCGAGGCCTTCACGACGAGCGGCGCGTCAGTGTGCCATCGCACGGCGTGACCAGGCAGTCGAAGTCCCCCGCTGACGACCATGTTTGAGTTCTGCGCAGGCTTGAGGGGCTCGAGAAATGCAATGGAGCTCGTGTGCACCCGAAGGACTGTCACGTCGCGATATAGCGCCCATCCAGCAGGGAGCCCTTTGAGGCTGTCGTCCCTCGTGAACCCTGGTTCGGCTACCTCTCGGAGGAGCTCATCGAAACCCGCAGTGTCGCGTCCGCTGAACCACTTTGCCTCGGTGTTGACGATCAGAAGGTGGGTCTCGAGCAGTCGGACGCGGTCGACTTCGGTCCAGATCCCGGCCTCGTTGACATAGCTCAGAACGATGAGGGGTTGCGGCCTTCGTGGTCTCGCCCGCAATGCAGGGTGGTGCGTCGCCGGCTGGACCTCCAACTGACCCGTCAGGAGTGTGAGCGCATCGACTTCGTTCACGAAGTCAGGTGCGACAAGCCGGTCGCTGATTGGCTCGACGCGAACCTCAGGGGTGCCGGGCGCTGACCTTATGACCCACGCGCTCGGAAGGCCGTCGTGCCCGCCCACGCGGCCGCGGACCGCGAAGCCAAGCCTGAGGCGCTTACCTGTTGGAAGCCTCGTGACTCTTGCGGTGAGGATGGGCGGCGGAATCGTCCTTCCCGACTGCGTCGCGAGCTCAAGCGAGCCGTCCCACATGCTCAGTGCCGCCGCCGCCGCTTCCGCAACGATCGTCATGCCCGTCGTCGACTTCCAGAGCTTGTTGATCGACGCAGATGCATGGCCAGACTTGATCCAGCGGTCGAGGTGCAGCGCCATGTCGTCCGCGCTCAGGTCTAGTCCCGGCTCGAGGTCGCCGTCCTTGAACATGTGCAAGAAGCGGTGTCGATCGGCAGTCCGAATCAACGCCTGCGACAGCGGGATCCCGACGTATCGATGGCCGATTGCCTCGGCCGTAGGAAGCCCGAGTGCGCCGTCCAGGCCGTCGAGCCATCCGTTGAGCGACCTCCAGAAGCCTTCGCTCTCGTGCTGGAAACTCGACTGCATCCGTGCGACGTCGCCGCTCTCCACGGCGAGAAGCTGAGTGAGCCTTGGGAAATAGGCGTGGGCCCTAAATCGTTCGTCTCTCTCCATCAGCTCTGCCGCGCGCGCGAACACCGCTAGCAGTGCGAGCACCGGGGGCGGGTCGTCCTTCCGCATCCCGAATCGCCTCGCACGGCCCCACCAGGCGTCGACCCGCTGTCGGTGGGGCGAAAAGACACTGCCGGTTCGGTTTGGCGACCCGAGGACGAGCGTCGCTCTCACGGCGCGACACAGTGCGTCCGCGGCTGTCGGTCCGTCGTTTGCGGAGCCAACGTGGACAGCGACAGCCTCGAGCAGGTCGTCCTCAACGTCCAGATACACGGGCTGCGACGCCCGGTCGCTCGTGAAGACCGTGCTCGCGATTGCGTTGTTCCAGGGGTCGTAGTCCTGCCAGCTCGAGTGGGGCGCGCCGCTCGGCTCGTCCAGCGGCCTCGGATCCGCGACGGAGCCACGGCCTACACCTGCGGACTCAGGCCGCGCCGCCTTCATAGTGGCTGCCGGGCGCGTTGAACGACACACGGCACACCACGCGACTGGCATCTCGTGGATGCAGTAGTCGTCCGACACGCCTAGATCGAACCACGGGCCGCCGACACTGTGGCGGAAATGCGGCTCCCTCGCCGTTGCGGTGGGGGTGGCGGTCTCAGCGGGTTGAGCGGCGAGTAGGGGTCGAGGTCCCCGAGGATCAGGAGCGACCAAGCAACCCGATCGATCTCGACGACCTCGACGCTTCTCACGCTACGGGGTGCGCCGACGCGCGCCCAACGACTGATCCCTGCTCTCGCTACGACGTGCTGCTCGGCTTGGACGGCGTTCGGGTTGAGTCCGTACGCGTGGCGTGGCAGTGATGCGGGTGACGGTCTCGACGCCCGCGTGGTCGGAGAACCCCAACGCGGAGAAGAGCAGTAGGCGCACATCGGGCTCAAGCTCTCGTGCACCGAACAGGCGCTGCAAGTCAAGACCGGCCTGCCATCCCGCGCTTCCACTTGACCTGCGCAAGGGCTCCGGTGGCGCGCACGTCGACGCCGCCGTCAGCACCCGGCCCGGTGCACGTCGCGTCACTGAAGCCAAGTTCCCGCATGCGAGTCGCCGCCATCGCTTGGGCGGCGGCCTGTCAACGACGGGTTGGAACTGACCCCCTGTCGTCGGTTTGGGAATGACCCCCCGGCGCGCGCGTTGGTCTATTTGTCGCGGTCTTTGGCGAGCAGTTCGCGGCGGGCTCGGGTGCGGTAGGACTCGCCGGCGAGGGTGAGGACTTCGGCGTGGTGGACGAGGCGGTCGATCATGGCGGCGGCCACGACTTCGTCGCCGAAGACCTCGCCCCAGCGCCCGAACGGCAGGTTGCTGGTGACCAGGATGGAGCCGGTCTCGTACCGGGAGGCGACGAGCTGGAAGAACAGGTTCGCGGCGTCGGTGTCGAACGGGATGTAGCCGACCTCGTCGATGATCAGCAGCTTGTAGCGGCGGATCTTCTTCAGCTCGGCCTCGAGTTGGCCGGTGTGGTGGGCGCGGGCGAGGCGGTCGATCCAGTTCGTCGCGGTGTCGAACAGCACGCTGTTGCCGGCTTGGGCGGCCTTGATCCCGAGCCCGATCGCGAGGTGGGTCTTGCCCAGGCCGGGTGGCCCGAGCAGCACGACGTTCTCGGCCTTGGGCACGAACGTCGCGGTCGCCAGGTGCGCGAGCACGTCCTTCCTGAGGGAGGGCAGGTGTTCGAGGTTGAAGTCCTCCAGCGTCTTGATCGCCGGGAAGTGCGCGGTGCGGATCCGCATCGTGGTCCCGGCGGACTCCCGGTCGGCGACCTGCCGTTCGAGGACCGCGGCGAGGTACTCCTCGTGCGACCAGTTCGCTTCCCTGGCCTGCTCGGCGAGGGTGTCCCAGGTCCGACCCGATCGTGGGGGTCTTGAGCACGCGGGTCAGGTAGGCGAGCTTGGAGTCCAGCCCGTCCGGGACCGGCCTGCTCTTCGGGGTGGTGTTCATCTACGTCCCTTCGGCGATCGTCTCGATGTCCGCCCCGGGTCCGGGGCGGGGGTCGAAGTCGACGCCGAACAGTGCGTCGTAGTCCGGCAGCGCGCGGATCGCCACGACATGCCCGTCAGCGTGCTCACGCGTGGCGCGGTGCTCGCGCCGGGCGGCGAGGTCGGCGCGCAGCGCCTTCGCGGCCGCCCGGTGGGCGGGATCGGTGATCGTCGCGCCCGTCGACCAGCAGCGCTCGTGCTCGGCGACGACCTGCCCGGCGCATCTGGCCGTGACCGCGGCCGGCGTGGCGGAGACCTCGACGAACCGGCCGATCGCGTGCGGGTCGATCGAGTAGTCGTTGCCGTCGACGCGCACGTAGTAGTCGCGCCCGAGCCGGACCCGATGCCTCAGCCCGACGCTCGGGGCGATCGGCGGCAGCGCGACCATCGCGCGGTGGGGCGAGCTTGAGCCGGACCCCGATCGTCCCGACGAACGAGGCCGCCTCGATCGTCGGGCGGCCCGTGCCGCCGATCGCCGCCTCCCGGTCCCAGACCAGCGTGCGCGGGCAGGCATCCCAGCCAGCGACGATCTGCCACATCCCGGCCAAGATGTCCCCGGCCTTCCTGGACGGGATCATCACCGCCGAGGTCATCCGCGAGTACCCGCACGTCATCGCCAGCACCGGCAGCACCCGCTCCCGCCCGCCACCCACCGGGACAGCCGCCGGCGGGAACCACAAGTCGCACTGCGCAACCTCGCCGGGCGCGTACTCGACCCGGTCGGCAGGGTCGGGCGGAACGAACAGCGGGCGCAGCTCCCGGACCCGGTCCTTCAAGACCGTGATCGACCGCGTCCAGCCGATCCGCTCGGCGATCACCGTCGCCGGCATCCGCGGAAACTCCGCGAGCAGCGCCCGGATCTGCGGCTCGACCTCGTCGACCAGCGACCCGCGCGGGCCACGCTCCCGCGAAGGCGGCCCCGACGCCCGCAACGCGGCCCGGACCGTGTTGCGCGCCAGCCCGAGCCGCCGCGCGATCTCCTTGATCGAGACACCCTCGGCTCGATGCAGCCGACGGACCTCCGCCCACTCCTCCAGTGCGATCACCCCTCCAGCGTCCCGGAGGGGGTCAGTCCCATCCCGACGCCAGAGGGTCAGTCTCAACGCGTCGTCGACACGGCCGGTGTCCGGATGAACTCGTCCGGGCTCCACAGTGGGGTGCTCATGACCGGAACCTAGCGGCAGCCGCCCACGGCTCCTCAGCGCCGGGGCGCGACCCGCTCGACGACCTCCTGCACGAGCGCGAGGAGACCGATCGGCGTCCACTTCGGCGCGGCGATTCGCTCGATCTCGAACTGGCGCATGAGCAACGACTCGAGCGCGTCTCGGACGGCACCGGGGTCGGCGAACTGGTCGACCCACCCGTTCTCCGCGCACACCCAGTCGAGCAGCTCGTCGTCTGCCTCGATCTGGACGACGCCGGTCAGGGTGGCCGGGCGGTACATCGGCGGGCGTTCGCACTCGTAGTGGTCGCCGACCGCGATCCTCGTAGCCGAGATGGCCTCGAGTGAGCCGAGCACGTCGTCGATCGCACCGGTCAGCAGCGCGTGGCGGAACTCGTCGAGCGGCTGCCCGCCAGACGAGCGGAGGCTGATCGCGAGCGTCTCAGCGTGCCGGGCGAGCGACTCGAACGCGTTCGAGTTGGTGGGAAGCATGGGGTCTCCTTCGCGGTTCGGGGCGCCGTGCTTCGGCACCCTCACCACCTAGAGACAGACGTGCGGGAGCATTCCCGCTCCGGCCTTCACGAACCCTCGCCACGGCCTTCCTGAACGCCCAGAACACCGCCGGCCCACCGGTTGCACGGTTCAGCCCGCCACGGGTCGCACAGCGGGTCGCGCGGGGTGGCCGGCGCGGGGAGTGGGCGGCGCGCAACTTGGGGGTGGGGTTTACAAGCAACTCGTCGTCACCGTCAGGACGAACCGCTGGCTCTGCTCGAGCTCAACGAACAGCAGCAAGGACGACGAAGATCTGGCCCGCCCAAAGTCGTTCTCGAGCCTCGAGACGGCCGTCTGCCCGGTGCGCGAAGCGGCGCCGGGGAGCGAGCGCGGGTTGCGCGCGAGCTTGCTGAGGGTCCCATGAGGGTTGACTGCGGGTTCTCTTAGGGTTCTGGGTGTCACGGGTGACACCCCCCTCGTGTCACCCGTGACACCCCTCCAAGTCACCCCTGACATACCCCCCTGTCACCCACGACACCCCACCCCCTGTCAC
>JAEWOA010000109.1 GCA_023461115.1 Actinomycetes bacterium
CGCCGGGCGAGGTCGTCGTCGCGCCCGCGCCTGGGGTCGTGGCCTTCGCGGGCGTCGTGGCAGGGCGTGGGGTCACGACGATCGCGCACGACGACGGCCTACTCACGAGCCTCGAGCCCGTGCGCTCGTCGGCCCCGGTGGGCGCCCGCGTCGAGCGTGGCGCCCCCGTGGCGTACGTGGCGCCGGCGGGCGGGCACTGCCCTGCGACGTGCGTCCACTGGGGCGTCCGGGACGCGCCCGGGAGCTACGTCGACCCGTGGTCCCTCGTCCGCCGGCTCGGGCCGGTCGTGCTGGTGCCGCCGTGACCGGCGCGACGGGCCAGCGGTGGTCAGCGGTGGTCAGCGGTGGTCGGCTGCCAGCAGGCGCGTGCGCAGGCGGGTCATCGCGGCGGTGTGCATCTGGGAGATGCGCGACTCGGTGACTCCGAGCACCCGGCCGATCTCGGCGAGAGTCATGCCCTCGTAGTAGTAGAGGACGACGACGATGCGCTCGCGCTCGCCGAGTTGCTCGATGGCCCTCGAGAGCAGGAACTTGGTCTCGGCGGCCTCGAGCGTGCCCGCCGGGTCGTCGACGCGGTCGTCGCCGAGCGTGTCGACGAGCGAGACGTTGCCCGCCCGGTCCTCCGAGCCGCCCATCATCTCGTCGAGAGCCGCGACGTTGACCGACGAGAGCTGCGTGTAGACGCCGCGCAGCTCGGACACGGCGATCTCGAGGTGGCGCGCCACCTCGTCCTCGGTCGGGGCGCGGTGCAGCCTGGCCTCGAGCTCGGCGTACGCGCGGTCGACCGCGCGCGCCTTGGTGCGCACCGAGCGCGGCACCCAGTCCATCGCACGGAGCTCGTCGATGATCGCCCCGCGGATGCGCGACGACGCGTACGACTCGAACTTCACCGCGCGATCGGTCTGGTACTTCTCGATCGCGTCGATCAGGCCGAACATCCCGTAGGAGACGAGGTCGGCCTGCTCGACGGTGGCGGGCAGCCGCATGCCGACACGGTTCGCGACCGCCGACACCAGCGGCGCGTAGTGCAGGATCAGCGACTCGCGCGAGCGCGCGCAGCCCTCCTGCTTGTAGCGGTCCCACAGCGCCGAGACGCCATCGGTGTCGATCGCGGCCCCGCCGCGCTGCGTGGGGAACTGCGAGACGATCCGCGCCTCGATCTCGGGGGCCAGCTCGGCGTCGGCGTCACCCTCGACGCCGGCCTCGAGCACGTCGGCGGCCAGGGCTGCGACGCCCTCGTCGCCCGCGGGCCGCTGCGCCGGGATGACGCCCACCGGCGCGGCGGCGCCGGGCGTCGTCGCCCGTCGCGCCGCAGGCGTCTTCACGTGGTTGGTCATGGTGCTCCGTCCTCAAGCCCTGGGGTGTGCGAGTGCGTAGGCCGAGCGCAGGCGCTCGGCTGAGACGTGGGTGTACCGCTGCGTGGTCGCGAGGCTCGCGTGGCCCAGCAGCTCTTGCACCGAGCGCAGGTCCGAGCCGCCCTCGAGCAGGTGGGTCGCGGCGGAGTGGCGCAGTCCGTGCGGCGCGACGTCCTGCCCGGCGGAGGCTGTGAGGCGGTGCACGACGTCGCGCACGCGGCGCTGGTCGATGCGGCCGCCCCGGGCACCGACGAACAGCGCGTCGCCCGCTCCGACGGCGAGCTGGCCGCGCACGGCGATCCAGGCCGCCAGGGCGCGGGCCGCGGGGCCGCCGAACGGCACCACTCGCTCCTTGTCGCCCTTGCCGAGCACGCGCAGAGTCCGCTCGCCGAGGTCCGCGTCCCGGACCCCGAGCCCGCAGAGCTCGCTCACGCGCACGCCCGTGCCGTAGAGGACCTCGGCCATGGCCCAATCGCGCACCGCGACCGGGTCACCCTCGTCCGCGGCCGCCTGCGCGGCGTCGAGGAACTCGCGCGCGGTGTCCTGGCCGAGCACCTCGGGCAGCGCGGCTCCGGCCTTGGCGCTCACGAGCCGCAGCGCGGGGTCCGACTCGATCCGCCCGGTGTGCGCGGCCCAGGCGAAGAACGTGCGGACCGCGGCGCCGCGACGCGCGAGCGTCGCCCGGCTGCGGCGTGCGACGGCCATCGAGGCCAGCCAGGCGCGCAGCGCTCCGAGGTCGACGTCGGCAACTGTCACGGCGCCATGCCGCGCGGCAAATCCGAGCATTGCGTCGACATCGCCCGCATAAGCACGAATGGTGTTTTCCGACAGGCCGCGCTGTGCGTCCAAGTGCGTGACGAAATCAGCCAGCAGTCGCGCCCGATCGGGCGACTGCGCGGTGATCTCGGCCACGTCCATGCCCCTACGGTGACGCCAGACACATGAGATTCACAACCCACGGCGTCGCCCACTCGGCGCAATCAAGGCCGTTTGTTGTTCGATTGTCCGATTCGCCCGGCGTGAATTGGCTCACAGGCGCGATTTTTCACCCGCAGGTCCTCTTATGCCCGGGAACTCACCCGGGCGAGCCACCCTCCGTTCACCCGTTCGGCTAACCCTCGGACCTCGAGAAGCCCCAAAGCGGACTGGGCCTGCGCGACGGCGACGCCGGCTCCGGCCGCGACCTCCGCGGTCGACCGCGGCAGCCGTCGGCCGAGCGCGTCCAGGACCAGCCGGGCGTCGGGCTCGAGCCCGTCGCGCAGCCTGGCGCTCACCGGCTCGTCCGCGAGCGCCGCCGCGCCCACCGGCCCGACGAGCTCGACGACCTCGGCGGCGTCCGTCACGCACACCGCGAGGCCGTCCCGCAACAGGCGGTGGCACCCGGCGGACGCCATGGAGGTGACCGGCCCCGGCACCGCACCGACCGGGCGGAACAAGCGGGCCGCGTGGTTCGCGGTGCTCAGCGCCCCCGACCGCCACGCCGCCTCGACCACGACGGTGCCCGACGCGGCTGCCGCGATCAGGCGGTTGCGCTGCAGGAAGCGGCTGCGCGTCGGCAGGCTGCGCGGCGGGACCTCGCTGACGATCGCCCCACCGCCCGCGATCGTCTGCTCGAAGATGCGGGCATTGCCAGCCGGGTAGGCGCGGTCCGCTCCCCCCGCGAGCACGACCACCGTGCGGCCCTGCGCGGCGAGAGCGCCCCGGTGCGCGGCCGCGTCGATGCCATACGCCCCGCCCGACACGACCGGGATGCCGTCGTGCGCGAGGCCGAGCGCGAGGTCGTAGGCCACGCGCTCGCCGTAGGTCGTGGCAGCTCGCGCCCCGACGAGCGCGACCGAGCCACCCGCGAGCGCGCCGAGCGCGTCACCGCGCGCCCACAGGCACAGCGGCGCGGCTGTCCCGAGGTCGTCGAGGCCGGGCGGCCACGACTCGTCGCCGGGCACGATCACGCGCATCCCCTGGGTCGGCCGCACGAGGGGCAGCCCGTCACGGCCGGTCCCGTGGTCCTGGCCCAGCCGCTCGAGCCGCGGTCTCCAGCGCTCCACGGTGCGGTGGAGCGTGCGGCGCGACGAGTCGCCCGCCAGGTTCTCTGTGCCCGGAACCGCCTCGTCGGACGCGGACACCCGACTGGCCGCGTCGCGCAGCCACTCCCATGCGTCCGCGGCCCCGAGCGATCCGACGAGCGCTCCGGCCACGACGTCGCCGGGCTCGACGAGCGCGCTCCACGCCGCCCGCGCTGCCCGCTCACGGGCACTCTCGTCAGGCGCGCTCTCGCTCCGGGCCGGTCCGCCGCGGGCGTCGGCCGCTGATGTCGTGCTCATACGCCCTGCCCCCGCGTCCGCATCACGATCGCGGTGCGCATGTCGTCGGCAGTGGGCGCGTCGCGTCCTGCCAGGTCCGCGAGCGTCCAGGCGATCCGGACCACGCGGTCGACGCCGCGGCGGCTGAGCGTGCCCCGGTCCAGGCCCTCGTTGGCCTCGCGCATGAGCGCGGGGTCGGGCCCGAGCCGCGCGCGGAGCCAGGCTCCCGACGCCTCCGCGTTGGTGCGCCACGGTGTCCCGGCCAGCCGCGCGGCCTGCGCGAGCCGCGCGGCGCGCACGCGCGTGGCGACGACGGCCGTCGGCTCGCCGGCCAACTCGCCTGTCCGCGCGGGCTCCAGCTCCACCTGCAGGTCCACCCGGTCCAGCAGCGGGCCCGAGAGTTTGCCGAAGTACCGCCGGCGACGGTCCGGCGTGCACGTGCAGTCGAGCCCCTTGCCCACCGCGCGCCCGCACGGGCATGGGTTGGCGGCGAGCACGAGCTGGAAGCGCGCGGGATACCGCGCGGCGCCCATCGCGCGGTGCAGGACGAGCTCCCCGTTCTCGAGCGGTTGACGCAGTGTCTGGAGCACCGCCGTGGAGAACTCGGGCGCCTCGTCGAGGAACAGCACGCCGCGGTGGGCACGTGACGCGGCGCCGGGCCTGGGCAGGCCCGAGCCCCCGCCGATCACGCTCGCCGGGGTCGCGGTGTGGTGCGGGTCCTCGAAGGGTGGGCGCACCAGCAGTCCGCCGCCCGGGTGGAAGGTGCCCGCGACCGAGTGCACCGCGGTGACCTCGACCGCGTCCTCGTCGGGCAGATCCGGGAGCAGGCCGGGCAGTCGGGCCGCGAGCATCGTCTTGCCCGTGCCAGGCGCGCCGAGCATGAGCAGGTGATGTCCGCCGGCCGCCGCGACCTCGAGGCTGCGCCGCGCCTCGGCCTGGCCGACGACGTCCGCGAGGTCGGGCTCGGCCCGGCGGCGCTGCTCGACGCGTTCGGGCTGCGCCGCGTCGACGTTCGGGACCTCGATTTGGGCGCCGTACCAGGACAGCACCTCGGCCAGCGTGCGCGCCCCCTGCACGCGCGCGCCGGGCACGAGGCTGGCTTCGTCGAGGTTGCCCGCGGGGACCACGACCCGCGGATGACCCGCCCGCACCGCGGCGAGCACCGCGGGCAGCACACCGCGCACGGGGCGCAGCCGGCCGTCGAGCCCCAGCTCACCGAGGTGCACGACGTCGGACGCCGCCGTGAGGTCCACGACTCCGGCTCCACCGAGCGTGGCCACCGCGATCGCCAGGTCGAACGACGAGCCCGACTTGGGCAGCGTGGCCGGCGAGAGGTTCACGGTCACGCGCCGGTTGGGCCACGTGAGGCCCGACGACGACACCGCCGCGCGTACCCGATCCCGCGCCTCGGCGAGCGCGGCGTCCGGCAGCCCGACCAGCGAGAACGCGGGCAAGGATGCCGCCAGGTGCGCCTCGACCTCGACGACGTGGCCCACCATCCCCACGAGCGCGACCGCGTGGGTCCGGGCGAGCGCCACGTCAGCACACCCCTTCGAGGTGCTCGACGAGTGCGCGCCCCGCCCGCGGGACGGTCACCGCGATGACATCGACGCGCACCGACGCCGGCCGCAGGTCGTGGGCCGTGAGCCACTGCGCGGCCAGCCGCCGGACCCGTGCGAGCTTCTGCGCCGTCACGGCCTCGGCTGGCGACCCGTACGTCGCGGTCCGCCGCGTCTTGACCTCGACGACGACCAGCTCGGGGCCGTCGAGCGCGACGAGGTCCAGCTCGCCCTCGGCACACCGCCAATTCCGGTCGACGACGACCCACCCGCGCGCGACGACGTGATCCGCCGCCACCTGCTCTCCGTACCGCCCGACGGCGTCCTTGGCCCGCATCCGGCACCACCTCCGGGCAGCAACCTGCCAACCGGGGCGGGCTCATGGGCCGGGCGCCGCCGCATCCGTGGAGGACGCTGCAGGCCGTGGGGGCTGTGGACGGCTCGACGAGGCGGGCGCCGTCAGCCGTCAGCGGCCGAAGCCGGCCCCGCCGTCGAGCTCGAGCTCGGCCTTGACCAGCTCCTCGACGTTCACGTCCTTGAACGTCACGACGCGCACCGACTTCACGAAGCGCGCCGAGCGGTACACGTCCCACACCCACGCGTCGGCGAGCGTGAGCTCGAAGTACACCTCGCCCGCCGCGGAGCGCACCTGGAGGTCGACGTGGTTGGCCAGGTAGAACCGGCGCTCGGTCTCCACGACGTACGCGAACAGCCCGACCACGTCGCGGTACTCGCGGTAGAGCGCGAGCTCCATGTCGGTCTCGTAGTTCTCCAGGTCCTCAGCGCTCACGGCCCCATCATCCCCCACGCCACGAGCGGCTCCGGCGTGGCCGCCGAGCGCGTGTCGTCCGTGTCATCGCCGTCCGGCTCGATGCCGCCCGCCCCGATCCCAGGCTCGCCGACCCCCGGCAGCCGCCACGACCTGCGGTGCAGCGCGCTCGGCCCGTGCGCGCGGAGCGCGTCGAGGTGGTCCGGAGCGGAGTACCCCTTGTTCTCGGCCCAGCGGTACTGCGGGTGCGCGTCGTGCAACTGGACCATGAGCGCGTCTCGCTCGCACTTGGCCAGCACGGACGCCGCGGCGACGCTCGCGCAGGTCCGGTCGGCCTTGACGCGCATCTGCACGCGCGCGAACGCCGCCGGGCCCGGCCGCTCGTCGTCGCGCGGACCGGGCTCGGGAATGGTGTCGCCGAACACCGTGTCGCCGAACAGCGCGCCCTGCGCGGGTGGCGTGAGCCAGTCGTGCGAGCCATCGAGCAGCACGACGTCCACCGGGCCGGTCGTGGCGGTCGCGACGGCCAACGCGCGCGTGCCCGCGAGCCGCAGCGCCGCGATGATGCCGATCGCGTCGATCTCTGCGGCGCTCGCGTGGCCGACGGCCCGCGACACGCCCCACCGGGACAGCGCGGGCAGCAACGCGACGCGCGCCGCCGGGGTCAGCAGCTTGGAGTCGGCGACCCCGCGCGGAGCGGACCTCGTCATGACGTCGACGACGACGACGCCCACCGACACGGGCCCGGCGAGCGAGCCCCGGCCCACCTCGTCCATGCCGGCGACCAGCCGCGCGCCGTCGCGCAAGAGGGTCCGCTCGTGCCTCAGGTGCGGGCCGGGCTTCACAGCAGGAGTCCTGGTCATGCGTCGGTCATGAGGGGTCGGGCACGTCCTCGAAGGTCGCGCCCGGGTTGTGCAGGACCTTGGCGCGGTCGAGCGGCCACACGGTGACGAAGGCCTTGCCGACGACGTTCGCCTCGGGTATCGAGCCGCCGCCGGGCTCGCCTGTGTGGAACCGGGAGTCGAGCGAGTCCGGTCGGTTGTCGCCCATGACCCAGAGGCTGTCCGGCGGCACCGTGATGTCGAACGTCTTGGTGCTGGGATCGGCGGGCTGGCCCGTGGTCGGGTCGATCGCGATGTACGGCTCGTCGATCGCGACGCCGTTGACGACGAGCGGCTCCCCCGGGCCGGCGCACGAGATGTGGTCCCCGGGAAGCCCGATCACGCGCTTGACCAGATGCTCGCCGGCGTCCTGCGGATAGAGGCCGATGAACGTCATGACGTCGTTCAGGGTGTTCCGCACCGCGCCTGCCTCCGCGGCCACGCCCGGCGCGAGCCAGCCGCCCGGGTCCTTGAACACCACGATGTCGCCGCGCTTGAGGTCGAACGGCCCGGGCGTGAGCTTGGTGACCAGGATGCGGTCGTCCTCGATGAGCGTGTCGTGCATCGACGAGCTCGGGATGAAGAACGCCTGCACCAGGAACGACTTGACCAGCCACGACAGCACGAGCGCCGAGACGACGATGATCACCGTCTCCTTGAGGATCGACGACGTGCGCCCGTGGCCCTTCTCCCGGTCCGAGCGCTGCCGGCGCGTCTGGCCCGCCTCGGGCTCGGGGACCGGCGCCGCAGCGTCGTCGGCGCCGGAGGACTGGACCGGCGGCCAGGCCGCATGGCTGTCGGTGGTCATCGGTGTCCCGTCGTCGCGTGCTGGTGGTGAAGTCGCGTCCGCGGGCGCCGGTGGCGTCGACTGCCCCGGGCCAGGCGCGGCATCCCACGTCGGCTCGTCGTCGGCTGCGCGCGTCACCCGCCCACTGTCGCACGCCACCCTAGGCGATGCCGCCAGCGCCGCGGACCGGATCTCGAAACCGCGCGGAAGCCGCGCATCGCCCACACGACGAAAAACGCGGGGCGGCGCCGCAATGGCGCCGCCCCGCGTTTCGTGGAGCTGTGAGGCGATCGGCTCAGGCCTGCTTGGCCGGAACGCTGTCGCGCTTCTCCTTGATCTTCGCCTTCTTGCCGCGAAGACCACGCAGGTAGTAGAGCTTGGCGCGGCGCACGTCACCGCGCGTCACGACCTCGACCGACTCGATCGTCGGGGCGTGCAGCGGGAAGGTGCGCTCGACACCGACCTGGAAGCTGATCTTGCGGACCGTGAAGGTCTCGCGGACACCGCTGCCCTGGCGGGCGATGACGACGCCCTGGAACGCCTGGACGCGCGAGCGGTTGCCCTCGACGACCTTGACGTTGACCTTGACGGTGTCACCGGGGCGGAAGTCCGGGATGTCGGAGCGCAGCGACGCTGCGTCGACGGAGTCGAGCGTGTGCATGGTTTTCTCCCCGCCCTGCCACAGGTCAGGAACGCGTCCGAGGGCGCCGCCGAGTGCGTGGCGTCCCGATGGTCTGGTTCGTGGTGTCCCGGCGGAGCCGGGTGGGCCGTGCTCGTCTCCCCTGTGGCAGAGACGCGGCCGCGCGCACCAGCGCACAAGTCTGCCACAGGGCTGGCCCGGCGCCCCAATCGAGGCCGCCAGCGATGCGCAGGGCGGCGGGCGGGCCGTCAGCCGGCCGTCGCCTCGCCGTCGGCCGACGAGACGCGCGCCAGCACCTCAAGGTCGTGCCGGTCGAGCGCGTCGTCACCCAGTGCCGCGATCATGTCCGGCCGCCGCAGCGCGGTCCGCTCGAGCGCCTGGTCCCGCCGCCAGCGCTCGATGCGCGCGTGGTGCCCCGACAACAGCACGTCGGGCACGTCGAGCCCCTGCCACGTCGCGGGCTTGGTGTAGACGGGGTACTCGAGCAGGCCCGCGGCGCCGTGCGACTCCTCGACCAGCGACTCCGGGTTGCCCACCACGCCCGGCAGCAGCCGCGCGACCGCCTCGACGAGCACCAGCGCGGCCACCTCGCCGCCGTTGAGCACGTAGTCGCCCAACGAGAACTCCGAGACCCGCAGCCCGCGCGCCCGGTAGTGCTCGACGACGCGCGCGTCGATGCCCTCGTAGCGGCCGCATGCGACCACGAGCCGCGGCTCGTCCGCGAGCGTCTCGGCTGTCCGCTGCGTGAGCCGGTCCCCCGCGGGCGACGGCAGCATGAGCCGCACGTCCGTGTCGTCGCCGAGCACGTCGTCGAGCGCGCGCCCCCACACGTCCGGCCGCATGACCATGCCGGCGCCACCGCCGAACGGGGTGTCGTCGACCGTCCGGTGGCGGTCGGTGGCCCAGTCGCGCAGGTCGTGGACGCGCAGGTCGAGCAAGCCAGAGTCGTGCGCCTTGCCGACGAGCGACAGCCGCAGCGGCGCCAAGTACTCCGGGAAGATCGTGACGACGTCGACGCGCATGTCAGCCCTCGCGCTCGCCGTCTTGGCCCGCCGACGAGCCCCGCGTCTCGTCGGACACGACGAGGTTGGCGGCGTCGGACGCGAACAGACCGCCCGGCGGGTCGACGACGACGCGACCGCCCGGCACGTCCACGACCGGCACGATCGCCCGCACGAACGGCACGAGCGCACGCGACCCGTCCGGCTCGCGCACGACCAGCACGTCCTGCGCCGGCAGGTGCTCGAGCCCGACGACCTCGCCGAGCAGTCGCCCGTCCACGTGCTCGGCACGCAGCCCCGCGAGCTCGTGCGGGTACCACGCGTCGTCCTCGTCGGACTCGTCCTGCTCGACGACGAGCGCGACCCCCGCGAGCGCCTCCGCGGCCGTGCGGTCGTGCACCCCGGCGAACGTCGCGTACCAGCGGCCCTGCTGGACGCGGGTGCGCTCGACTGTCAACGGCCCGACGCCCGCGCGGTCGGTCACCAGGACCGTGCCGGGCGCGAGCCGCTCGTCGGGCAGGTCGGTGCGCAGGTCGAGCGCGAGCTCTCCGCGCAGTCCGTGGGCGCGGCCGATCCGCGCGACGGTGAGCTGCATGTGAAGGGTCCTTCTGGTCTGTGGGAGTGCCTGCGCATGGCGAAGGCCCAGCCCCCAGGGTACGGGGGCCGGGCCTTCGGCTACTGCTGTGGCCGCGCTCAGCGACGGTCGACGTCGACGACGTCGACACGCACCGAGCCGTCCGGGGACAACGCCCCGACGACGGTGCGCAGCGCCTTGGCGGTGCGTCCGCTGCGGCCGATGACGCGCCCGAGGTCCTCCGGGTTGACCCGGACCTCGAGCAGCTCACCGCGACGCAGCGACGACGAGCTCACGCGGACGTCGTCCGGGTGGTCGACGATGCCCCGCACCAGGTGCTCGAGCGCGTCCGCGAGCATCAGGCCTGCTCGTCCTCGGCGGAGGCGGCAGCCTCAGCCTCGACAGCGGGCTCCTCGGCAGCCGGCTCGGCCTTCTTCTCGGCGGCCTTCGCCTTGACCTTCTCGGCGTCCGCGGCGGCGGCCTCGACCGCGGCCTTCGGGTCGGCCTTGCCGGCCTTGGTGCGCAGCGTGCCCTCGGCGCCCGGCAGGCCCTTGAACTTCTGCCAGTCGCCGGTGATCTTGAGGAGCGCGAGGACCTGCTCGGTCGGCTGCGCGCCGACGCCGAGCCAGTACTGCGCACGCTCGGAGTCGACCTCGATGAACGAGGGCTCCTCGGTGGGGTGGTACTTGCCGATCTCCTCGATCGCGCGGCCGTCACGCTTGGTGCGCGAGTCGGCGACGACGATGCGGTAGTACGGAGCGCGGATCTTGCCCAGGCGCTTGAGGCGGATCTTGGTGGCCACGGTGTGGTCTTCTCCTGAGTTTTCTGGGGTGCCGTTCCGCGCTTCCCGTGGGGTTGGGCGGCGCTGGAACAGCGAAGGACGCGGCGCGAGCAGGTAGAGGGGCTGCGCGCGCCGAGTACAGCGGATCATTGTGCCAGACCGCGCGGCCTGGCCCAACCCGGCCACCGCGCGAAAGAGGCCGACGACGCCGCTGGGCACACGATAATGTCCGCGCACCGCCCGCCCCCGGAAGGACCAGCATGACCCACACTGACGCCGACGCGCTTGAGATCACGCTCGCCGAGGTCGACGGCATTCCCGTCACGTGGGCCCGCACCCGCGGCGACTTCACGGGCGTCCTCATCATGGGTGTCGGTGGGCGCGACCTGAGCCCGACGACCGCCGGGCTGCACCACCTCGTCGAGCACCTCGTGATGCACCGCGTCGGCCGCGTCACGATCGAGCACAACGCCTCGTCGGACCTCGACAGCCTGCAGTTCTACGCCTCAGGGTCGCGCGAGCTCGTCACGGACTTCCTGGAGCGCGTCGGAGCCGCGATCGCGTCGCTCGGCTCCGTGACCGATGCCGAGGTCGCGGTCGAGGTGTCCACGATCGCGGCGGAGGTGGGCATGCCCGGCCTGTACGCCTCGACGAGCGCGCTCTCGCTGCGGTGGGGCGTAGGAGGGCTCGGCATCGGCGACGTGCTCCACGCGCCGCTCGGCGCGCTTCGCGCGACGGACGTGCACGCGTTCGCTGCGCGGTGGATGGTGTCCGGCAACGCTCACCTCGTGTTCACCGACGAACCGCCCACGGACGTGGCGCTCGGCCTGCCCGCGGGCGAGCCCGCGCCGCACCAGTCGCACCCTGAGCCGCTCGAGGGCGCGCTTCCGGCGCTCGCCTTCCTTCCCGACGCCGGTGTGACGGTGTCGTTCACGCGCACCGTGGGCGAAGGCGCCGCCGGGATTCTGGCTGGCCAGGTCGTCGAGGATGCGCTGACGGAGCGCCTGCGGCTCGAGCAAGGCCAGGTCTACACCGTGATGCTCGACGGGCTGCACGTCACCGACGACACGAACGCCTGGGTCTTGTCGTTGGATCCGGACAACCAGCGCGCGGCACGCGTCGCCGTCGACGCGATCCGCGAGCTGCGCCGGCTCGCCGACGAGGGCCCGGACGCCGCGGCGCTCGACCACGCGCGGTCGACCTTGCGCGCGCAGATGTCCTCGTCCAGCGGACAGGTGGCGTGGCTGTGCAGCCTCGCCGAGCAGCGAGTGCTCCGGCGCCGGGCGCGCCCCGGATTCGCGGAGACGCTCGCCGCGCTGGACGCGCTGGGAGCCGACGACGTCCGTGCGGTGCTGCAGTCCGCGCTCCCGTCCCTCCTCCTCACTTTGCCCTCCGGAGCCCCGCTCGACGACGCGACGACCGAGGCGCTCGACGGGCTCGGGCTCGCGCAACGCAGGCCCTACCGGACCTACGACGGCATGTCTGCCAAGGAGATCAAGGCCGACCTGCTCGCCGGTGGCGAGCAGCCCCGTGGGGCCCGCGACCTATTCTTCGCGCAGTCCTCCGCACACAAGGGCAAGTTCTTCGGACCGCAGCGCGGCAATGAGATCTGGCTCGGTCCTCGCCAGCTCGCGATCCCGGAGATCGGCGTGCGCGTGCGCGCCGAGGACGTCGTGCTCATCGGAGCCGACGACGACGGCGACGTCGAGATCGTCACGAGGACGGGCGGCGTCATCGTGCTCAACCCCGCGCACTTCCGGGGAGCGACGCAGCCGTGGGCGACGTTCATGCGCAGCATCGATCCCACGCTCGTGCGCGACAAGGTGGGGCTGGGCGAGGCCGCGGAACCGAACGCGGCGAAGTAGGGGCTCGGCGAGAGTCTCAGGCGACGCGCACGCCGCGCAGCACCACGGCCGCGGGGTCGGCCAGGACGCTGATGTCCTCGCGCGGGTCGCGGTCGTAGACGACGAGGTCCGCGCTCGCGCCCTCGGCGAGGACGTCGACGCCCAGCCACTCGCGGGTGCGCCAACTCGCCGCGGCGACGACCTCACGCGCGGGTAGGCCCGCGGCGACGAGTTCGGCGGCCTCGTCGGCGAGGCGGCCGTGGCCGATCGTGCCGCCCGCGTCGGTGCCGACGAGGATCGGGACGCCCGCGTCGTGCAGGTCCCGGACCTGCTGGTGGCGGCGCTCCCCCATCGCCCGCATGCGCGCGGCGAACCGGGGGTACTTGGCCTCGCCCTGCGCCGCGATCGCCTCGAACTGCGCGACCTGGAGCAGCGTCGCCGTCACCGGGATGCCGAGAGTGGCGATCCGCTCGATCTGGTCGTGCGTGGCGCCCGTGGCGTGCTCGAGGCAGTCGATCCCGGCGTCCAGCAGCGGGTCGATCGACTCGGTCGCGAACGTGTGCGCGGTGACCCGGGCGCCCGCGTCGTGCGCCGCCGCGACGGCCGCCTTGAGCACCTTGTCCGGCCACAGCGGGCGCAGGTCGGCCGAGGGGCCCAGGTCGCGGTCGATCCAGTCCGCGACGACCTTCACCCAGCCGTCGCCCCGGACCGCCTCGGCGTGCGCCGCGATCGGCAGGTCGCCGGGCTCTGCGAGCTCGAGCCCATAGTTGCGCAGGTAGCGCTTGGGGCGGGCCAGGTGGTGCCCCGCGCGGATCAGGCGCGGCAGGTCGGACCGCGCATGCACCCACGACGTGTCGGCGGGCGAGCCCGCGTCCCGGACCAGCAGCACACCCGAGTCCCGGTCCGCGAGTGCCTGCCGCTCGGCTGTCGCGTGGTCCACCGGGCCGTCCGCGGCCAACCCGATGTGGCAGTGCACGTCGACGAGGCCCGGCACCACCCAGCCGTCGAGCGTCGTCGTCGGGCTCGTCGTCGGACGGTCGAACGTGAGCCTGCCGCCGACGACCCAGGCGTCGCCGGTCTCGGCCTCGTCGCCGAGCACGACGACGCCCCGCAGGTGGATGACCTCGCGGGACGTCATCGGCGGGCCGTCGTCAGCGGCCGAAGAGCTTGTCGAAGCCCGCAGGCAGCTCGAGCGACGCCGGGTCGACGTCCGCCGGGCCCTGCTGGCCGCCCAGCCCGAACGCCGAGCCCTGCGCGGCCGGCTTAGCCAGCGGACGGCCCTCGGCTGCGGCCCGCTCCTGCGCGGCGCGCGTCGCCGGGTTGCCGGACTTGCCCTTGACCTTGCGCTGCGGCGCCGCGGCACGGCCGCGGGCCTTCTTGCCCATGCCCGGCAGGTTGCCCATGCCCGGCATGCCCGGCATGCCGCCGCCCTTGGCCATCTGCTTCATCATCTTCTGGGCCGCGTCGAACCGCTCCAACAGCTGGTTGACGTCGGTCGGCGTCGTGCCCGAGCCCTTGGCGATGCGCGAGCGGCGCGAGCCGTTGATGATCTTCGGGTTGTCGCGCTCGGCGGGCGTCATCGAGCCGATGATCGCCTCGATCCGGTCGACCTCGCGCTCGTCGAAGTTGTCGAGCTGGTCGCGCATCTGCGCCATGCCCGGGAGCATCCCGAACATCTTCTTGAGCGAGCCCATCTTGCGGATCTGCTGCATCTGCTGCTGGAAGTCCGCGAGCGTGAAGCCCTCGCCGGACTGCAGCTTGCCGGCCATCCGCTCGGCCTCGTCGGCGTCGAACGCGCGCTCGGCCTGCTCGATCAGGGTGAGCACGTCGCCCATGTCGAGGATCCGCGACGCCATGCGGTCGGGGTGGAAGACCTCGAAGTCCGTGAGCTTCTCGCCCGTGCTGGCGTACATGATCGGACGGCCCGTGACCGACGCGACCGACAGGGCCGCGCCACCGCGCGCGTCGCCGTCGAGCTTGGACAGGACCACGCCCGTGAAGCCGACGCCGTCCGCGAACGCGTTGGCCGTGGCCACCGCGTCCTGGCCGATCATCGCGTCGATCACGAACAGGATCTCGTCGGGCTGGACCGCGTCGCGGATGTCCGCGGCCTGCCGCATGAGGTCGGCGTCGACACCCAGGCGGCCGGCGGTGTCGACGATCAGCACGTCGTGCTGCCGCGCCACCGCGGTCTCACGGCCCGCGCGCGCGACCGCCACGGGGTCAGCGCCGGCGGGCAGGACGTCGTCGGAGCCCTGGTTGCCCGGGTGCGGCGCGTAGACGGGGACGCCCGCGCGCTCGCCGACCACCTGGAGCTGCGTGACCGCGTTGGGGCGCTGCAGGTCCGCCGCGACGAGCAGCGGCGTGTGGCCCTGGCCCTTGAGGTGCAGCGCGAGCTTGCCCGCGAGCGTCGTCTTGCCCGCGCCCTGGAGGCCCGCGAGCAGGATGACGGTCGGCGGGTTCTTCGCGAGCGTGAGCTGGCGCGTCTGGCCACCCAGGATCCCGACGAGCTCCTCGTTGACGATCTTGACGACCTGTTGCGCCGGGTTCAGCGCCTGCGACACCTCGGCCGAGAGCGCGCGCTCGCGCACCTTGCCCGTGAACTCCCGCACCACGCTGACCGCGACGTCCGCGTCGAGCAGCGCGCGGCGGATCTCCCGCACGGTCGCGTCGATGTCCGCCTCGGACAGCCGGCCCTTGGTGCGCAGGTTCTTGAACGTCGACGTCAGACGATCGGACAGCGTGGCGAACACGTGGTGGTCCTGGGGTGCTCGGGATCAGGGACGTCCCAGGGTACCTGTGCCCCTGGCGTTCGAGCCGCCGCCCGCCAGGCGCTCGTGGGCGCGTGCGACGAGGTCGTCGACGAGTGTGCCCCGCCACTGGCTCCATGCGGCCGGCCCGGCGGCCACCGCGTCGGCCTCGGTGAGCACGCGCATGACCGTGAGCAGGTCGGCGTCATGGTCCACCGCGTCGAGCAGCCGCTCGACGGTCGCGGGGGCGTCCGGGTCCGCCGTCGTCGCGAGCTCGACGAGCGTCAGGTGCTCGCGCACCAAGCGCGTGACGTCGGCCGCGGTCTGCTCGTCGAAGCCCATGCGCGCGACGATCGGGCCCGCGAGCCGCGCGCCCTCCACCGCGTGGTCGCCCGCGCCCGCGCGCTTGCCGATGTCGTGCAACAGCGCCGCGAGCAGGAGGGTCTCGGCCTGCGCCGGCGCGAGGCCCGCCGTGCGCGGGTCCTGTGCGGCATTCGCGACGGTCTCGACGAGGTGCCGGTCGACGGTGTGCCGATGCACCGGCGAGCGTTGCGGGCGGTTGCGCACACCCGCCCACTCCGGGATCCAGGTGGTGACGACGCCCGCGAGGTCGAGGGCCTCCCAGATCGGCACCTGCGCGTGGCCCGAGCCGAGCAGATGCACCAGGTGGCCGCGCGCGGCCTTGGGCCAGGGCGTCGGAAGCGGAGGCGTGACCGTCAGGTGCGTGACCGAGACCGGCGAGAGCTGCAGGCCCGTGCGAGCGGCGGTGGCGGCGGCCCGCAGCGCGAGCACCGGGTCGGCCTCGGGCCGCGCGTCCGCCGCGAGCACGATCTCGTCGTCGTGCTGCACCAAGCCGTCGGCGATCGGCCGCAGCCGCGGCGGCGTGCGCCTCCCCCGCACCAGGATGGGTCCGCGCGCGGGCCGTTGGAGGGCTTGGCGCGCGTTGCGCGCCGTGGTGTCGAGCGCGTACGAGATCACGCGGCCCGCCTCCGCGACGCTCGCCAACAGGTCGTCCCGGTCGTCGAAGCCGACGAGCGCCGCGACCTCGTCCTGGTCCGCGAGCAGCAGCCGGTTGGTATGGCGGCGGGTGGCCACCTGGACCGCGTCGCGCACGTCCAGCAGGTGCGTGTACGCGGAGTCCACCGCGCCGTGCGGTCGGTCCGTGAGCCACGTGGCCGCGAGCGCGCTGAGCACCACGGCGTCACGGATGCCGCCGCGCGCCTCCTTGAGCTCGGGCTCGATCAGGTACGCGAGCTCGCCGTGGCGGTCCGCGCGCTGCTTGGTCGAGGCCAGCAGCTCGGGAAGGCGCCGACGCGCGGCCGCGCGCCAGTCCTCCAGCAGCGCGGAGGTCGCGCGCGCGATCACTACGGGGTCGCCCGCGACGTGCTGCAGGTCGAGCAGTCCCACCGCCGCGGGCAGGTCCTTGGACGCGACCTGACGGCACTGGGCGAGCGAGCGGACCGAATGGTCGAGGTCCAGGCCCGCATCCCAGATCGGGTACCAGATGCGCTGCGCGAGCGCGGACAGCTCCTCGGCGGAGCGCCCCCGGCCTTCGTGCACCAGCAACAGGTCCAGGTCCGAGACCGGGCTGGCGTCGCCGCGGCCCACCGAGCCGACCGCGCCGAGAGCGACGCCCGTGAGGTCCTCGCCGTTCGTCGCGGTCGCCCAGAGCTCGCCGAGGCGGCGCTGCACGAGCGCCACCACCGCCGCGCGCCGCGCGACGCCGTCCGTGTGTGGCCCGGACAGAGACGCCGCCAGGTCGAGCCGCTCGACACGCAGGTCCCGCACCCCGGAGGTGGGGTGCGGGACCTGCGGCTGCTGCTCATCCCCGGCCGCGCCCCCCACGGGCGGCCGTTGTGGGGTCATCGGCTAGAGCGCGTCGTCGCCGTGCTCGCCGGTGCGGACCCGGGCCACGTCCTCGACCGGGACCACCCAGACCTTGCCGTCGCCGATCTTGCCGGTCTGCGCGGCGCCGATCACCACGTCGACCACCGTGGCCGCGTCCGCGTCCGGGACCAGGACGTCGATCCGGACCTTGGGCACCAGGTCGACCGTGTACTCCGCGCCGCGGTAGACCTCGGTGTGCCCCCGCTGCCGGCCGTAGCCGCTGGACTCGCTCACCGTCAGGCCGCGCACCCCGGCCGCCTCGAGCGCCGACTTCACATCGTCCAGCCGGTGCGGCTGGATGACCGCCGTCACGAGCTTCGTCATCACTTCACCTCCGTCACGACGCGGGCGCCGACGCCCAGCGTCTCGTACGCCGTCTCACCGTGCACCGCGAGGTCGATCCCGCCGGCCTCGACCTCCTCCGAGACGCGCCAGCCCATGACCGCCTTGAGCAGCAGGCCGACGAGCAGCGTGATCACCCCGGAGAACACGATCGCGAACACCGCGACCACCAGCTGGACGACGAACTGCTTGATCCCGCCCCCGTAGAAGAGGCCGGTGCCCGTGGAGAGGAACCCGATGAGCACCGTGCCGACGAACCCGCCGACCAGGTGCACGCCGACCACGTCGAGCGAGTCGTCGTACCCGAACTTGTACTTCAGGCCCACAGCCAGGGCGCACAGCGCGCCGGCGATCAGGCCGAGGAAGATCGAGCCAACCGGGTCGAGCGCGCCGGCCGCCGGCGTGATCGCCACGAGGCCCGCGACGACGCCCGAGGCCGCGCCCAGCGACGTCGCGTGCCCGTCACGCACCTTCTCCGTGAGGAGCCAGGCGATCATCGCGGCGCACGTCGCGACCGTGGTGTTGACCCATGCGAGACCCGCGGTCTCGTTGGCGGCGCCCGCCGAGCCGGCGTTGAAGCCGAACCAGCCGAACCACAGGAGCGCTGCGCCGAGCATCACGAACGGCAGGTTGTGCGGCCGCATGGGCTCCTTGCCGAAGCCCCGGCGCTTGCCGATGATCACCGCCAGCACCAGGCCGGCGATGCCCGCGTTGATGTGGACCACGGTGCCGCCGGCGAAGTCGATCGGCGCGACGTTCGCGGCGCCGTCCGTGACCCCGAACAGCATGCCCGCGAGGCCGTCCTCCGAGCCGGACAGGAAGCCGCCGCCCCACACCATGTGCGCGAGCGGGAAGTACGAGAGCGTCACCCAGATCGCGACGAACACGAGCCAGGTGGAGAACTTGGTGCGGTCGGCGATCGCGCCCGAGATGAGCGCCGCCGTGATGATCGCGAACGTCATCTGGAACCCAACCCAGACGAGCGACGGCACGCCCGCGCCCGAGAGCAGGTTCGACGGGTCGGTGTCCGACAAGTCCTTGAGGCCGAACACGTCGAGCGGGTTGCCGAAGAACCCGCCGACATCCGAGCCGAACGACATCGAGTAGCCCCAGAGCACGTACACGATGCCGATCACACCGATCGCGCTGAAGCTCATCATCATCATGTTCAGGACGCTCTTGCCGCGCACCATGCCGCCGTAGAAGAACGCCAGCCCCGGCGTCATGAGCAGCACCAGCGACGCGGACGCGAGCAGCCACGCTGTGTTTCCGCTGTCCAGAGCGAATTCGTCCATCGAGATCGCCTCTCCCCTCGCCAGCCGGGAGTGGCTGGTCGCGGACAACATTCGGGGAGCCGCGTTTCGGCGACGCACGATCGGCGTTACCGCCGTGTGACAGGCGCCACGTGCTTGTAAACGTTCGGTTTCCGGCTGGGCGCTCGTCCTACTGCAGGAGGCCGTCGACGAACGCGTCGGGGTCGAACGGCGCGAGGTCGTCGGGGCCCTCGCCGAGCCCGACGAGCTTGACGGGAACGCCGAGCTCACGCTGCACCGCGACGACGATCCCGCCCTTCGCGGTGCCGTCGAGCTTGGTCAAGACGATGCCGGTGACACCGGCGACCTCGCCGAACACGCGCGCCTGGTTGAGGCCGTTCTGGCCCGTGGTCGCGTCGAGCACCAGCAGCACCTCGGACAGCGGGGCCTCGCGCTGGATGACGCGCGTGATCTTGCCGAGCTCGTCCATCAGGCCTGCCTTGTTCTGCAGCCGGCCCGCGGTGTCGACGACCACGACGTCCACACCCGCCTGCTTGCCGGTGCGGACCGCGTCGAACGCGACCGCGGCCGGGTCGCCGCCGTCGCGTTCGGAGCGCACCGTGGGGACGCCGACGCGCGAGCCCCACGTCTCGAGCTGGTCGGCCGCCGCCGCACGGAACGTGTCCGCGGCGCCCAGCACGACCGCCTGGTCCTGCGCGACCAGCAGACGGGTCAGCTTGCCGATCGTCGTGGTCTTGCCCGTGCCGTTGACGCCGACGACGAGCAGGACCGCGGGCGTCGTCGAGCCGTCGTCCGCCGTGGTCGGCGTGGTGTGCAGCGATCGGTCGAGGGACGGGTCGACGAGCGCGAGCAACTGCTCGCGCAGCACGGCGCGCACCTGCGCCGGGTCCTTGAGGCCCTCGACGCGCACACGCGTGCGCAGCGCGTCGATCAGCTCACCCGTGGGTCCGGCGCCGACGTCCGCGAGCAGCAGCGTCTCCTCGAGCTCGTCCCAGTCGTCCTCCGAGAGGTGGTCGCGGGACAGCACCGCGAGCAGGCGCGTGCCCAGCGGCGAGCCGGAGCGGGCCAGGCGGTCGCGCAGCCGCGCGAGCCGGCCCTGCGCCGGGGCCGGGACCTCGAGCTCGGGCGCCTCCTCGATCGCCGGGGCCTCCGCCTGCGCGGGCACCTCGTCGAGCGCGACGCCGTCGGCGCCGCCCACGTCGCTGGGTGCCCCGGTGGGAACGCCCGCGCGCTCGTCGACCGCGATCGACGCGGACTCGTCGTCAGGGCCGCCCGGCTGGGTGGGCACCTCGTCGACCATCGGGCCGACCGTCGACGAGGGCTCGTCGTCTACCCGGCGCCGCCGGACGAACACAGTCCCCACCACCACGAGCAGCGCGATGGGGATACCGGCCGCGAGCAGCACGTTGAGCACATCAGGATCCACCCGCACAGTCTGACGGCCAGCCGCCGCGGACGCGAACCTTGATCAGCGGCGCGGACGGGTCACGCTCGATCCGCCGACGCCCCACGAAGCTCAGCGAATGGTGAAGGTGGCTGGTGAAAAGGGCCGGTGAGTGGCTGTGGGGGTTAGCCGTGACGGCGTAGCGGGAGGGCGCGGGCGGCCTTGTCCCGTGCGCGCACCAGGCTCTGGCCCAGGTCCTCGACACCCAGGTACGGCTCGCCGTCGTCGGCCGCCTGGCGCAGGAAGTCGGCGAGCGAGAGGTCGACCGGATCGGCCTGCGCCGCCTGCGCCGCCGCGACCTGGTCCGGCTCGGGGTTGCGGCGTGCGCTCAGCCCGCGGCGGAACGACCGCCACGGGGAGTGGTTCGAGCGCTCGTCGCGTTCCGTGCTCGCGACGCTGGCCACCAACAGCACGAAGGCAGCGACGACGAGTGCGACCAGGATTCCCACGACAGTTGCCACGCGCCCATCCTGCGTGCTGCCACACGGCCGCACACCCGCACGCCCGACAGCGGTGCGGTTCCCGCACACAATCTTCACCGGCGCGCCGGCAGGCGGTCGGGCGGCGCCGGCCAGGGGTCAGACCGAGGCGTCCTCACGCATGCGCTGGCTGACCACTGTCGTCACGCCGTCGCCGCGCATCGTCACGCCGTAGAGCGCGTCCGCGATCTCCATCGTGCGCTTCTGGTGCGTCACGACGATCAGCTGCGAGTCGTCCTGCAGCTCGCGGAAGATCTCCAGCAGGCGGCCCAGGTTCGCGTCGTCGAGCGCCGCCTCGACCTCGTCCATCACGTAGAACGGGCTCGGGCGGGCCTTGAAGATCGCGACCAGCAGCGCCACCGCGGTGAGCGAGCGCTCGCCGCCGGACAGCAGCGACAGACGTTTGACCTTCTTGCCCGCGGGCCGCGCCTCGACCTCGATGCCGGTGGTCAGCATGTTGTCCGGGTCGGTGAGCACCAGGCGGCCCTCGCCGCCCGGGAAGAGCCGCGGGAACACGACGTCGAACGCGGCGGCGGTGTCGGCGTATGCCTCGGCGAACACCTGCTCGACCCGCTCGTCGATCTCCTTGACGATCACCAGCAGGTCCGCACGGGACTTCTTGAGGTCCGCGAGCTGGTCTACCAGGAACTTGTGCCGCTCCTCGAGCGCCGCGAACTCCTCCAGCGCGAGCGGGTTGACCCGGCCCAGCAGCGACAACGCGCGCTCGGCCGCGCGCAGGCGCTTCTCCTGCTGCTCGCGCACGTACGGGACGGCCGTGGGCGCGTCGGCGTCGGCGTCGGCGCCCGGCGGGACGATCACCGGGACGTCCCGGTGGGGGCCGAACTCGTCGAGCAGCATCGCGGGGTCCAGGCCCAGCTCCTCGACCGCGCGCGTCTCGAGCTGCTCGATCCGCAGGCGCTGCTGCGTGCGCGCGACCTCGTCGCGGTGCGCGGCGTCCGTGAGGCGCCCCAGCTCGGCGGCGTGGCGCTCGGCGTCCACGCGCGCGGCGGTGATGGCCTGGTCACGCTCGGCGCGCGCGGCCTCGGCCGCCTCGCGCTCATGGGTCGCGCGGCGCAGGGA
>JAEWOA010000110.1 GCA_023461115.1 Actinomycetes bacterium
AGGCGTCGAATACGTCATTCCGTTCGATACGTCGCCCTTCGTCGAGATCTCGATTGAGGAAGTTGTCAAAACGCTGGGCGAGGCCATCATTCTGGTCTTCCTCGTCATGTATGTCTTCCTACAAAACTGGCGTGCGACCCTGATCCCGACTTTGGCCGTCCCGGTGGTTCTACTGGGGACCTTCGGGATCATGGCAGCGCTTGGTTTCACCATCAACACGCTGACGATGCTAGCGATGGTGCTTGCGATCGGTCTGCTTGTCGATGACGCCATCGTCGTGGTCGAAAACGTCGAGCGTATCATGGAGGAAGAGGGGCTGGAGCCACGCGAGGCCACCCGAAAATCCATGGGCCAGATCACCGGCGCGCTGATTGGGATCGCCTTGGTTCTGTCGGCGGTGTTCGTGCCGATGGCGTTCTTTGGCGGCTCGACCGGGGTTATCTACCAGCAATTCGCCATTACCATCGTTTCGGCCATGGGTCTTTCGGTCGTGGTCGCGCTGACGCTGACGCCAGCACTTTGCGCCTCGATGTTGAAGGCCAAGGGGCATGGAACGAAGCGCGGACTCTTTGGCCTTTTCAACCGTGGTTTTGATGGACTGACCTCGGGCTATACCGGGATTGTCGGCTATATGGTGCGACGTCCGATACGGTCGTTACTGGTCTATGCGGGCATGGGTTTGGTAATGGCGCTGCTGTTCGTCCGCACGCCGCAAGGCTTTCTGCCGGATGAGGATCAGGGCATCATGTTCGTACTGATCCAGGGTCCGACCGGTGCCACGACCGAACGGACCGAGGCTGTGATCGACCAGATCGAGGAATATTTCCTGACGCAGGAAAAAGACTCGGTCGATTCAATGTTCGGCGTTGCGGGCTTCAGTTTCGCGGGGCAGGGGCAGAACGTCGGCATGGCCTTCGTGCGTCTGAAAGACTGGAAAGATCGCCCCAATCCCGACCAATCGGTGCAGGCGATTGCAGGGCGGGCGTTTCCGGCCTTGTCAGGCATTCGTGACGCCATGGTGTTCCCGATCGTTCCGCCTTCGGTGATCGAACTGGGCAACGTCTCGGGTTTCGACTTCTATCTGCAGGCGCGCGGCGGTCAGACGCATGAGCAATTGCTGGAGGCGCGCAATCAGCTTCTGGGGATGGCATCGCAAAGCCAGCTGATCAGTCAGGTCCGTCCTTCCGGGCTGGAGGATGCATCGCAGTTCAAACTGAACATCGATTGGCGTAAGGCGGGGGCGATGGGCATCACGGCAGTCGATGTCGCGAACCTGTTGCAGATCGCCTGGACCGGCGTCTACGTGAACGACTTCATCGATCGTGGCCGCATCAAAAAGGTCTATGTGCAGGGCGAAGCCTCGTCGCGCTCGGGTCCGTCGGATTTCGAAAAGTGGCGTGTGCGCAATGCCAGCGGTGGCTTGGTGCCGTTCTCGAACTTCTCGACCGGCGAGTGGAGCTTTGGCCCGCAAGGTTTGTCGCGCTATAACGGCATCCCTTCGATGCAGATCCAGGGCGCACCGGCTCCGGGGGTTAGTTCGGGCGAAGCCATGGCCGAGATTGAGCGGTTGGTCAGCCAGCTACCCTCCGGTTTTGGTGTGGCATGGACGGGCCTTTCGCTTGAGGAACGCGAATCCGGTGACCAGACGACGCTGCTTTATATTCTGTCGCTGGCTGCGGTGTTCCTGTGTCTGGCGGCACTTTACGAAAGCTGGTCGATCCCGCTGGCGGTCATTCTGGTCATGCCGATCGGGATTCTGGGCGCTTTGGTCGGCGCATGGGCGGGCAAGTTCGACAACGGCGTCTTCTTCCAGGTCGGTCTGCTGACAGTGATCGGCTTGACGGGCAAGAACGCCATCCTGATTGTCGAATTTGCGCGAGAGCAATCCCAAGCCGGCGTGCCGCTGTTCAAAGCCGTGGTCGAGGCTGCGCGTCAGCGTTTCCGCCCGATCATTATGACCTCGATTGCGTTTACCTTGGGCGTTTTGCCGCTGGTTCTGTCCTCGGGCGCTGGTGCCAACGGGCGGAACGCAATCGGTGCAACGGTGATGGGCGGGACCTTGGCCGCAACGGCCTTCGGTATTCTCTTCGCGCCGCTGTTCTATGTGCTGATGCGGCGGTTGCTGGGCCGTAAGGACAAGTTCGACGAGGAACCCGGTCCGGTCCGCTAAGCCACGCTTGACCTTCCCGACCCGCAGCCTTTGATTAGGCTGCGGGTTTTTTCACGGGTAGTGACCATGATCGATAAGCTTGAGATGTTTTTGGCAGTCGCCAAGGAACAGCATTTCGGGCGCGCCGCGGCCAGCCTTGGGATTACGCAGCCCTCGCTGTCGGCGGGGATCAAGCAGTTGGAAGATCAACTGGGTGTGCTTCTGATCTTTCGCGGCTCTCGCTATGGCGGTCTGACGCCCGAGGGACAATCGGCGCTGATCTGGGCCAAGCGCATCGTCGGCGATACCCGACAGTTGCGCGATGAGATGCGGGCAACCCGGCACGGCTTGGACGGCCAGCTGCGCATCGCCGTCATCCCAACCGCGCTGACATGGGCGGCGCGTCTGCTGACCGCCTTTGGAGAGGCGCATCCGAATGTCAGCTTCACCGTTCTGTCCCGCACCTCGGTCGAGATTTTGCGGATGGTCGACGATCTGGAAGCGGATGCCGGGATCTCATATCTGGATAACGAACCGCTTGGGAAGGTCAGCACGGTCTCGCTGTATCAAGAGCGTTACATGCTGGTTTGCCCGGAAAACTCGGCCTTCGCCGAGCGGACGACGATGCGGTGGGCGGATCTTCAGGGACAGCGTCTGTGCCTGCTGACCTCGGACATGCAGAACCGACGGATCATCAACCGCAACCTGACGACGGCGGGGGCGACGCCTCAGGTCGTGGTCGAGTCGGGATCGACCGTGGTGCTGGTCGCGCAGGTTGCTTTGGGGGGATGGTTGACCATTCTGCCCGAGGATATCGCCCGCTTTCTGACCGAAGGGAAGTCGCTGAAACTGGTCCCGATGGAGCGGGTGTCCGCCGGCCATCAGGTCGGTCTGGTCGCGCCGTGGCGAGAGCCGCATACGCCCGCGATTACCGCGCTTCTGGCTCTGGCCAAGCAGATAGGAATTGATAGGTAAATCCTATCGATCAACGGAAATGCATTATTGATTTCGCAATGATTAGCAGGTCTGCTGAAAGACAGAAATGTCGAAAGGCCAGCAATGCAGACAAACGCGCCAGCCCCTGCCGCCGAGGATATCAGATCCTTGGTTATGCCTTTGTTATCGTTGGAAGGACCGCTGATGCCGATGCTGCACGCGGTGCAGGAAGAATACGGCTATATCCCTGACAATACGGTGCCGCTTTTTGCGGATTTGCTGAATCTGGGCCGGGCCGAGGTTCACGGTGTCGTGACTTTCTACCACGATTTCCGGGCGAAACCCGCCGGGCGGCATGTTTTGAAGATTTGCCGGTCCGAGGCTTGCCAGTCGATGGGCGGCAATGCCGTGTCCGAGGCCGCATTGGCCAAGTTGGGTCTCGATTGGCATGAAACGACCGCTGACGGTGCTTTGACCGTTGAACCGGTCTACTGCCTTGGCATGTGCGCCTGTGCACCCGCTGCGATGCTGGACGGCAAGGTCGTCGGCCGCCTTGACGCGGCAAAAATCGACAAGCTGCTACAGGAGGCTCGGGCATGAAGATTTACATCCCCGGCGACAGCGCAGCAAAGGCTCTTGGGGCCGATGATGTCGCGCGTGAAATCGCGCATCAGGTTCGCGCCCGCAATATCGATGCCCAGATCATCCGCAACGGAACTCGCGGCATGGTCTGGCTGGAGCCTCTGGTTGAGGTCGACAACGGCAATGGCCGCGAAGCTTACGGCGCGGTTCAACGAGAGCAGGTGGGCGCCTTGCTGGATGGCGCGCTGGAAAGCCTTGGCCGCGTTGAGGATATTCCTTTTTTTGCCCGTCAATCGCGCCTGACCTTTGCGCGCTGTGGGCTGATCGATCCGCTGGATCTGGCCGATTACGAGGCCCATGGCGGTCTGGCCGGGTTGCGCCGTGCGTTGACGATGCTGCCGTCGGAAATGGTGGCCGAGGTCACGGCCAGCGGTCTGCGTGGTCGCGGCGGTGCAGGTTTCCCGACCGGCATCAAATGGAAAACCGTGGCCGATGCACAGGCTCCGCAGAAATACATCGTCTGCAACGCGGATGAGGGCGATAGCGGCACCTTTGCCGACCGAATGCTGATGGAAGGTGACCCGCTAAGCCTGATCGAAGGCATGGTCATCGCTGGTCTCGCCGTCGGGGCGACCCGCGGCTATGTTTACCTGCGCTCGGAATATCCAGATGCGATCGCAATCATGAACCGCGCGCTGGTGGTGGCGCGTCAGGGCGGTGTCCTTGGCGACTCTGTTCTAGGGTCGGACTATGCTTTCGACATGCAGGTGCGCGTCGGGGCCGGGGCCTATGTCTGCGGCGAAGAAACCTCGCTTCTGAACTCGCTGGAAGGCAAGCGCGGCACGGTTCGCGCCAAGCCCCCGCTACCCGCTTTGGAAGGGTTTCTGGGGCGTCCTACGGTTGTGAATAACGT
>JAEWOA010000111.1 GCA_023461115.1 Actinomycetes bacterium
GGACTGGCTGGCCAGCTCCCCCGGCGCGTTGAACCAGTAGATCTTGCCTTCCAGCGCAGGACCCTGCGGCACAGCCGACGCGGGCCCGGCCACCGCCAACACCGCGGTGCCGGCGAGCAACGCGCCGGCCGTGAGGGCCCCGAGCGTCTTCTTGATGCTCATGGATCAACCTTTCGAGTGAACGTGCTGTGAGGACGTACAGGAAGGTCGAGCACGGCGGCGCACACAGGCGTGCCGCCGATGGAGCGGCGGGCCAGGACGGCCCAGGCACACCCCGGCCCGGCGCGTGGGCCGGGCCGGGGTGTGGGCTCAGGAGGTCGCGAAGTTGGAGGTGGCGTCCTGCGTGGGCTCGCCGCACACACCGTCGTCGAAGGGGTGCGCGAGCTGCTGGAATCCGGAGGCGGCGATGATCGCCTTGGCGGCGCCCGAGCAGAGGTAGCCGTCCGAGCCGAAGATCGCCGAGAACCACGGCGCGTTCAGGTCGGCCGCGCGCACCACGTTGTACAGCGCGCGCTGCGCGGTGAAGCCACCCTCGAGCTTGATCCCGGTGACCGACGCGAAGCGGCCGGTCGAGAACGGGGCCACCGCGTTGGGGCTCGCGGCGATCGGGGCGGCGTCGTGCTCCTGGACCTCGGTGACGCTGCCGGCCAGGGTGACGGCCGCGCCGCCGTTCGCGGCCTGGAGCTGCGCGAGGAAGAACGCGCGCGTGCCCGAGTTGACCTGCGGGATCAGCGGGACGATCGTGCCGTTCTGGCCGCCGAGCTGGTTCCAGTTGGTGACGGCGCCGCTGTAGATCTGCACCATCTGCGCGGGAGTGATCGTGGCGGGCGCGTTGGACGTCGTCGCGGTGGCGAGCTTGAGGCCGTCGACCGCGAACGGCACCTGGCGCAGCCCCGCGCTGATCTCCGAGCTCGTGAGCGTGCTCGACGACCGCGCGAAGTTCACGTTCGGGTTGCTCGGGCTGTAGAGCGCGTTCTTGCCGGCGCCCGAGCCGTTGGGACGCGTGATGGCGGCGGTGCCGGCCTTGAGCACGACCGTCGACGAGCCGGTCGCGTTGAACGAGACCAGGCGGGCGCTCGCGGCGGCGTTGTAGCCGGCGCGGAAGGTGCCGCCGACCACGACGCCGTCGGCGAGGTTGGTGACCGCGTACTCCGAGGTGTCGGAGCCGACGCCCACGATGTCCCGCGCCTGGGGGACCGGGTCGGCCGAGGCCGGGATGGCCAGCGTGGTGGCGAGCCCGCACGCCAACGCTGCGCCGAGGACAAGCGAGACCTTCGATCGCTTCACGAGAAGCACCCTTCGTTCACGGGGACGGCCGGAGTCCCGGCTCGGCTCGAACACTCCCGAGGCCGCGCGAACCCCAGCAGGCAGCCCGGTGAACGGGGGACATCGCACCCCTGTCCGCAGGACGGACCGAGCCGGCCCGCTAGAGCAGGTTGGGCAGCAGCTGCACGGCGGCGTCGGTCGACGCCCATGCCAGCGCGACGACGATCGGCGCGGCCAGCACCCACACGACCCGCCGGGGCATCCGAGCCAGCGCGAGCGTGGTCGCGATCGCGGCCAGGAGCAGGCCCTGGAGGCACAGCACGAGGACCGGCAGCACCGCGGGGTCGGCCGCGAGAGCGCGCTCGCTGTCGGGCACCGACGACGGCCGCCCGCCGTCGCCCACCGCCGCGTCGCCCACCAGCGTGGCGTCCACGTACACGGTCCGGGACGGCGCGATCGCCGCGAACGGCCCGTCGCCCTCGGCCGTCACGAGCGTGATCCGCGCGCCGCCGGGCGCGAGCGCCCCGGGGAGCGCATCGCCCTCTCGGCGCACGCCGTCGACGCGGTACACGAACTCGCCGTTCGCGGTCGTCACCGCCAGGCCGTCGCCCGGGCGCAGCGTCGCGACCTGCTTGAACGGCGCGCCGTAGGTCGCCGCGCGGCCGTAGACGATCGAGACGCCCTGCTGTCCCGGCAGAACCGTGTCCCGGCGGTGGCCGGGCCCCGACCGCAGGTCGCCCGACGCGGTGCCCTCGACCACCACCTCCGTCAGCCCGAGCGTCGGGATCGTCAGCAACGCCACCGGGCTCCCGGGCTCGATCACGCCGCCGGTGGGCGCCGTCTGCGCGGCGAGCTCGCCGCGGAGCTGCCCGTACAGCACGTGCTGCGCCCGCGCGTGCGAGAGGCCGCCGAGCGCGAGCACCTGGAACGCCGCCCAACCGAGCAGGAGCGCGAGGAGCAGCATGGCGGTGGTGGCCACCATGCTGGCGTCGGGCTGTCGGCGCTGGACCGGCGGCCGCGGTGGGCGGGGCGGCCGTGGGGCACGGCGGCCCCGCTGACGCGACCGGCGCGAGGACTCGGACGGCGGCCAGGCCGCTAGGTCGACCGGGGCGTCGACCGGGGCGTCGCTGGTCGACTCACTGGGCGAGTCACCAGTCGACTCACCAGTCGACTCACCGGTCGACTCACCGGGCGGCTCGCTCGGTGGCACCGGCTCGAGCGTCGTCGCCGCGGTCACGGGATCCGCCGCGCGGTGAACCGGCGCACGAGCGGGGCGCCGACGAGGCACGCGCACGCCAGGCCGAGCGTCGCCGGGATCGCGGCGCCCCCCACGGGGGACCGCTCGGTCAGCGTGG
>JAEWOA010000112.1 GCA_023461115.1 Actinomycetes bacterium
CCGATGCGCAGGGCCGCAAGGTGCCGGCGCTGATCCAGACCACCAAGACCGGCCACATCTTCGTGATCGACCGCCGCACCGGCGAGTTCGTCACGCCGGTGGAAGAACGCCCGGTCCCGACCACCCCGCACGCGCAGGGCGACACCCTGTCGCCGACCCAGCCGTTCTCGGTGGGCATGCCGATCATCGGCGCCGATACCCTCACCGAGCGCTCGATGTGGGGCATCAGCCCGTTCGACCAGCTGTACTGCCGCATCAAGTTCAAGGACTCCAACTACCAGGGCGCCTTCACCCCGCCCAGCGAGAAGCCCTACATCGAGTGGCCCAGCCTGCTGGGCGGCATGAACTGGGGCGGCATCTCGATCGACGAATCGCGCAACCTGATGTTCGTCAACGACATGCGCATGGCGCTGCGGATGCAGCTGATCACCCGCGAGGACGCCAAGAAGTTCAAGGTGTCCACCGACGAAGTGCCCGGCTTCATGGGCACCATCCGTCCGCAGCTGGCCGGCCCCTACGGCGGCGTGAAGATCGACATCCTGCAGTCGCCGCTGGGCGTGCCCTGCGTGGACCCGCCGTTCGGCACGATGAGCGCCATCGACCTGACCACCAAGAAGCTGGTGTGGCAGGTGCCGCTGGGCACCGTGAAAGACACCGGCCCGCTGGGCATCAAGACCCACCTGTCGATGCCGATAGGCATGCCGACCCTGGGCGGCCCCACCTCCACCGCTTCGGGCCTGGTGTTCTTCGCCGGCACGCAGGACTACTACCTGCGCGCGCTGGACGCGGCCACCGGCAAGGAAGTGTGGAAGGCCCGCCTGCCCGTGGGCGCCGTGGCCGCGCCACTGGTATACGTCTCGCCGAAGACCGGCAAGCAGTACGTGGTGATCTCCGCCGGCGGCACCAGCCATTCGCCGGACGTGGGCGACTACGTGATCGCCTATGCGCTGCCGGACAGCATGACGAAGAAGTAAGCCGCACCGGCCGGGCGGCCGATGCCGTCCGGCCGATCACGCCGCCGCCCATCGCGGCGGCGGTGCAAACGGAAAGGCCCGGCAATTGCCGGGCCTTTTCTTCATCCGGGAAAACAGCACTGCGGCCGATGCCGGCGCCAGCCTTCAGATCAGCTTGCCGGCGTTGTCGAGCACGTAATCGCAGCCCTTGTCCTTGAGCTTGTCCGAGACCGCATCCAAGTTGAAGGACTGCCCGCCGTCGCCCTGCAGGATGCCCTGCAGGCCACTCTTGTAGCCGCTGTCCTGCTGCGCCTTCTTCTCGGTGCCCAGCCCGTATCTGGACAGCAGCTTGTCCTTCACCGAGGCCACCGCGTTGCCGCTCAGGTATTTGCGCTTCACGCAGTACTCCAGCACGCCGGCCGCGTTGCCCGCGGTCTTGCCGCTGATGCCCGGCAAGGCCAACCTGCCCAGTCCCCCCAGCGACGACACGCCCTCGCTCGATTGCGCGGACGACTCGCTGCCGCCCAGCGACTTCTTCAGGCTCTTGAGGTCCACGGCCGAGGCCGACCCGGCCACGGCCAGCAGGCCGACGGCGATGACGAAACGACGCAGGTTCATGGAGTGATTCTCCCGTTGACGTGGCGGGCCGGACGGCCCGATGCAGGGCCGATCATAGCCGCACCATCACCGGTGGCCTGTCGAGGCGGGCGGCGGCATGCGGGGAGAAGATGCTGCGCACGGCCGACATGCCCGCCATGCCGGTCACGGCGTGACCCGGGCATGTAAACCGCGCCTTAGCGCCTGCGGAAAATCGCGTCGATCTTGCCACTGCCGGCAACCGGCACCGACGCGCCTGCCGTACGATGTCGCCACCCCGTCGGCCGCGCTGCGCACGTTCCACATGAAGGCTCACCTCCCCGCAGAAGCCGTGCCGGCATGAGCCACGCATCGCTGCGCACCTCGCCCCGGGCCCGCACCCGGAGCGAGCGGCTGCAATCGTGGGTGGCGGCCTTGGTCAGCGCCTTGCTGCACCTGCTGCTGTTGCTTCTGCTGTTGTCGTCTTCGGTACCCACCGTGTCCGACCCCGACGGCGCCGCCGGCGGCAGCCGGATGAAGGTGGATTTCGTCGGCGACGCCTCGCCCCAGCCGGTGCAGAGCAAGCAGCCCGCATCGCCTTCGGCCCGCCACGCCAAGGCCAGCACGCCGGTGCAGACCACGCTGGTGCAGCATGCCGAGCATCCACCGCCGCCGCATGCCGAACCCACGCGGACGCATCACCCCGAAGTGCGGCAAGCCACGCAGGCCGCACAGACCCCGGCGCAAACCCCGTCACAGGCCGTCGCAAGCCTGCCGCCCAGCGCCGACCGCCATCCGGAAACCTGGACCGGGCGGCCGTGGAGTTACCAGCATCTTGTGGACAGGGTCTAGCATCCACGCGATCAGCGGGAGGCAAGCATCATGTCTTCGAAGAAGGTTCCGAGCCGGACACGGCGGGTTTATCAGTTCATTGAGTCGCATCGGAATGAGTTCAGCATTCAGATGATGTGTCGGCTTCTCGGTGTAGCTCGTGCCGGCTACTACGCCTGGCTCGATCATCCGATGTCCGAGCGAGCACTGGAGGATGCGCGCTTGCTGCGTCTCATCCGTGCTTCATTCACAGCCAGTCACGGGATCTATGGCGCCCCCCGGGTATTCCTGGATCTGCGCGAACGAGGTGAGACCTGCAGCAAGCACAGGGTTGCTCGACTCATGCGCGAGAACGGCCTGCACGCGCTCCACGGCTACCGCATACGTCATATCCCGGTTGCCAAGCCACACGTGCTGATCCCCAACGTTTTGCAACGTCAATTCACGGTATCCAAGCCCAATGAGGCGTGGGTGACGGACATCACCTACATCCGTACTTGGCAGGGATGGCTCTACCTGGCCGTCGTCGTAGATCTGTTCTCGCGTAAGGTCGTGGGTTGGGCTGTGAAGCCGACGATTCATCGAGAGCTGGTCCTGGAAGCGGTATTGAAGGCTGTTCGTTCTCGGCGACCCCGCAAGACCCTGATTCATTCGGATCAGGGAACACAGTATGGGAGCGATGCATGGCGGCGCTTCTGCAAGGCCAACCATCTTGAGCCCAGCATGAGCAGGCGTGCGAACTGCTGGGACAATGCCGTCGCTGAATCCTTCTTCGGAAGTCTGAAGAAGGAGCGGATCAAGAAGCGCATCTACGCGGATCGCCAAGCGGCTGCTCTGGACGTGTCCGAGTACATCGAAGGCTTCTACAATCCGATCCGTCGACACAGCCATCTCGGCGGCGTCAGTCCCATCGAGTTCGAGGCGGCACATCGGCCTCGCCGCTCAGGTGTCCACTAAATCCTGGTAACTCCACCGGCCAGCCCGCCTGCCGAAGTTTGAGGTGAATCATCCCCACGCCGTATCTTTTGTGCCGGATGGCCAGCGCATGGATCTGTTCGCGCAGCTCGACGTTCCGATCGGGCCGGGGTTGGTAGCGCAACGCACTGGCGCTCATCCGGGCCACCACCAAGGCCCGCCGCTCACTGAGACCGCGATCGATCATCTCCCGCACTAGTGCCCTACGCACCGGTGCGGTCACGGCTTTTTTCGCAGCACGTCCTTGATGACGTCGTTCTCGAACATCTGCTCGGCAAGCAGCTTCTTCAGCCGGGTGTTCTCCGCCTCCAGCTCCTTGAGCCGCTTGGCATCGGACACGCTCATGCCGCCGAACTTGCTGCGCCACAGGTAGTACGAGGCTTCGCTGAAGCCATGTCGGCGGCATAAGTCCTTGACCGCCATGCCGGCGTCGGCTTCACGCAGGAAGCCGATGATCTGTTCTTCGGAAAAGCGCTTCTTCACGTCCAATCTCCTGGTCAGGTGGGATTGGACTCCAATTCGCCGTGCTACTCAAAACCGGGGGGACGTCGACGTGGCACTGACCAATCTCATCCTGCAGAACCTGATCAGAAAACTCTTGGAACGAGGCGCCTTGTCCGAACAAGACACCCGTAGCCTGCTCTTGATGTCAGCCGAAAATATCGACCTCGTGGGCGATGAACTCACTCGTCCGGCGGCGCAGGCCATCGTTCAATCCCATCTACTGCCGGCTATTCTCCAGCGACGGGCTTAGGCACCATGGAGTCAGAAGACTCAGGACACGGAGTCCTCGTTCGACGCGCCTGATGATCCCAGCTCATGCTGAATCGACCTGAGCACCCTGCGCAGCGCGTGGATCTGATCGACCAAATGCAACGCCACCTCGATACCCGCATCGTTCACACCGAAGTCTGCACTAAGATCCCGAACGAAGTAGACCCTGGCCACATCCACCGCTGTCAGGTGAACACCCACTTCGGTCTTTGACGGACTGACCCACTCGTTCTCAATCCAATGTTGCAGGACTTCACGTTTGATGCCGGAATTGGATAGGAACACTTCGATATCAATGTTCATTGCTTGCTCTCCTGGCGTGGGTCGAAGGAACGCCCAGCCTCCCACGCGGCTACAAAGTCTTTCAGAGCAGGATCAACTGGCCTCGGCAGTGCGATCCGCAGCTTGACGAACTCATCTCCCCTGCCCCCTCCGCGGATTGGCATCCCATGGCCCTTCAACCGCATCTTCACACTTCCGTCTGAACCCGATGGAACCGTCACCTCGAGCCTGCCAGTGGGCGTCGGCACGCGAACTTTCCCACCAAGCACGGCTTCGCTGAGTGATATCGGAATCTCAATGGTCAGATCATCACCATCGCGCGTGAAGCGAGCATCTGGCCTGACTTCGAGCTCAATCAGCGCATCGCCCGCCCTGCCTTTGCCGGCGCCCGGTGCGCCTTTGCCCCTCAATCTTATGGCCTGTCCGTCCACCACACCGGCCGGGACGACGACGTCCAACGTGTCGCCTGTGGGCAAGGTCAAACGCTTCTTTCCGCCCTCGATGGCCTCAGACAGGTCAATGGACAAGCGGTAGTGGAGATCCTGTCCGGGGCGGTTGGCTCGAGCCTGTGCGCTTCGCCGCAGCAGGTCGGCGAACGGATCATCGCCTTGCATGAAGTCCGCATAGGCATCACCACCACCGTATCCATACGCCTGCTCGGAATCGGCATAGTCACGGTAATAGTTATGCCGCGGCCTTTCGGCGCCGGTCTCATCGATCTCCCCCGCATCAAATCGCGCTCGCTTCTCAGGATCGCTGAGCAAGCGGTAGGCATTGTTAACGTCCTTGAATGTCTCCTCAGCCGCCTTATCGCCAGGATTCAAATCGGGATGCAGCTTCCTGGCCAGCCGACGATAGGCCTTCTTGATCTGATCAAGGGAGGCGTTGGCCTCGACGCCAAGCACTTGGTATGGATTGCTCAAAACCTGATCTCCACAGACGTGTTCACTTCAGATGCCCGATAGAGGGCAATCAAGGGACGCTTTCGGGCAGCCAGAGGGTAAAGGTTGCCCCTTTTCCAACGCCACTTGTAACGGTGAGTGTGCCCGCCTGCCTGACAGCCAGCATCTGACTGATGGACAAGCCAAGCCCCGTCCCCTCCTGCTGCTTGGTCGAAACGAAGGGGTCAAAGATGCGGTCGAGCATATCTGCCGCAATACCCGCTCCGGTGTCCGCAACCTGGATGGCCACTCCCGCATCGCCCGTGGCGCTCTCTGCATCCACCGTCCGGAGCACCAATTTTCCGCCTTTGGGCATGGCATGAATGGCATTGACGATGAGATTGACCAGAATCTGCTGGACCTCACTCTTGTTCACCGATACCAATCTCGTGGCAGAGAACTGCTTCTCCACCACGATCAACGTCTTTCTGAGAATATGCTGGACCAGCGGCAGCGTATCCAATACAACTTCCGAAGCATCCTGCTGATCCAAGTGCCCGGCATACTCCGCCGGCTTTGAGAACTGCAAGAGTTTTGTCACGATTGTGCTGATTCGGTGTATCTGTTCGTCCAGTAGCTTGAACTCGACATCCGCCGTATCGGCCTGACTTCCCAGCAGGTCACGCACGACCTCCAAGTTGCCCTGCATCACAGGGTTGAAGGTCAAGCTTGTATCTATTCCAGGCATTGTTGAACTCAGTTTTCGGCATCGCCAAACCGATGGCGAACGGCTGATTGGAATTGGTGCAGGGTCTGCGGCTTCACGAAAAGGGCGATCACATCGGGATGCATGACTTTCACCCTGTTCTCAATGGAGGACACACAAGACTCCACTTGGGCCACTGTCAGGGTGGGAGCGAACTCAATACTTAGCGCTACCAGGGATTGGTTGGGGGATAGCTGCGCGGTCAGCGCACTGTTGGCCGAACGCACGCCGGGCTGTTGGGCGGCGATTCGGCATATCGCCTCAACAAGCGCTGGCGGCGCCCGCTCTCCAATCAGCAAGCTTTTGCTCTCCATGGCTAGCAATCCCGCAATAATGGCCAACACCAATCCGATGAGGATAGAGGCCACCCCATCCAGCATCGGCAGATCCAGTCTCTCCGACAGGTAGATGCCCATCGCGGCGATCACGATACCCACCAACGCGGCCGTGTCCTCGAACAGCACCATGAAGGCGGGAGGGTCTTTGCTCTTGCGAAAGGCTTCCCAGAAGCCCTGTCCCGCCCTCACTTGGCTAAAACCTTTCCATGCCACCCACCAGAAATAGGCTTCGAACACGAAGGACAGCCCCAGCACGACATAGGTGACGCGAATGTTCTCTACGGGATCAGGCTCCATGACATGGCGCACGCCCTGATAGATCGAAACACCCGCCCCAACCGAGAAGAGCAACAAGGCGACAATGAAGCTCCAAAAATAGAGCTCACGCCCATACCCCAGCGGGTGGATCAGGTTGGACCGCTTCTCCGATTGACGATACCCATAGAGAAGAAGCACTTCATTGCCAGTATCCACGATGGAGTGGATGGCCTCACTGAGCATGGCCGAACTGCCCGTGACCACCGCTGCGACGATCTTGGTGATCGCCACAGCGAGGTTCCCAGCTAACGCGGCATACACCGTCCGCCTGGAAGCGCCATGCCCCTTGGGAGCGTCAGGATGGGTTGCAGGCAAGGTCATGAGGAGGACTCAGGCAATGTGCTGCCATTGTGCCAGTGGCATAGTCAGCTCAGCAATGCAGTTGCCTTCTCGATGGTCTCAAACACGCCCCAACTGATGGGAATGCCCACGGCAATCCAAGCAAGGGCTAGCCTTCCATGGACAGGGTGAACGGATTCGCCCCCAACCAAACCCAGCGCCTTAGGGGCCGCGCTCTTGCTCCCACGCTCTTCTGATGAAGCGCCCATATGGAAGCGCTTGTTCACCGGCCTGATCAGCAAGTTCAGCAAGAAGCCGGCCACAAGAAGTCCCGCCAATGTCCAGTAAATGGGCTGATACACATCTCCGCCTTGGGCCCCAGCAGCAATGCGC
Source organism: Actinomycetes bacterium (assembly GCA_023461115.1). Taxonomy (GTDB): domain Bacteria; phylum Actinomycetota; class Actinomycetes; order Actinomycetales; family Cellulomonadaceae; genus Cellulomonas. The sequence continues at coordinate 7,367 of JAEWOA010000112.1, forward strand.
GCATCTCGAATCGAAGTGACGAGATAAGGCCCCACAATGCCTGCGGTGGACCAAGCCGTAAGCAGGCGTCCGTGGATGGCGCCCACAAACCGGGTGCCAAACGTATCGGCCAAGTAGGCCGGAACGGTGGCAAAGCCCCCGCCATACATCGAGGCACAGATGCAGAACACCAGGATATACAAGGCGATGGGGCCACCCACCAGCGCCGGTGCCGCCACGCCATAGAGCAGCGCTCCCAGGCCCGTCATGACGGCATAGGAAAGCTTGCGACCCAGCTTGTCCGAGGAACTGGCCCACAGGAACCGACCGCCGATATTGAACAGACTGATGACCCCTACAAAACCGGCACCGATCGCGCCGGCAGCCACACGCTCGGCATCACCGAACTCGGAAAAGGCCATATTCGGCAAAGCAATCAGCTTTCCACCAAAGATCTCCTGAAGCATGGGTGAGGCCATGCCAATGATCCCGATGGAAGCGGAGACATTCAGGAATAGCACAAGCCAGATCAGCCAGAACTGAGGGGTGCGATGCGCGTCCTTGAGGTGCACGTCAAACTGGCTGCTGGCCACCGTCGCCGGCGGCGTCCACCCGGCTGGTGCCCAACCGGGCGCAGGGATTCGATAGCCTAGTGCGCCCGCCATGGTGAAGGCGAAATACAGCACAGCCAGGACCAACAGCGTTTGCCAAACGCCCACCTGCGAAGCAGTGGCGAATCTTTCCATGAGGATCGTAGCCAAAGGACTACCGATCATCGCCCCACCGCCGAAGCCCATGATGGCCATACCTGTCGCCATGCCTCGGCGATCCGGAAACCATTTGATAAGCGTTGAAACTGGCGAGATGTAGCCAAGGCCAAGTCCGATACCACCGATCAGGCCCGTGCCCAACCACAGGAGCCAGAGTTGATGGAGGTAGACGCCAAGCGCTCCCAGGAGCAGTCCACCTGACCAGCAGCAGGAAGCGACCACGCCCGCCTTGCGTGGCCCCACGCGCTCTAGCCACCCGCCCCATAGCGCGGCCGCCGCACCCAGCACCACGAAGAAGATCGAATACGTCCACACCAAGTCACTCACTCGCCAATCGCATGTGGTGGTCGTAAGCGCATCGACAAGCGTCATGTCAGGGCACGTAGCGGGCTCTGATATCCCGATGGCCCTGGACAGAGGCAACCAGAAGACACTGAATCCATAGGCCATGCCGATGCACAAATGCATCGCCAGCGCACAAGGCGGAACCAGCCATCGGTTAAACCCAGGTCGCGCAACACTGCGGGACTTGTCCAGAAACCCTACTGTGGCCCCACTGTTGGCTGCCTTCTCCATACATCTCCTCCCAAAGATTGCTGGTATCGACATTGGCCCACGATGGAGTGGGCCTGCGCGCCAGGATGTTGTTGGCCCGCAAGACGCTACCACCGCGTTAGAGACATAATGTCCGGACCGGACGGACAGAATGTCCAATCGCGAAACCTGCTTCCGCGGCTCTGTTAGAGGGAGGGTTTACGACCCGATCGGGAAAGGTCTATCCTCACCCGGCTCGTCGACAGTTTGTCCGACGATGTTCTGATGGCCAGCGAGGCCATTGACCTTTAGCGCCATGGGGTGGACGGGTGAAGGCATGACATGCGTAACCAACACCGGCTCGCCCCTCAAGTATGCGCAATGCCCGATCTGGCGCGTGCAGGGCGAAGTAGGCGTCAAGACAAGTGATCAGGTCGCCGAGGAAGTGCCTATCGCTATGCTCTGCAACGATCGCTCCTATGCCGTGATGATGGCAACCCCCGGCGATCTGGATGATTTCGCACTGGGCTTCTCCTTGACCGAAGGATTGATCCACCATCCAGATCAGTTGTTGGATGTCCAAACCAATAGCTATGTGGAAGGGATTTCCCTTTCCATGCAAGTTGCATCCGAGGCGCCGGTCAACTCGCTTTCTACGGATGACCAAAGATTGCTCCCTGGTCGCAGCGGGTGCGGCATTTGCGGCACCCGACAACTTGAAGACCTTGTTCGGCAGCCACTCCCGGTCGCTGACGTGCGGTCGTTCTCCGCGCATGCATTGCGCCATGCCTTGGCGACACTCAACCAGCACCAACCCATCAATGATGCGACCGGCTCCATGCACGCCGCGGCCTGGGCCGATGCCAACGGTGATACTCAAATCACACGCGAAGACGTGGGAAGACACAACGCTTTGGACAAACTCATCGGCGCGCTCAGGCGCAAGGCGACCAATCCAGTCGACGGCTTCGTTCTCATATCCAGCCGGGCCAGCTATGAAATGATCGCCAAGGCAGCAAGCGCAGGCGTGAGCATGATTGCGGCGATCTCTGCACCTACGGCCCTGGCGATCGATCTGGCACGCGGCGCAGGCATATGCCTCGTCGGCTTTTCCCAGCCTCAACGCTACAACATCTACACCTATCCGGAGCGCCTGATATGACCATGCGCCTGGGAATGCACCCGCTGACTGAAAGCGCAGGCCCATTGCTGGCGCCAAGCTCACTCATAGGCGCAGTCGCAATAGGGCTCGTGGTGCTCTGCATCTGTGCCACGCTGGCCTGGTTTACACGCCGGACCGCCAAACGCTTGGAGCACCGGCTTTCAGACGTGACGGTATTACAGTTCGCCAGTGTCTTTGTGCAAATGCTGATCTATCTGTTTGGAATAGCCGCATTCGCCCACATTGTCCCCGAGCTTCGCACCCTTGGCACCGCCCTTCTGGCCGGCGCGAGCATCATTTCGGTGGTAATCGGCTTGGCTGCCCAAGACACCCTTGGCAATCTCATCGCGGGCTTTTCCCTCGTGCTCTCCAAAGCCATTCGCGTGGGCGATGATGTGCGGATCTACTCTCCCGTTGGCACCATCTCAGCGCGCGTGAAGGAAATATCCCTGGGCTTCACCTCTTTGATAGATGAAGAATCCAATGAAGTCGTCATTCCCAACGGCGTCATCATGAATGGGGCTGTGGTCCGTATAGTCAATGCCGCAAAGAAAGGATGAGTTCACAGGGTTTCCCCCGACCCGTGCCATACCAGACATCGTTTGAGCGAGGGATCCAAGCCATGGCACAGCCGGAAATATATACCGAGCAACAGATTCACCAGGCCATCATCAACAATGAGATGTTCTTGGAGTATATGCCCACGGTTTCATTGGCCGAGAATCTGCGCTGCGTGGGCGCAGAAGCCTTGGTCCGATGGAAGCATGACGGCCATGTTGTCGAGCCAATGGCCTTTGTGCCGGTAGTGGAGAACACGCCGGTCGCCGGTGCGTTAACCTACTGGGTGATTGACCAAGTGGCCAAGGAGCTTGGGCCCTGGCTCAAGAGAAATCCTTGCACCCAGATCGGCATCAACGTTCCCCCCGAGGTCCTGGGCCGTGGCGGGTTCGAGTATGTGGCCCGCACATCAAAGCTGCTGGACTACCCTGGCTCCATCCTGCTGGAGGTCACCGAGCGGGGCATCCCTGACAGGCTAGGCCTCGAAGAGCTCAAAGAAGTATCGGATGAAGGTGTATCCATCGGCCTGGATGACATCGGGGCACGAAGCCGGAACCTGCTGGTGCTCTTCCAGGCACCGGTGGACGTGATCAAATTGGATCGCGAGGTTACGCGTAGTATCGATGACGGGGGGCACAGCGAACTTCTGCAGGAGCTGGCACCCCTCATCCATGCCAGCGGACGAAAGGTCGTGGCCGAGTGCGTCGAGCGTATCGAACAAGAATCAGCGCTTCGTAAGGCAGGCATTGAGATGGCACAAGGATGGCTGTATTCGAAGTCCCTGCCCGCGGAAGAATTCATGGCCTGGCACGCGGCACATCAGCACGCAAAGAATGAGCAACAGGAGCAGGTGTGACCTCAGCTATCTCCCAACCGGTCGTAACCAAGATCACTCGGGCGGCCATTTTTCTTGTAGTCGTCTTCAAACAAGACGCCGATCCGCTAAAGGCATGCGGCGCATTGTGCTCGGACATGAATTCCATACTCCGTGCGATAGGCTCCCGTGCGCCCGAGGCGGGCCTGTCTTGCATCATGGGGTTTGGTTCCGACGCGTGGGATAGGCTCTTTGGGCAGCCCAGACCCAAGGACCTCCACCCGTTCCGCGAGATCAAAGGTCAACATCATGCGGTCTCAACGCCCGGCGATGTCCTTTTCCATATCCGCGCCGATCGCATGGACTTGTGTTTCGAACTGGCGTCGGTCCTGATAGAGCGTCTGGGGGCTGATATCGCCACGACGGACGAAGTCCATGGTTTCAGCTATTTTGACAGCCGCGACCTCATCGGCTTTGTCGATGGCACAGAAAATCCTGCAGATCAGGACGCCGTAGATGCGGTCATCATCGGCGAGGAGGACCCCTCTTTCGCAGGTGGAAGCTACGTGATCATCCAGAAGTATCTGCACGACCTCACCGCGTGGAACAGGCTTCCCGTTTCGACCCAAGAGGCCATCATCGGGCGCAAGAAGCTCTCCAATATCGAGATTGCCGACGAAGAGAAGGCCCCCTACGCCCACAACGTCCTGACTAACATCACCAAAGATGGCAAACAGTTGCAGATCCTTCGGGACAACATGCCCTTCGGAGATGCAGGCAAGGGAGAGTTTGGCACCTATTTCATTGGCTACGCCCGCTCGCCCGAACGCACCGAGCAGATGCTCACCAATATGTTCGTCGGCAATCCGCCCGGCAACTACGACCGCCTGCTTGATTTCAGCAAAGCCATCACAGGAAGCCTGTTCTTTGTTCCCTCGGTGGATCTGCTCGAAACCCTTCCCGCACGCCCCGACTCACCGCCAGCAACCCGAGACGGGGGCTCTGCTCCCGCGGAAACTGACAGTGAGAAGGACGGTTCACTCCGCATTGGATCATTGAAAGGAGAGTAGCCCCATGAACAACCTGCATCGTCAACTGGCACCCATCTCTGCCGGTGCATGGGAGCAGATCGAGGAAGAAGCATCCAGGACGCTCAAGCGCTATCTGGCTTCGCGCAAGATCATTGACGTCATCGGCCCCGCTGGATCCGATCTGGCGGCCGTGGGCACCGGCCACCTCCAAGCCCTAAAGTCCGAGCAAGACGGTTTGACGGTGAGCCAGCACAAAGTAAAGGCACTGGTGCGATTTCGTGCCCCCTTTAAGCTGTCCCGTGAGGCGATCGATTCGGTGGAGCGCGGCGCCAACGATCCGGATCTCCAGCCTCTCAAGGAGGCTGCCCGCTGTATCGCATTTGCCGAAGACAGGGCCATTATCGACGGCTACGCACTGGCCAACATCGACGGAATTCGCCCCAGCAGCAGCAATCGGGCCGTCGCCTTGCCTGGCGATGTCAAGGCCTATCCGGCCGCTGTGGAGCGAGCGGTCGCGACACTCAAAGATGCCGGCGTCAATGGACCCTACAAGCTTGTGCTGGGCCGCAAGCCCTATGAGCAGCTTGGTGGCGCCCCAGCAGAGAGCTACCCCGTTCTCAAAGACATTCGCGGACTGATCGACGGGGAGATCATCTGGGCTCCGGCCATCGAAGGGGGACTCATGCTCACAGGGCGCGGCGGCGATTTCGAACTGCACGTAGGCGAGGATCTGTCCATCGGCTACATAGGACACACCCATGAGGATGTGGAGCTGTATTTCCAGGAGAGCTTCACCTTTCTCAACCTGACCACCGAAGCTTCGGTGGATCTTTCGTCAGACGCCTGATCCCGTCCGACAGGAGCAATGCACATGCAACCGCAAGAATTCGACTTCTACATCAATCCCAGCCGCCCCACCCTGGGTCTCTATGTGCGCAAGGGTGCAGGTCTGCCTGATCTGGCGAACCCAAACCAATGGCAGTTGGAAGGACACGTCTGGCAGAACGAGATCCCACCGGACAAGCTCAAGGAGTTGGAAGCCAACGGCCATCTATTCCTGGAACTGGGCTAAACCCTGACCCACCCCCGGACTCCAAATCAGGCCGCTACTGCTACTGATAGCCGGGGGGACGTTGAAGCCGGCCAACGTCGGTAGCGTCGGGCGGATGCTTGGAAGCATCACATCCGAGTTGGCTAGATGCACGCCAAGAAATGAAGGCCCGCATCTGGGGGCCTTTGCTCGGGGCTTGCAGCGGATACTCGCCCTACCCTCGATAACGCGCCCTTATCAACGAAATCCCCATCGCCAAAGAAGCGCAGATAGCGGGCGAAACCATAATAACGTGACGCGTCATGCAATAAACTCACTTACTCCGCTGCGTTGGCGACGTCGATCTTCGCGATGTACTGCGCTTCCCAAGGCTGCCGAAGAGCCCGCTCCCTAATACGTCTTTCCAATCCTTCATTGGCTGAGGAACCAGCCACGGTTGCATTCTCTGGATCTTGAGGAAATTCTGGTGCGCCCCGCCGAGGTCGAAACCGTGATTCAGTGCCTTGATAGCAGCTACGCCAAGCAACAATCCCGCGAGTGCCATCAAAACAATCAGATAGCCTGAAGTCGCGCCAAAGCTTCGGACGCTCGCAAGCAGCAGCGCCAGCGAAAACATCGCTAATACGAAATAAAGCCCAAAACCCAGGATCACCGAAAATGCCACGTACAGAGGATTCGCATGTCGATTGTTCCTCCAGTGCAGAAGGCCATCATCCAGGCGGTAAAGCCGCACCGAATAGCTCAAGGCCCACAAGGTATCGGCTGCCTGCGACTTCGAGGCCACATTGACCACAAGCTTGGCTGGCAGGAACTGGCGGCAATAGTGTCGAACCAACACCTCGCACCAAAGCGGGTCTCGCTTGGCGCGCTCGAAATCCCAAAGCTGAAGAAATTCCTGCCGTGCTTTGGCACGGTCAAGGTTCAGCGAATAAAGGCCTTTGAACAACAGAAAAAGCAACAAGGACAGGACAACTGCAATCTGGCCCATCACCCCATAGCCAAAGCTTTCCGCCAATTTGAGTACAAGCTCCTGCACCGACTCCCCCTCGCCTTCACTGGCTGGATACCGAAAGGATCATAGCCAGCTCCGGCCGCCGGTGTAATATCCAGCAAGGCGCTCGTCGCGACCACTGCGATCGCTGCGACCCGCCGCCGCAGTCCAGGGCGCTGGCGATTACGAGCGCACCGCGGCGAGGTCGGCCCTCGGCCGCCACTCTGATGCCTCAGCCGACGTCCCTCTCTACGCGCTGCTGCTCGGCCCAATCCCAACTCAGCTCGAACGCCAGACTCAAACGCTCGCCCGGCGCAAGCCGATACGGTGCAAGCGTGAAGGCATCCGGCGGGCCGGTCTGCGGCTCCACGCAGGTCGCGTGGGCGGCGCCATCGTAGATCACCCAGTGATCGGCATCGGAGCGCAGGCTCAAGCGTTGGCCTGCACGCTCCAGCGTTATCGCACCGCTGGCGACGAAGCAGTCGTCCCAGGGGCCTGGCGTGGCCTTGATCAGGGGTAATGTAGCTATGCCGTCGGCATCACGCCGGTACATCGCCTCAGGGGCAAACAGCATGCGATCGGGCTTGCGGAACCACGGGTGCCAGCCCAGCACCGCGGGCATTGCCCGTGCGCCCGCCTGCACCGCCAATTGCAGGTGCAGGCGATTGTCCTGCACACGAATCGTTTGGCTCGCCCTGCCGCCGAAAGGCCAGTACGCATCCTGCGGCAGCGTCAATGCCAGGCCAATGGCAGCCGCCTCCAAACTTTCAACACGCCATGCGCGCGAGAAGCCAACGCCGTGGATGGCGTGGGCACCAAAGTTCAAGGGCAGTGTGTATGCCCTGCCATCGAATTTGAACGTTCCGCCACGCACGCGTCCGGCCCAGGGAACCATCGGATAGCATCCCCAGCCGATGCACGCCGCGTCGGCATCGCGGTCGGCCACCAGCCAATCCACGCCATCAAAGCGCAATTGGGCAATGCGCCCTCCCGCCTCGGGTGCGATGGCGAGCGCCAGCTTGCCATCGCGCAGCCAGTGCAGTTGACCGGTTGGAATAGGCGCCTGCGCGTCGTCGATGGGCCGCGGCCCCTCAGCCACCATATGGGTCGACGGTCTCGATGCGGCCGTCCGCATCCATCTGCAATGGCGTGCATTTGACCGAACGCAGGTGGGTGACGCCGCCGGACTGCAAGGCGTCGTGATAGAACAGGTACCAACGGCCGTCGAACTCGCAGATGGAGTGATGCGTGGTCCACCCCACCACCGGCTTGAGGATCACACCGGCGTAGGTGAAGGGGCCATACGGGCTATCGCCCACCGCGTAGCACAGAAGATGCGTATTGCCGGTCGAGTAAGACAGGTAATACCGCCCCTTGTACTTGTGCAGCCACGGCCCTTCGAAAAAGCGGCGGGCGTGGTCGTCGGCCCGCAGTGGCTCCCCGTCTTCGTCCAGGATCAGCACTTCCCGCGTAGGCTCGGCAAGCCGGGTCATTGCGCTATCCAGGCGAGCCACGCGTGGGCCCAGTGCTGGCGCGTCGCCCAGCGGCTCTTCGTGTTCGGCGGCATACCGATTATCACGGTACTTCTGCAGCTGCCCGCCCCATATGCCGCCGAAATACAGGTAGTGACTGCCGTCGTCATCGGCATAGACCGCCGGGTCGATGGAATACGTCCCCTCCATTGGCTCGGGCGCTGCCGTGAACGGACCTTCCGGTCCGTCGGCTACCGCTACACCAAGACGAAACAGGCCGCTCGCGTCTTTGGCAGGGAAATACAGGTAGTAGCGCCCATCCCGCCGTGCGGCATCCGGCGCCCACATCTGCTGCGTCGCCCATGGCACATCGCGTACATGCAGCACCATGCCGCAGTCGGTGGCCTCCCCGCCGGGGCTTTCCATGCGCAGTACGTGGTAGTCCTGCATGCCGAAATGGCCGCCTTCATCATCGAACGCATTGCCGCCGTCGATGTCATGCGAGGGATAGATGTAGATGCGCCCATCAAACACATGCGCCGAAGGATCGGCGGTGTAGATATGGGTCACCAGCGGTTTGGAAATGGCGTGAGCGGTGAACCATTCCAGCTCTGTCTGGCTGGGCGTTGGATCGGAAGCGGTGTCGTTCATGGTCAAGGTCCCGGGATCAAGCCGCGCCCATCGTGCGGCGTCGCAGCTGGAGTTCGTGTTCTATGCGCGCTTCGGCGCGGCGGTCGATTTCGTAGACAAACAGCAGCGCTACCGCGATGAGGAACGGTATGGCGCAATAGATGCTCACGGTCAGCCTGATGCCGTTGACCACGGCGTCAGACTGCTGGGCCGCGCCCGCCTGGTAGCCGTAGTGCGCGAGAATGCCGGCCACCATCGCCCCGCCAACGCTCAGGCCTATCTTCAGCCCACACAACATCGCCGAGAAAATGATGGCGGTAGCGCGGCGGTTGTTCTTCCACTCCGAATAGTCAGCGACATCGGCTGTCATCGCCCACAGCAACGGGATGGTGATGCCGTAGCAGAAGCCGTGCAGCATGAAGGTGACAAATGCCAGGGCCACAGCCGTTGGGGGGAACAGGTAGAACACCAGCAGGAACAGGGTGGATACAAACAGCGCCACCCCGAAAACATCACGTTTGCCAAAGCGGTCGGCCAGGCGGCGCGAGACGCCGATGCCCAGGATCATGCAGAGGATGCCGCAGGCATTGAACAGGCTGAACGCCGAGGTCGCCGGGTCTTCCGGCCAGCTGAACCCGGCCAGTCCCATCCCGGCGAGGGCGCCATTCAACGCATGGATAAAG
>JAEWOA010000113.1 GCA_023461115.1 Actinomycetes bacterium
GGACTGGCTGGCCAGCTCCCCCGGCGCGTTGAACCAGTAGATCTTGCCTTCCAGCGCAGGACCCTGCGGCACAGCCGACGCGGGCCCGGCCACCGCCAACACCGCGGTGCCGGCGAGCAACGCGCCGAAGGCCAGGGCGGCCACAGACTTGGTGATTCTCATTCGAGCGTGTCCCTTCGAGGACGGTGGTGACGCGCGGGGCGGGTTCGCACCGCGACGAGGATGCAGGCGACGGGTGAACGGCAGTCCCCCGGCGGGCGACCTGGGGACGACGGCACGCCCGACGTCACCGGGATTCGGCGGGAGCCTTCCGCGCGACCTTCCGCACGACACCGCGCGCGACGAGCCCCGCGACGACGAGCAGGAGCAGCGCGAGGACCGACCACGGGACCGCCCACATGCGGACGCCGTGGGACACCGGGTCGAGGTGCGGGTCGACGCCCGACGCGGGCGCGACACCGCGCGCCGTCACCGTGACCCGCTCGAACACGAGCGGCACGACGCCGCCGACCGTCGTCGACCGCCGCACCTCGCCGCCCGGCAGGAGCTCGTCGACGCGCTTGTCGACGACCGAGCGTCGCGCCAGGCCGAACGGCCCCTCGACGGCGACCGCGGGCTCGACCGCCATGCGCGTGTTGCCCGTGTTCCGGATCGTGTACTCGACCGTGACGCGGCCCGGCCCGGCCCCGAGCAGGCCAGGCCGCCACACCGTCCCGACCTCGACGACCTCCAGGCCCGGGGCGAGATCGCCCTTGACCTGCACGTAGATGCGCGCGACGACGCGCTGGTCGAGCTCGATTCCGGGGGTGTCGCCACCGCCCTCGCCGACCGAGACCAACGAGGCGACCAGGCCGCCGACGTGGTCGCCCGGCTCGGCGTTCGTCGGGACGCTGATGGAGAACGGGACGACGGTGTAGCCGAACCCCCGGTCCGTCTGCGCGGGGACCGTGACGGCCGATGCGCCGTCAACGGCGATCCACGACCCCGCGTCGCTGCTCGCGTCCGCCTCCGGCCGGGCCGACAGGCCGCCGCCGTCGGCCATGACGACATCCGAGCCGTACACCCGCAGCTCGATGGGGGCGCCGGCCTGGTTCAGCAGCGCCACATGGTCGTACGCGACGGTTCCGGGCGAGACGACCATGCTGACGAACGGGCGCTGGTCGGGCTTGCTCGGCCCCGAGGGCGCGATGCCGAACGACGCGAGGTCCCGGGCGCTCTCCGGCGCGGTGGCGCTCGGCGCCGGCGTGGGGGTCGTCGCCCCGGCAGGGCCGGACGCGCCGAGCAGAACGCCGCACGCGAGCGCGAGTGCGACGACAGGGGCGAGGACGGTGCGGGACATGCGGAGGGCTCCTCGATCGAATGGTGCGGCCAGGTGCGGAGAGCGGGCGGGAGCGGCGTCGGGTGGCCCCCGCAAGGAACGGGTCGAGGAGGTGGGGCGCCCGACGCGCCCCACCTCCTCAGGCCACCGGGTCGCCCTCCGCTCCCCGGTGGCCCCTCGTGGACCGAGGTCCGGTCAGATGGCGGTGAAGGTGACCGTGGCCGTGTACAGGCCCGGCGTGACCGACGTCGGGACGCCGTCGATGCCGAACGTGCCGTGGAGCTGGGCCGTGCCGATCGACTGGCCCGCGGCGTAGGCCGCGAACACCTTGGGCGTGCCGAGGCCGTCCGTGAACGGCGCGTGGTCCGTCAGGACGACGTTGGTGTGCTGGAGCGCGTTGCCCACCACCTGCTCGGCCGCGAGGTCGGTGAGCCCCGCGTGGCTGCCCGGGAAGCTCGAGGCGCCGTTGATGAAGGCCCCCGAGACGACCGAGGCCGTGAAGCCCAGGTTGCCCGCGCGGCTGTCGGTGATGACGATCGAGTCGAACGCGGCCGACGCCGAGTAGGTCGAGTCGGCGGGGTCGAGCAGCGCGGTGCCCAGGTGCAGCGGCGAGCTCGGGGTGTACGGCGTGGTGATCGTGATGGCGCCCACCGGGATGTCGACCGTGACCGTCTGGTCGTCGACGGCGCCCGCGAGCTCGTAGGTGGCCGTCTGCGAGTCGCTCGAGTTCTCGTACGGGGCGGTGCCGACGAAGTCGGCCGTGATGGTGTGCGCACCGGCGCCGAGCGCGGTCGTCGAGAAGGTCGCGACACCGGAGGCGTCGCACACGACCGTGGCGAGCACGAGGCTGCCGTCACGGAACGTGACCGAGCCGGCCGGCGTGAACGAGCCCGCGGTGACCGTGGCGGTCAAGTCGACCTGCGCGTAGGCGGGGCCGCTCACCGGGTCGACCTCGAGGGTGGTGACAGTCGGACGCGCCGCGACCGCGCTGATCTCGACCGAGACCGGCTCCGACGTCGAGGCCGCGTGCGACCCACCGAGGTACTGGGCCGTCACCGCGTTCGTGCCGACCGGGATCGAGCTCGTCGTGAGGACGGCCGAGCCGCCGGAGATCGTGGCGACGCCGAGCGACGTGGCGCCGGCGAAGAACTCGACGTCTCCCGTCGCCGCGGCGGGGTCGACCGTCGCCGTGAGCTCGACCGGCGAGCCGGCCTCGGCGGAGGTCGGGTTCGCGGCGATCGTGGTGGTGCTGGCGGCGAGCGGGAGGTCCTCCTTGGGGATGGACCAGGCCAGGGTGGCCACCGTGGTGCCGGTGATCGTCATGAGGGTGCGGAAGTGGCCGGTGACGAACGGACCGTCGAAGCAGCTGACCACCAGCGGGAACTGGCCCGTGTTGCCCGGCGCGGTGGCCAGGTAGCTCAACACGTCAGGCTTGTTCAGCCGGTCCGGCAGCTCGTCGACCGGGCCCGTGTAGAACCGGC
>JAEWOA010000114.1 GCA_023461115.1 Actinomycetes bacterium
CGATGTTCAGGATGTCACCGTTCTGCAAAATCTTGTCGCCGGGAATCCCGTGACAGACCACATGGTTCACGCTGATGCAGCTGGCATGCTGATAGCCACGATAGCCGATCGTGGCCGAGACGACGCCCAGTTCCTCGATCCGGTTGCGGATGAAATCATCCAGCGCGGCGGTGCTGATGCCGGGTTCGACCAGCGGCCCGACCTCGTCCAGGATCTGCGAGGCCACAGCCCCCGCTTTGCGCATGCCCGCGAAATCTTCGGGGACATGGATGCGGATACCCTCTTTCGTGATGTGGCTTTGGTCCATGATCGATCCTTTCGTATGGGCCATTAGATAGACCCGCATGGCCACTTGTTCCAGCCCTGCACGAAGGCGTAGAAGTGTTTTCAAGTGAATTTGGGGGCGGGAAAATGCAATCGGACAATCCAACAGCAGCGATTCTGGTGATCGGGGACGAAATCCTGTCGGGCCGCACGCGTGAAGGAAACGCCCACCATCTGGCACAGGTGCTGACCGCGACCGGGTTCGATCTGCGCGAAATGCGTGTCGTCTCAGACGATCACCAACAGATTGTGCAAGCGGTCCGCGCCTTGGACAGCAGCCTTGGCGGGGCTTATGACCTGCTGTTCACCTCGGGCGGGATTGGACCCACGCATGACGACATCACCGCCGATGCGGTGGCGGACGCACATGGCACGACGGTTGAGGTTCATCCCGAGGCGCGCGCGATCCTGCAGGCGCGCTGCGACCGGATGGGGACCGAGCTGACGCCGAACCGGTTGCGTATGGCGCGGATTCCGATGGGCGCGAAGCTGATCCAGAACGCGGTCTCCGGTGCGCCCGGCTTTTCCATCGGCAACACCCATGTGATGGCAGGCGTCCCCGAAGTCTTTCGCGGCATGGTCGATTGGCTAATCCCGCAGCTTGCCGCTGGCCGTCCGGTTCAGTCGCGCACGATCGAGGTCCGGCGCGGTGAAAGCGATGTGGCCGAGGAACTGAAAGCCGTCGCCGAGGAATATCTGGACCTGTCGATGGGGTCCTATCCCTATCACGACGAGCGTGGCTGGGGCACCTATCTGGTTGTCCGTGGCCTTGACGAGGCCCGCGTCGAAGAAGCAATGGCCACGCTGAAGGAAAGGCTGTCCCTGTGATCGATGCGGCTTTCGCGCAGGCATTCGAGACGACGTGGCCTGCCGCAGATTATGCGGATTGCGGGGGCTTTCGCGTGGGTCTTGGCCAAGGTGCCGGTGGCCGCGTCAGCTCGGCCCGTCCGGCCGGGGCGTGGGCCGAGGACGACATCGACAAAGTCGAGGCTCAGTGCCGCGCATGGCATCAGCCCGCCCTGTTTCGGGTCATGTCCGACGACTCGGCCCTACAGGACGCGCTGATCAGCCGGGGATATTTTCGTCAAAACCCGACGACGCTCATGGTCGCACCGATCAAATTACTGACCGCCGAGCCTTTGCCACCGCTGAAAGCCTTTGCCGTCTGGCCGCCCATGGCCATTCAGCGCGAGGTCTGGGCCGAGGCAGGGCGCGTCGATCCTTCACGTCAGGCGGTCATGGACCGTGCGCCTGAACCCAAAGCAGCGCTTCTGGGTCGGGTCAGCGACCGCGCGGCGGGGGCGGGGTTTGTCGCAGTGGCTGATGGCGTTGCGATGGTCCACGCGATGGAGGTTCTTCCTGATCGTCAGCGTCAGGGGGTTGCGGGCTGGATGATGCGGCAGGCGGCCTTCTGGGCGGCCGATCAGGGTGCGACCCGTATCGGACTTGCGGTTGCCGATGACAACGTTGCCGCGCTCGCGACCTATCGGAGACTGGGCTTCGAGGTGATCGGTAATTACGCCTATTACGGAAAACCGGCCTAAAGCTCGGTCCGCAATTCCCACAGATCGGGGAACAGCACCACGTTTAACATCCGGCGCAGATAATTCACGCCGGAGGTGCCGCCCGATCCGCGTTTGAAGCCGATGATGCGTTCTACAGTGGTCACGTGGTTGAAGCGCCAGCGGCGGAAGTAATCCTCGAAATCGACGAGCTTTTCGGCAAGGTCGTAAAGCTCCCAATAGCGGGCGGGATTGCGATAGACTTCGGCCCATGCGGCGCGGGCCTTGGGGTCCAGCACATGCGGTGCATCCAGTTTCGCGCGCGCAGGCACGTCGAACCCGGCCGCTCGCAGCCGTCCCGTGACCTCATCGTAAAGCGAGGGGCGCTGCGATTCCAACAGCAGCGGATGGGCCAGTTCCGGGCGATGTTCATGCGGGCGCAGCATATTCATGTTGCGATTGCCCGCGACGAATTCCAGCATCCGGTATTGATAGGACTGAAATCCGCTGCTTTCACCAAGGCTTTCACGAAACTCGGTATATTCGCTGGGCGTCATCGTGCGCAGCACATCCCAAGCCGAGTTCAGCTGCTCCATGATCCGGGCCACGCGGGTCAGCATCTTGAAGGCCGGTTGCAGATCGCCTTGCGCAATATGCGCCCGCGCCGCGTTCAGTTCATGCAAGGCCAGTTTCAGCCATAGCTCTGACGTTTGGTGCTGGATGATGAACAGCATTTCATCATGGGCCTGCGACAGCGGGTGCTGGGCATTCAGGATCGCATCCAGACCCAGATAATCGCCATAGGACATCCGGTCCCGAAAGGACATCTGGGCGCCATCTTGTTCCGGATCGGTCGTCATGCGGGGGCTTCCAGAAGGTGGGCTTGAAGGGCGGACCGGATATGATCCGGCCAAGGGGCGGGACGAAAATCAGGACCGAGCCAGACCACAGTGACGCGGGCTGTCACCCGGTCTTCGGCGGCAAGCAGGAATCGCGCACTGCTGGTCCCAAGATGCTCGATATTCAGCCGCCATTCCAGTCTGTCGCCCAGTCGGGACGGCATTTTATAGTCGATTTCCAGCCGCACCGTCGGCATGCCCATCTTGTCGGCCATCATCTGCGCAAAGCCGTAGCCGACCTCGTCCAGCAGAAAGTTCTCGACCACATGGTTTGCCCATTCTGCATAGCGGGGGTAGAAGACGATGCCTGCGGGGTCGCAATGGCTGAATTCGACCGGGACGATGCGGCGATAGGTCATGGTTTTTCTAGGTGTTGGCGCAAGGAGGCTGCGATCAGTGCGGGCACTTCGGCTGCGAGGCCGATCGGATCGAGGCGCGGGCCGGTAAAGCCCGCCTGATCCAACGCGGCGGGCAAGTCGTCCAGCACATGTTCGGCACGCAGCGCGAAAAACGGCAGGCTGACCGCTTGGGTCAGGCCGCGCGCGGCATCCAGTAGAAACGGTTCCTGTTCGACAAAGCCAGTGACGACGCGGGCAAAATGCGGCGTGATCTGGCCGGCCACGGCATTGGTGATGGTAAAGCTGGCTTGCGAGCGCCCCGAACCATGCGCCGTCAGCAGCAGCGTGGTCTGGTCGGGTCGCCAGCCCATCTCGCGGGCGGCGTGATGTGC
>JAEWOA010000115.1 GCA_023461115.1 Actinomycetes bacterium
GCTCAGGGCCGCGTCCGCGCCGCCGCGGCCCACGCCCAGCACCTCCGCGAGCGCCGCGCCGGCCAGGCCCTCCCACGCGTTCAGCAGGACGATCTGCCGGTCACGTGGGCTCAGCGCCGCGAGCGCGCGGCGCACCTGGTCGTCGGCCACGGCGCGCAGCGCGGGATCGTCGTCGTCGACCGACTCGGGCAGGTGCTCCATGGGGATCGGCCGGCTCTTGCGGCGGTGGTTGGCCAGGACGAACCCCGCGGTCCGGTAGAGCCAGGGCAGCTCGGCGCCGTCGGGGACGTCGTCGCGCCGGCGCCAGGCGATCACCAGGACGTCCGCGGCGAGGTCCTCGGCGTCCCCGCCCGCGCGGCGCGCGAGGTACCGGAACACCGCGGTCTCGTGCTCGCGGACCAGCGCGGTGAACCACGCGTCGTCGTGCGCCGAGCCGGATCGGTCGGGAGCCTCACGTTCCGGGGCGTGTCCGTGCTCGGCCTCGTCGGGCACCGGTGCATCGGTCCGCGGCGGCACGCGCTCCCCCGTCTCGTCGTCCTGGCGGCATCGTCGCACCCGGCGCCTGGGCGTGGGCGGCCGACACCCGGGCGTCACCGCCCTCGTCGGCCCTATGTCGCCCGGCACGCGCTTCTTGCACCGCACGCCCGACGAACTCGCCTAACTACTGCCGAACGGCCGCCGACGTCGACGCGACCACCCTCATCCGACCGCCCTCGGCCGTCCCGACCGACGCGCTACAACCCGTCCGCCACCACCGCGGCAGCGTGCAGCCACGCCGCGCGCGTCGCGGGCCGCAGGGTCTCGTAGTCGATCGGTCCGCCGGCGACGAGACCCGCGTCGTGCGGCACCTCGACCACCGCGCGCGTGAGCGCCCCGAAGTGGGTCCGCAGCCGCGTGCGCAAGTCCTTGTCCACCTTGGCGTCGGGCGCCGAGAGGATGGTCACGGCCTGCCGGACGGCGTCGTCGTGGCCCGTGGCCCGCAGCGCGTCCAGCGCCCACGCCGCGGACTGCGCGGTGTCCTCCCGGATCGTCGAGACGACGACGATCTGGTCCGCCACGTCGATCGCGGCCTGCCAGTTGGACGCACGCATGTTGTTCCCGGTGTCCACCAGCAGCACGCGGTAGAACCGCGAGAGCAGCTGGTGCAGCGAGCGGAACGCGTCGGCGTCGATGCTTGCCGCGGACGCCGAGTCCTCGTCGGACGCCAGCACGTCGAACTGCTCGTTGGTCTGCGTGCGGACGAACCCGTCGAGGTCCCCGAGCCGCACCGTGCCCGGCCCACCCAGCGACGGCATGGCGCGCAGCAGGTCCACCGCGGTGCGCTGGTGCTCGGTGTGCGCCGAGCGCCAGCCCAGGGTGCCGCGCGTCTCGTTGTTGTCCCACGCCAGGGTGTACCCGCCGCGCTCGAGGCCGAACGTCGCGGCCAGCAACATCGTCGCGGTCGTCTTGTGGGCGCCGCCCTTGGGGTTGACGACGACGATCGTGCGCGGGCCGTCGAGCGTGCGGCGCACCGCCGCCTGCTGGACCCGCTCGCGGCGCTCCGACGCGCCCGGGCGGGGCTTGATCGCGCCGAACGTCAGCACGCGCATGCCCTTGCGCCAGCCCTGCTCGGCCGGCCCGGTGGAGGCGGGGTGGCGGGCCGCGAGCAGGTCGTCGAGGGTCGGCAGCGTGGTCGAGTCGCTCGCGTCGGTCGGCGGGCGGGTGCGCCGCGTGGGCGACGAGGGCGCGTGCGCCGGGTCGGCGGACGTCGACTGCGCCGCGGCGTCGGCGATCGCCGTGGCGGGGAAGACGGTCGCGGCGAACGCGCTGGCTGCGGCGCTGTCGTCGGGCTCGCGACCACCGGAGGCGCTGCCGGGGTCGCCTCCGGGGGCACTGCCGCCCGTGGCGGCCTCGTCGGGCCCGCCCGTCGGCGCAGCGGACCCAGCGCTCGCTCCGCTCGGCGCTGCCACGGGGGGCGGCATCGTGGGGGTGGCCGCCGGGGCGACCGCCTCGTCGACCAGCCCGTCGGGGTGGATCAGCAGGTCCCACACCCCGTCGGGGTCGCGGACCTGGGCAGGGACCGGGCGCCCGACCTCGCCCGCAATCGTCGCGATGCGCTGCGTGATCGCCGCCCCCGCCTCCTGCAGGCTGCCGAGCGCGATCCGCTCGACCACGCCGTCCACCGAGATCTCGCCCGTGCCGTCGTCCCGCACCTCGGCGCTGACCTGCGGAAGCGGCGCCTGTGAAGCACCATTCACGCGATCACTCATCGCTCCACCTCTCGGCAAGTCCCCACGCTGCGCAAACTACGCGAAACCGCCCGCGCGCGCTGCCGTTCGCCGCCGGCGCCCGTCGCTGCCCGCATGGCTGCGCCGGGAACGCCCGTCACGGGCACGATCGCCGCACCCCTCGGCGCATCGATGCCGCACGCAGGCTCAGTCGTCGGTGGTGAGCTCGAACCACACGCGCTTGCCCGTCGCGCACGGCGCCGTGCCCCACGTGGACGCGAGCGCCTCGACGAGCGCGAGGCCGCGGCCGCTCTGGGCCGGGAGCTCGGGGTGCTGCACCGCGGGCTGGCCGGCGCCCGCGTCCGTGACGCCGATCTCGACGCACGCGCCGGTCACCGCGAGATCCACCAGGACCTGCCCCTCGCCGTGCACCACGGCGTTGGCCACGAGCTCGGCGGTCAGCAGCTCCGCGATCTGGTTGGCCGAGCCGCCGATGCCCACGTCCGCGAGTGAGCGCATCACCCACGCGCGCGCGGCACGCGGCGCCGTCGGCTCAGCCGTCAGCTCGATCCGACCCGCGTGTTCGGGGCCGCGCCGCCGCACGCTCGGCGCGCTCCGGATCTCTCGCACATCACCCACGCCTTCCAGGGTGCCGGACGCGCGTCCGACGCGCTGGGCGTATGCGCAATCCGGATCGTTCTCGTCACCCGGCTGGGGCAACCTCCCACCCGACCAGGCCGACTGTGTTGCCCTCGCTGTCCTGCGCGAACGCCTGCCACTCGTCGTGGCCCGCGGGTCCGAGCGTGTCGTCCTCGTGCCGGAAGATCACGTGCGGCTCGCCCACGACGAGCGCACCCGCCGAACGCCACCGCTCGAGCGCGGCGGGCACATCGTCGACGACGAGGTACAGCCGCGACCCGCGCGCGCCACCGGCGCCGCCGGCGTCCTCGTCGGACACACCCTCGTCGAACACACCCTCGTCGGACCCGCCCTCGTCGGCGGAGAGCATGAGGCGGGCGCCGTCGAGGTCGAAGAACGCGATGCCCGGAGGGTCGTAGACGGCGAGCGCCGGGGCTCCGAGCACGCGCTCATAGAACCGGACCGCACGAGCCAGGTCGCGCACGGGCTGGGATACCTGGGCCAGACGCATACGGGCATCCTCGCAGCCGCGCCCGCCACCGCCGAGTCGCTGCGCCGATGGATGTGGCGCGAGTGCCCGCCACGGGCGCGATGCGCACACCCATGCGCACGCCTATGCGCGCAGCCACGGGTGGGGCGCGGCGGGTGAGGCGCCTTAGGGGGCAGGGGTGGCGCGGCGGCGCGCGGAACCCGGCAGATGACCGATCCGCCGGTGGGCGCCTTAGGACCACCGTGGAGCGTGTCCGGGGACGAGGGGACCTCGGACGGGAGGGGACGAGGACATGCTGGACGGCTGGGGACCGGCCGCCGACGCGGCGCTCGACTACCGGCGCGAGCGGTTGCTCGCGGACCTGCGCACCGCGCGCCGCACCGACGACCGGCGCCGCGCCGCGCTGCGCGAGGTGCACGGCCGCACCACCGACCTGGCCCGCCGCTCGCTGGACCTGCTGGGGCACGTGACCAGCGGCAGCGTCGCCGGGCCGGCGCTCGGGCGGGGGCCCGGCCTCGCGGCGTGAGGCCCGTGGCGCCTGACGCCGGCGGGAATCCGGAGGCGGTGTGTGGGTGGGCGCTGCCAGGATCGGCTCCGTGGCCCGAGGCACCGTGAGCACGCCGTTCGTCGCCCGATCGGACGAGGTCGAGGCGCTGCTCGCCGCGCTCGCACGCGCGGGCGAGGGCGAGCCGTCGGCCATGCTGGTCGCGGGTGACGCGGGCGTCGGGAAGTCCGCGCTCGTCCGGCACGTCACCGAGCGCGCGGGGGCGGGCGGCGCCCGGGTCGTCGTCGCGCACTGCGTGGACCTCGGCGAGATCGGGCTGCCGTACCTGCCGTTCGTCGAGGCGCTCGGCCAGCTCTCCGCTCGGCCCGGCGGCGCGCCCGAGGACGAGGCCGTGGTCGCCGACACGCTCGCCCGGCTGCGCGGCGAGCGGGTCGGCCCCGACGCGCGCGGCACGGGAGGACCGCCGGGTGAGGGGCCTGACGAGAGCGGTGGGCGGCTCGCGCTGTTCGACGAGGTCGCCGGCGCGATCGCCGAGGCCGGGAGGCCCACGGCCCCGCTGCTGCTGGTGATCGAGGACGTGCACTGGGCGGACGCGTCGAGCCGGGACCTGCTGCGGTTCGTCGTCTCACGCCTGCGGGACCAGCCGCTGCTCCTCGTCGTCACGTACCGCACGGACGACCTGCACCGCCGCCACCCGTGGCGCGCGGCCGCCGCGGAGCTCGCGCGTGACGCCCGCGTGGGCCGCCTCGAGCTGCAGCCGTTCACTGAAGACGAGCTGCGCGAGTTCGCCGCCGCGGTGCTGGGCGCGCCCGTTCCACCGGAGACGGTCGCGCGGGTCGCGGACCGGTCCGAGGGGAACGCGTTCTTCGCGGAGGAGCTCCTGGAGGCGGGCGTCGAGGACGGCGCGTTGCCGGACACGCTCGCGGACGTGCTCCGCACCCGGGTGGAGCGGCTGAGCCCGGTGGCGCAGGACGTGGTGCGGCTCGCGTCGATCACCGGCCGCCGGGTGTCGGAGCCGTTGCTCAGGGCCGCGGCGCAGGCCTACGGCGACGAGGGCCTCAAAGCACCCGGGGCCCTCGACGCCGCGCTGCGGGACGCGGTGTCCCACCACGTCCTCGGCGTCGAGGACGGGCAGCTCGCGTTCCGGCACGCGCTGATCGGGGAGGCGGTCGCGGCGGACCTGCTGCCGGGCGAGCTGTCGTCGATGCACCGGGCGTACGTCGCCGCGTTGCGCGCCGATCCGAGCCTGGGCCCGGCGTCGTTGCTGGCCACGCACGCGCTGCGCGCGCCCGACCTCCCGGTGGCCTCGAGCGCCGCGCGCGTGGCCGCGCAGGACGCGCACCGCCAACTCGCGCCGGAGGAGGAGCTCCGGCAGCTCGCGGTCGTGCTGCGGCTGTGGGAGGCGGTGGGCGCCGAGTCCACCTCGCTCGGCGAGTCGCGCGCGGACGTGCTCGCCGCGGC
>JAEWOA010000116.1 GCA_023461115.1 Actinomycetes bacterium
GCTCCCGGGCCCGGTCGGAGCCCTCGCCCTCGCGGCCGCGATGCTCGCCCTCACGCGCCTCCTCCTGCGTGCGCACCGCCCACGCCCGCCGCGCACCGGGGGGCTCGCGCCCTGACGGTCCGCCCGCCGACGATCCTGTCGGCTGGTGGGCGGGGTGTGGGGCTGTCGGTGGCGCGTGGCAGGCTGTGCGCGTGCCTTCCGCTCCCCGTCGCACCGCCGCCCGCTCCGCGGCCCGGCCCGGCCTCTCGTGGGAGGAGGCCGCCCCGGCCCCCGTCGTCCTGGTGCGGGGCACCGAGAAGCTCCTCGCCGAACGCGCGGCCGACCGCATCGTCGCACTGGCACGGGAGGCTGACCCCGGCCTGGAGGTCACCAGGCTGGACGCGTCGCAGTACGGCGCGGGCATGCTCGGGGTCGCCACGAGCCCGTCGCTGTTCGCCGAGGACAAGGTGGTGATCCTCGAGGGCCTGGAGGCCGGCACCGACGACGCCTACGCCGACGCGCTCGCGTACGTGTCGGCGCCCGTCGACGGCGTCGTGGTCGTATTGCGCCACGGCGGCGGCCAGCGCGGCAAGAAGCTGCTCGACACGCTCCGAGCGGCCGAGGTGCCCGAGGTGGCGTGCGACGAGATCAAGTCCGACTCCGACAAGTCCGCGTTCGTCACCGCGGAGCTGCGCCGCGCTGGCCGCCGCGCGGATGCCGCCGCGGTGCGCGCGCTGGTCGACGCGGTGGGAAGCGATGTGCGTGAGCTCGCGGCGTCGTGCGCGCAGCTGGTCGCTGACACGCGCGGTCTGATCGGCGAGGAGGCGGTGGAGCGCTACTACGGCGGCAGGATCGAGGCGTCGGGCTTCCGGGTAGCCGATGCCGCGGTGGAGGGTGACGCGGGCAAGTCCGTGGCGTTGTTGCGGCACGCGCTCGCCACCGGGCTCGACCCGGTGCCGATCGTCGCCGCGCTCGCGCTCAAGCTGCGCACGCTCGCCAAGGTCGGCGCCGTGCGCTCTCGGGGAGCCGGCGCGGTCCGTGAGCTCGGGCTCGCGCCCTGGCAGGTGGACCGCGCGCAACGCGAGCTGCGGCACTGGACGCCCGAGGGCTTGGCGGTCGCGATCAGCGCGGTCGCGCAGGCGGACGCCGAGGTCAAGGGCGAAGGCCGGGACCCGGCCTTCGCGGTCGAGCGCGCGGTGCTGCGCGTGGCCCGCGCGTCCCGCGCGTAGCAGCGGAAGGCTAGATGCGCACGATCGTCGCCGGCCCGAGCGCGTCGCCCTGCAGCAGGTCGAACCCCCAGGCCGCACATCGCTCGACGAGCGCCTCGTCGCTGACCCGCTCGGCGACGAGCGTCGCGCCGCAGCCACGGGCCAGCTCGACGAGCGCGGTGCCGTGCCGCAGCAGGTCGCGGCAGTCGATCTTCACGTAGTCGGCGTAGGGAAGCATCGCGAGCTGCGCCGCGTCGGCGGTGAAGTCGTCGATCGCGATCAGGTAGCCCAGGGCGCGCAGGCGCGCGATCCCCGCGAGCACCTCGTCGTCCGCGGGCACGCTCTCGACCACCTCGAGCACCAGGCGGTCGTCGTGTTGGGGCAGGGGCCTGCTGGAGACCAGGAACGCACGCGTGACGTTGACGAAGGAGCGCCCGTCGCGGCGCGGGTCGACGCGGCGGCCGAGCGTCTCGAGCACACCCGCGCTCGCAAGCTCCTGGTGAGCCTCGGCCCACAGGTCCACGCCCGCGGGGCCGCCGTCGGCGTCGCGGTAGAGGAACTCGTACCCGTGCACGTGGCCCGCGGTGTCCCAGATCGGCTGGCGGGCGATCGGGAGCGACGGCAGGCGCTGCGGCGACGGGTGGGCGGTCACGTCTGATGAGAGGGCGCTTGCTGGTCGCTATGACGCGACAACGTCCGGCTACCTGCCGACCGGGCGTGCGCTCGCCCGATCGAGGATGCCGGCACGCTCGAGGAGGTTGCCCTGGAAGTAGGTGAAGCCCAGCTCGCGTGCGTGGATCAGCTGCTCGGGGGTCTCGACGTATTCCGCGACGAGCGCCGCGCCGTACGAGCGCGCGAGCGCCACCACGGGGCGGCCCTCGACGTCGAGGTCGCGCACGTCGATCTTCACGAAGTCGGCGTGGGGCAGGAGCCGCCGCTGCCCGGTGCGGCTGACGAACGAGGGAAGCGCGATCCGGAAGCCCTGCGCCCGCAGACGCCGCACCCCGGTGAGCACCGCCGAGTCCACCTCGACGCTGTCCGGGACCTCGACGACGAGGCGGTCGGGGCGGCGTGGCACCTCGAGGTCTCCGACGAGGTACGCGCGTGTGCAGCGCACGAACAGGAGGCGGCCGTTGGCGACGAGCTCGAGCTCGGCCCGGCCGAACGTCGCGGCGAGCACATGCGCGGTCGCGCGCTCATGTTGCCGGGCGGTCCACATCGCGGCGTGCGACGTGGACTCGTCGGCGGACCGGTAGGAGAGCTCGTAGGCGACGGGCTGGCGGTGTGCCGTGAAGATCCCCTGCCGGCCGACGAGGACTGGAAGCGCGTCCACGCGCTGCGCCCACTGATTCTGAAGCGCCGCGGGGATGGCGGCATCGACTGCGGCGGCAAGCTGAGCGAGCCTCACGTCGTCGGGCCTCATGCGTCCTATGAGACCACAGTCGGTGGGCCCCACGGCACCGATCAGTGGGTGGTTTTGTCGGATTCTGTGGGCGGTTTTTCTCTGGTGTTCCAGCGCAAACGACTCGAGGCGCCACCCGCGTTCGCAGGTGGCGCCTCGGCGTGCTCGCGGAGCGAGGGTCAGAGCGCGTCGACAGCCTTGGCCAGCGCGGACTTCTTGTTCGCGGCCTGGTTGCTGTGGATGACGCCCTTGCTGACCGCCTTGTCGAGCTTCTTCGACGCGGTGCGCAGCGCGGTGTTCGCCGCGTCCTTGTCGCCGCCCGCGATGGCCTCGCGGACACGACGCACGTGCGTCTTGAGCTCGGACTTCACCGACTTGTTGCGCAGGCGCGCCTTCTCGTTGGTGCGGATCCGCTTGATCTGGGACTTGATGTTCGCCACTGGTGGACTCTCTTGTGTGGTCGCCGAAGCGATCTGACAGGTCGTAGAGGGCGGACCCAACTCCGGGACTGGGGCGTGGGGACACCCTTGGAGAGGAACTGGGCCTGTGCCCGCCGACCCGGGCGGACACGCGATCTGCCATGCTACCGGACGCGGTCGGAGTCTCCCAACCCGCTCACGACGGCGCCGTCGGCGGCCTGCGCGAGCCCGCCGTGGAGCTCGACGAGCGCGGCGCACACCGCGTCGAACAGCGCGCGGTCGACGATCGCCCCCTCACGCCGGATGTGCTCGGGGTCGAGGCGCAGCACGCGGTCCAGGCGCACCTCGCTCTCGCGCCGCCTGGCGTCCCAGGGACCGGCGCCGATGTCCATCCACACGCGGCCCGCGCGGGCTTCCCGCGTGGCATTGCGGGAGTGGTCCTTGCTGGTGAGCATGAGGCCGAGGACGTCGACATCGTCGCGGCCGACGACCAGCACCGGCCGGTCCTTGCCCTGCGTGGGGTCCTCTTCGTAGGACACCCACGTCCAGACGATCTCTCCCGGGTCGGCGTCGCCGTCCAGCGCGGGGTCGTACACCGTCGCGACGGGCCCGTGGTGGTCGGGCAGCACCACACGCTGGGGGCGTGTGCTCGCCGTAGGGCCGTGGCGATCCCGGTCCGCGGCCGGCGCCGCGGGCGCCTGGGGCCGGCGGAGGCGCGCCGCGATCCGCCGCACCGCGGCGCCGAGCCGGCCGGAAGTCGAGGTCACGCCGCGCAACCTACCCGTAACCGGCCGGTGACACGCCGCGCCTAGCGTCGCGGCTATGGCGGAGCTCTTCGACGACTACCCGGCGGGCCGGGCCTGGGACGAGCTGCTCGACCCGGCCAGTGGGCCCCGTGCCGCGTACGCGAAGGTGCATGCGGCGCTGGCGCAGCTGTCGGCGGGCGAGCTGCGTGGGCGGGCCGACGCGCTCGCGCGCTCCTACCTCGCGCAAGGCGTCACGTTCGACGTCGCCGGCGAGGAGCGGCCGTTCCCGCTCGACGTCGTGCCGCGGGTCCTGGCGGCCGACGAGTGGGACCGCCTGGCGCCCGGGGTGGCGCAGCGGGTCCGGGTGCTCGAGGCGTTCCTGGCGGACGTGTACGGCCGGCAGCGGGCGGTCGCGGACGGCGTGCTGCCGCGCTCCGTCGTGGTCTCCTCCACGCACTTCCACCGAGCCGCGCACGGGATCGAGCCCCCCAACGGCGTGCGCGTGCATGTCGCGGGAATCGACCTGGTGCGGGACTCGCTCGACGGGTGGCGGGTGCTCGAGGACAACGTGCGTGTCCCGAGCGGCGTGAGCTACGTGCTGTCCAACCGCCGCGCGATGGCCCAGACGTTCCCCGAGCTGTTCGCCGCGCTGCGCATCCGGCAGGTGCAGGACTACCCGCAGCGGCTGCTCGCGGCGCTGACGGCCGCGGCGCCCGCGGGCGTGGCCGAGCCGACCGTCGTCGTGCTCACGCCAGGCGTCTACAACTCCGCGTACTTCGAGCACACGCTGCTGGCGCGCGCGATGGGCGTCGAGCTCGTCGAGGGGCGGGACCTGTTCTGCGCGGGCGGGCGGGTCTGGATGCGCACGACGCACGGGCGCCGTCGCGTCGACGTGATCTACCGCCGGGTCGACGACGAGTTCCTGGACCCCGTGGCCTTCCGCGCGGACTCGGTGCTCGGCAGCCCTGGCCTGCTCACGTGCGCGCGCAACGGCACGGTCACGCTCGCGAACGCGGTGGGCAACGGCGTGGCCGACGACAAGCTCGTCTACACGTACGTGCCCGACCTCATCCGGTACTACCTGGGCGAGGAGCCGATTCTCGCCAACGTCGACACGTGGCGGCTGTCCGAGCCCGCGGCGCTCGAGGAGGTGCTGGACCGGCTCGACGAGCTCGTCGTCAAGCCCGTGGACGGCTCGGGCGGCAAGGGCCTGGTGGTCGGGCCCGCGGCGTCGCGCGCCGAGCTCGAGACTCTGCGCGTGCGGCTCAGAGCCGACCCGCGGGGCTGGATCGCGCAGCCGGTCATCCAGCTCTCGACCGTCCCGACGCTCGTCGACGACGGGCTGCGGCCCCGCCACACCGACCTGCGCCCGTTCGCCGTCAACGGCGGCGACGGCGTGTGGGTGCTCCCGGGCGGGCTGACCCGTGTCGCGCTCCCGGAGGGGCGGCTCGTCGTGAACTCGTCGCAGGGTGGCGGCTCCAAGGACACGTGGGTGTTGGGCGGCAAGCCGCGGCCCGTCGCGCAGGTCGACGCGGCGCCGCTCGGGCGGCCCGTCCCGCTCGACCACGCGGTGCCCATCGACGCCAATCCGCAGGACTTGCGCGCGCACGTGCAGCAGCAACAGCAGCAGGCGCTCGACGAGCCGGGCCCGCCATGTTGAGCCGCATCGCCGAGTCGCTCTTCTGGATCGGCCGGTACGTGGAGCGCGCCGACGACACCGCGCGCCTGCTCGACGTCCACCTGCAGAACCTCCTCGAGGACCCGTGGGCGGCCGAGGATCTGGCGTGCCGGTCGCTGCTGTCAGTGATGGACCTGCCGGCGCCGCCGCCGGACATCGAGGTGGGCCGGTCCGCGGTGCTCGAGATGCTGGCGTACGACCGGGTGGCGCCGAGCGCGATCGCGGGCGCCCTCGTCGCGGCCCGGGAGAACGCCCGGCGCGCGCGCGAGGTGATCTCGACCGAGCTGTGGGAGTGCCTGAACACGACGTGGAACCAGCTCCCGTCGCACATGCGGCCCGCGCGCCCGCACGACTACTTCACGTGGGTGCGGGAGCGCGCCGCGATGGTCGCGGGGATCATCGACTCGGCGACGTCGCGCGACGAGACCTGGGCGTTCGTCGTGCTGGGCCGCTCGATCGAGCGCGCCGACATGACCGCGCGCCTGCTGACCACGCGCGTGCTCGCGGGCTCGGCCGGGCCGGGCTGGACGACCATGCTGCGGTCGTGCGGCGCGCACGAGGCGTTCCTGCGCACCTACCGCGGCGCGGCGTCCGACGAGCGTGCCGCCGGGTTCCTCCTGCTCGACCGCCTGTTCCCGCGCTCGATCGTCTTCGCGCTCACGCAGGCGGACGAGTGCCTGGCCGCGCTCGAGCCCGTCGCGGACCGCGCGTCGTCGCGTGCCACGATCGACGACGCCCGCCGGCACATCGGCCGCGTCCGCACCAGCCTGGAGTACCGGCCGCTGGCCGACGTGCTCGTGTCCTTGCCGGCCGAGATGCAACACGTGCAGCGCGCGTGCTCGGCCGCGTCCGACGCCGTGCGGGGCCGGTACTTCCCGGCGCTCGCGGCCACCACCTGGGTGGGGGAGAACCTGTGAGCCGGTTGCGCGTGGTGCACACGTCGAGGTTCCGGTACGCCGGGCCGGTCGTGGCGTCGTACAACGAGGCGCGCATGACGCCGACCTCCCACGGCGGCCAGCGCGTCGTCTCGTCTCGCCTGCGCGTGGAGCCGCACACCTGGAGCAGGGACTTCACGGACTACTGGGGCACCGCGGTCACGGCGTTCGAGGTGCTCGACCCGCACGAGGAGATGGTGGTCCGCGCCGAGCACGTCGTGGACCTCGAGCCGGCCACCCGCCCAGCGCGCGACGTCGACTGGAGCGAGCTGTGGCGCCCGGACGTCGTGGACGACCTCGCCGAGTTCCTGGCGGACACGCCGACGACGGTCGCGCCGGTCGAGGTCGTCGGGCTCGCGCTGGAGTGCGGCGCCGGCCTCAGCCCCGCCGAGGCCGCCGAGGCCGTGTGCCGGCGCGTGCGCGACGAGCTCGAGTACATCCCGGGTGTGACGACCGCGCACACCCCGGCCGCCGAGGCGTGGGAGGCGCGCGCGGGCGTGTGCCAGGACATCGCGCACCTCGCGGTCGGGGCGCTGCACGCGCTCGGGGTGCCCGCGCGGTACGTGTCGGGCTACCTGCACCCGGCCACCGACGCGCGAGTCGGGCAGCCGGTGGTCGGCCAATCGCACGCGTGGGTCGAGTGGTACGTCGGCGAGTGGGTGGGATTCGATCCGACGAACCGCATCGCGGTCGGCGAGTCGCACGTGGTGCTCGGCCGCGGGCGGTCCTACGACGACGTGCCGCCGCTGCGGGGGATCTACGCGGGCGCGGGCACGCAGGATCTCTCGGTCGAGGTCCAGATCACGCGCGAGGCCTGAGTCCGCGTCAGGGCGTGAGTCGGCGGCCGAGCGCGTCGTCGAGCAGCTCACGGTCGCCTTCGACGGCCAGGGCCTCGTCGTCCGCGCGCAGCCGGCCCCAGAGCAGGAGCGCGAGCGAGCGCGCCGGGCCGCGGACGGTGACGGCGGTCTCGTGGCCGGCGGTCTCGGCGGCCTCGAACACCCAGCCGGCGCCGGCGTCGTCGGCGACGAGCGCGATGCGCTGCGGCAGCGCGGCCATGCGGTCGAGCCGCACCTGGCGTGGCTGCATGACCGTCACGACCTCGTCGACCGTGTCCGCCCACACCTGCGGCGCCACCTCGACGGGGAGGCCGACGGGCGCGCGCAGGTCGTGCAGGTGGACGAGCGTCTCGTGCAGTTGGCGCCGGCGCCACCACGACGCCGGGCCGTTGCCCACGAGCGTCCACGAGACCGCGTCCGGCCCCAGCTCGGCCAGCGTGTCGCGCAGCTCCTTGGCGTACTCGGCGTAGAACTCGTCGAGCACGAACGGCCCGCGCCCGAGGGGCGTCTCCTGCTGGCGGCGCGCCTGCGCGGCCGCCCAATGGTGGATTCGGGCGAGATGGACGACGAGGTTGGAGACGCGCCAGCGGGGCAGCCACGGGATCGGGGTGGCCGGGTCGACCAGGGGGATCGTGGCCGCGAACTCGTCCTGCAGCCCCACCAGCAGAGCGAGGTGGTCGAGCTCGGGGCGCGGCATGGTCCACATCCTCGCGCGCCCGAGTCCCGCGTGCGACGTGGGACCATGGTGGCGCGCATGCGCCCGCCGCGTGCGCGCGTCCACCGCCTCGACCACACCGGGAGCCTGTCCTCCGTGTCCCCGATCCCGAGTGCCGCCGCCGCGGCGAGCATCAAGCCCGCGGCCACCGCGCCCGAGCTCCTGCGCAACTTCTGCATCATCGCCCACATCGACCACGGCAAGTCGACGTTGGCGGACCGCATGCTGCAGCTCACGGGCGTCGTCGAGGCCCGCGCGATGCGCGCGCAGTACCTGGACCGCATGGACATCGAGCGCGAGCGCGGCATCACGATCAAGTCGCAGGCCGTGCGCATGCCGTGGTCGGTGGACGACACCGCGTACGCGCTCAACATGATCGACACGCCCGGCCACGTGGACTTCACGTACGAGGTCTCGCGCTCGCTCGCCGCGTGCGAGGGCGCGGTGCTGCTGGTCGACGCGGCGCAGGGCATCGAGGCACAGACGCTGGCCAACCTGTACCTCGCGCTCGAGAACGACCTGCAGGTCATCCCCGTGCTCAACAAGATCGACCTGCCGGCGGCGCAGCCCGAGAAGTATGCCGAGGAGATCGCCGGCATCCTCGGCGGCGACCCGGCGGATGTGCTCAAGGTGTCGGGCAAGACCGGCGCGGGCGTCGAGGCGCTGCTCGACCGGATCGTCGAGCTCGTGCCCGCGCCCACGGGAGACGCCGGCGCCGCCGCGCGCGCGATGATCTTCGACTCGGTGTACGACACGTACCGCGGCGTCGTCACCTACGTGCGCGTCGTCGACGGCAGCCTCAACCCGCGCGAGCGCATCGCCATGATGTCGACGAAGGCCACGCACGAGCTGCTCGAGATCGGCGTCATCAGCCCCGAGCCCGTGCCCACGCAGGGCCTGGGCGTCGGCGAGGTCGGCTACCTGATCACGGGCGTGAAGGACGTGCGCCAGTCCAAGGTCGGCGACACCGTGACGAACGCCGCCAAGCCCGCCGCGGACGCCCTCGGCGGCTACTCCGACCCCAAGCCGATGGTGTTCTCGGGCCTGTACCCGATCGACGGCTCGGACTACCCGGCGCTGCGCGACGCGCTCGACAAGCTCAAGCTCAACGACGCCGCGCTCAACTACGAGCCCGAGACGTCGGTGGCCCTCGGCTTCGGGTTCCGCGTCGGGTTCCTCGGCCTGCTGCACCTCGAGATCGTGCGCGAGCGCCTCGAGCGCGAGTTCGACCTCGACCTGATCTCCACGGCGCCCAACGTGGTCTACGACGTCACGCTCGAGGACCGCTCGGAGGTCCACGTGACCAACCCCAGCGAGTTCCCGGGCGGCAAGATCCGCGAGGTGCGCGAGCCGATCGTCAAGGCGACGATCCTGGCGCCGAGTGAGTTCATCGGCTCGATCATGGAGCTGTGCCAGAGCAAGCGCGGCGACCTGCAGGGGATGGACTACCTGTCCGAGGAGCGCGTCGAGATGCGCTACACCCTGCCGCTCGCCGAGATCGTGTTCGACTTCTTCGACCAGCTGAAGTCCAAGACGCGCGGCTACGCGAGCCTGGACTACGAGCCCATCGGCGACCAGGTGGCCGACCTGGTGAAGGTCGACATCCTGCTGCAGGGGGAGACGGTCGACGCGTTCAGCGCGATCGTGCACCGTGACAAGGCGTACGCGTACGGCGTGATGATGGCCGGCAAGCTCAAGGACCTCATTCCGCGCCAGCAGTTCGAGGTGCCGATCCAGGCGGCGATCGGCGCGCGGATCATCGCGCGCGAGACCATCCGCGCGATCCGCAAGGACGTCCTGGCCAAGTGCTACGGCGGTGACATCACGCGCAAGCGCAAGCTGCTCGAGAAGCAGAAGGAGGGCAAGAAGCGCATGAAGACCATCGGCCGGGTCGACGTGCCGCAGGAGGCCTTCATCGCCGCGCTCTCCTCCGACGCCGCGGCGCCCAAGGACGCCAAGGACGCGAAGAAGAAGTGAGCGCCACCGTGCCGTGGGCGCAGCTCCGCCGCCGGTTCGCCGCGCTGCACGAGTCGGGGACGTTCGTCATCCCGAACCCGTGGGACGTGGGCTCCGCGCGGCTGCTCGAGCACGCCGGCTTCCCGGCGCTCGCGACGACGAGCTCGGGCCTCGCGTGGTCGCTCGGCACGGTGGACCAGTCGGTGACGCGCGTCCAGCTGCTCGCGCACGTGCGCGCGCTGACCGCGGCGGTCGGCGTGCCGGTGAGCGTCGACGCCGAGCGCGGCTATGCCGACGACCCCGCCGGGGTCGCCGAGACCGTCGGGCTGCTGCGGGACGCGGGCGCCGCGGGCTGCTCGATCGAGGACTACGACCCTGCGCTCGGCGTGGTGGTCCCGCTCTCCGACGCGGTCGAGCGAGTCGCCGCGGCCGCCGACGCGGCGCACGCCGGTGACCCGCTCGTGCTCACCGCGCGTTGCGAGAACCTGCTCTACGACGCGGGCGACCTCGACGACACGATCGCGCGGCTGCGGGCCTACGCCGCTGCGGGCGCCGACTGCGTCTACGCGCCGGGGCTCGCCACGGCCGAAGACGTCGCGACCGTCGTGCGCGCGGTCGGCGTGCCGGTCAACGTGCTCGCGTGGCCGGAGGGTCCGTCGGCGCC
>JAEWOA010000117.1 GCA_023461115.1 Actinomycetes bacterium
GGCCGCGACGACGGCCCAGCGGCGCCTCGCCGGCGGGCGCGGCGCGGGGAGCTCGGGGGCGGGGCTCGTGGACACCGGGCCTACCTCACCGCCGCGGCGTCGGCCGCGACCTCGTCGGCGCCGCGGAACGGCGCGTACTGCGTGTGCAGCAGCCGGTGGGCCAGCGGCGAGTTGGGCTCGCCGTAGTACTCGTCGTAGAGCCGCAGGATGTCGGGGTTCTGCTGCGAGGTGCGCAGCGGCGCCGTGCGGTCGATGTCGACGAGCACCTGCTGGCGCGCCGCCATCTCCGCGGTGTCGCACGGCACGGGGTGGCCCGCGCCGTTGATGCAGCCGCCCGGGCACGCCATGACCTCGATCAGGTCGTAGCCGACGTCCTCGCCGGCGCGCAGCCGCTTGGCCAACGCCTCGACGTTGCCGAGCCCCGAGACCACCGCGACCCGCACGGTCGCGCCGCCGGCCTCGACCGTGGCCTCCTTGAGTCCCTCGAACCCGCGGACCGCGTGCATGTCGAGCTCGGTCGGCGGCTCGCCGGTCAGCTTCTCGACCGCCATGCGCAGCGCCGCCTCCGCGACTCCGCCGGACGCGCCGAACAGGATCCCGGCGCCCGTGACGCGCGAGTAGGGCTCGTCGAACTGCGACGCGCCCGCGGAGCCGCCCTCGCCGACCGAGTCGAACGCGCTCGCCTTGATCTCGTCGGGGTCGAGATGCAGCATCTCGACCATCTCCAGGAACTCGGTCGTCGTCAGGACGGCGTCGACGTCGCGGCGCCCGTCGGGCGCGAACTCGGGCCGCGCCGCCTCGTACTTCTTGGCCAGGCACGGGACGATCGAGACGGTGTAGAGCGTCGCCGGGTCCAGGCCGGCCTTCTCCGCGAAGTGGTTCTTCACGGTGGCGCCCATCATCTGCTGCGGGGACTTGCAGCTCGACAGGTAGTCGATCAGCTCGGGGAAGCGCCGCTCCACGAGGTTCACCCAGCCCGGGCAGCACGACGTGAACTGCGGCAGCCGCTCGCCCGAGGTCACCCGGCCCAGGAACTCGGTGGTCTCCTCCAGGATCGTCAGGTCGGCGGCGAACGTGAAGTCGAAGACCTTGTCGAAGCCCACGCGGCGCATGAGGCCAGCGATGAAGCCGGACGCCTGCTCGGGCGCCAGGCCGTAGTGGCTCGCGATCACGCTGCGCACCGCGGGCGCGACGAAGCCCACGACCACCTTGCCGGGGTCGTGCATGGCCGAGAACACGCCGCCGCGCTCGCGCACGTAGTCCAGGGCGCCGCACGGGCACGCCCGCACGCATTGCCCGCAGCTCACGCAGTCCGTCAGGCCGAGGGGCTGGTCGTTGCGTGTCCCGACCGTGAGCCGCCCACCCTCGAACTGGTACGCCAGCACGTCGACGCCCTCGATCTGCGCGCACGCCGCGACGCACAACCCGCACGAGATGCACTTGTTGTGGTCGCGGACGATGAACGGGTGGTCCTGCGCGATCGGCGTGTACGGCCGGATGTGCAGCGGGGTGTCGAACTCGACGTGGTGCGCGCTCGCCTGGTCCCGCAGGCTGCAGTGGTTCTGCTTGGAGCAGCCGCACTCCAGGCAGCGGGCCGCCTCGGCGCGCGCCTGCTCCTCGCTGAGCCCGAGCTCGACCTCGGCGAACGAGGCGACGCGCTCCCGCGGCGGCAGGCTCGGCATGGCCGCCCGGCGCGCGCGCGGCTGGAGCTCGAACTCGTCGCGCGGCAGGTCCTCCAACGTCCCGCGGCTGCACGTGTAGTCGCCGGCCGCCGGCCGCACGTACCCGAGCCGCAGGTACTCGTCCATCGCGGCGGCCGCGCGGCGGCCCGCCGCGACCGCCTGGATCACGGTGGCCGGGCCCGTCACGCAGTCGCCGCCGGAGAACACGTGCGACTCCGAGGTCTGCATGGTCGCGCCGTCGACGTCGACGTCGCCCCACTTGTTGAGCCGAACCGGCACGTCGTCCCACAGGAAGCCCGTGTCGGTGGTCTGGCCGATCGCGCCGATCACCGTGTCCGCGTCGATGACGAAGTCGCTGCCCTCCACGCGCACCGGGCGGCGGCGCCCCGAGCGGTCCGGCTCGCCGAGCTCCATGCGCACGCAGTGCAGCTGGATGGGGCCGCCGTCGGGGTCCATCGAGGCCGCCGTGATCTTCGTCGGCGCCGCCAGGAACACCATCTCGACGTCCTCGTGCAGCGCTTCCTCGATCTCGAGCGGCTCCGCGGGCATCTCGTCGCGCGTGCGGCGGTAGACGAGCTTGACGTGCTTGGCGCCCTTGCGCAGCGCCGTGCGCGCGCAGTCGATCGCGGTGTTGCCGCCGCCGATCACGACGACCGTGTCGCCCACCGGCAGGTCCGTGCCCTTGACGACGTGCCGCAGGTAGTCGATGCCCAGGTGCACGTTCGGGTGGTGCTCGCCGTCGATCTGCAGCGGCGTCGCGCGCCACGAGCCGATCGCCAGGTACACCGCGTCGAAGTCCTTGCGCAGGTCGTCGAGCCGCAGGTGCTGGCCCAGCGCCTTGCCCGTGACGATCTCGACGCCCAGGGCCTGCATGAACGCGATCTCGTCGTCGAGCGTCGCCTTCGGCAGCCGGTACTCCGGGATGCCGTAGCGCATCATGCCGCCCGGCTTCGGCTGCTTCTCGAACACCGTGACCTGGTGGCCGGCGATCGTCGCGTAATACGCGGCCGCCAAGCCCGACGGGCCAGCTCCGACCACGGCGATGCGCTTGCCGCTCGGGTCCGCCAGGCCCGGCGTCCAGCGCGCGTCCTGCGCCCGGTCCCAGTCGGCGACGAACCGCTTGACGTGGTTGATGGCCACCGGCTCGTCGACGAGGTTGCGGCGGCACTCCGACTCGCACGGGTGCGGGCACACGCGTCCGCATACCGACGGGAACGGGTTGCGGTCCTTGATCACCCTGATCGCCGCCCCGTAGTTCCCGGTGGAGACGTGGTTCAGGTAGGTCTGGATGTCGATGTTGGCGGGGCACGTCTGCACGCACGGCGCCACGCAGTCCGCGTTGTGGTCGCACAACAGCTGCTCCAGGCGGACCTTGCGGTAGTCGTCGAGACGCGGGGACGTCGTGGTGACCACCATGCCCGCGCTCACGGGCGTGATGCACGCCTTGACGTCGCGCGTCTTGCCCGTGCCCGCGCCTGTGCCCGTGCCTGCGTTCGGCCCGACCTCGACGACGCACAGCCCGCAGTTGCCGTTGGCCCGTTCCAGCCGGCCGTCGTGGCAGAGGCTGGGCACGTCGATGCCCTGCGCCTGCAGCGCGCGCAGCAGCGGCTGCCCCTCGGGTACCTGGATCTCGCGCCCGTCGACCGTCACGGTGACGCGCGCGGCGTTGGTGACGTCGCGCACTGGGTTGCCCTCCTCCTACGGCCCTCATTGGCCTGCTTCGACGGTAGGAGCGGGGCATCGCCCTTGCGCGTGACTTCCGGCCTAGGCGCCGGGCGCCCGTGAGCAGGGCCGAGTCAGGACCCGGCGACCAGCGTCCCCAACGGCTGGCCGTCCGCGCCGAACAGCACGAGCGAGTCGCCGTCCATCCCCGCGCGCGCCGCGGAGGCGATCCAGGACGGGACCGGCGCCCCGTCGCAGCCGATCATCGTCTGAGGCCCGGACGTCGCGACGAACCAGCCGTCCGGCCCGACCGCCCAACGCCCGTCCACCCCGTTGCACCCGTCGGTCGACGTGTAGCGGCCGGCCTCGTCGAAGGCCACGCCGGGCTTCGTCTCGAAGGCGCCTGCCGCGAGCCAGGGGTGCCGGGTCAGGTCGGCCTCGGTCGCGGGCGAGACCGTGCCCGGGAGCGCCGCGGGCCGCGCCGCCCACGCGGCGAGGTTGCCGTCCCCTCCGGGAGGCGAGGTGAAGTTCGTGTCCGCGGGCGCGGCGGTGGGCGCGCCGTCCGCCCGCAGGGCCACGACGACGGCGCCGTCGTCGTCGAGCAGCTCCACGCGGCCGTCCGTGAGCCGGTACGCGGTGACCTCGTCGAGCCACGGCACGGAGTCGGTGGTGCACCCCTCGCCGCTCCAGCCCCACGGGTCCGCGACGAGCAGTTCGTCGGTCGCGTTCCAGGCGCCGGTCACGACGCCGCACTCGCGCAACAGGTCGAGCCCTCCGGCGTCGAGCCGCAGCCACGCACCGTCGTCCGCCCCGCCGTCGACGCGCCAGAACCCGACGAGGTCCGCGCGCGCGGAGTCCCCGGTGGCGGGCGCCGCGCTGGGGCTCGGCGCGGTGGGCGCTCCCGTTGCGGGCGCGGCGTCGGGCTCGACGCCGGTGCAGCCGGCCGCGAGCAGCGTGACCGACGCGAGCGACGCGACCGAGGCGAGCAGGCGAGCGAGGCGGCGCATGGCATCCCTTCGACGCATGCTTATGTCGCCAGCCTTCCACCGCTTGCGCGGCGGCGCAGATAATCACCCGGTGCCCCTCCTCACGCAGGCGATCATCCCGACCGGAACCCTCGCGGCCCAGGCCCAACCGACCCTCGTCGGCGCTGGGCTCACGCTCCGCGGCTGGACGCACGACGATGCGGACGTCCTGGTCGGCGCCTACGCCGACCCCGCGATCCGGACGTGGCACGTGCGGTCGTTGGCCGCCGACGAGGCTGCCGGATGGGTCGACGAACGGCGCGACCTGTGGGCGCAGGAGCGCTCCGCGGACTGGGCGGTCGTCGAGGGCGACAGCGTGGTCGGGCGCGTCGCGCTGCACCGGCTGAACCTCCACGAGGGCGTCGCGGAGGTCGGGTACTGGGTGCTCCCGCAGGCTCGTCGCCGGGGCGTCGCGTCGCGCGCGGTCGCCACCGCGACGGCGTGGGCGTTCGACGACGCAGGCTTCCGGCGGCTCGAGCTCGAGCACTCGACGTCGAACGAGCCCTCGTGCCGCGTCGCGAATGCCCTCGGCTTCGCGCTCGAGGGCATTCGCCGGGCCCACTACCTGCAGCTCGACGGGCGCCACGACACCCACCTGCACGCGCGCCTGGCGCCCGGGGTCACCGCGGTCCGGGCTCCAGCGGCGGGCTGAGCGCGCCCGACGACGGCGCCCGCCAGAAACTCAGCCGACCGTCTCCCGGGCCGCCGTGAACGCCGCGGCCGCCGCCTCGATGTCCTGAGCGGTGTGGACCGCCGAGAGCTGCACTCGGATGCGCGCGCGGCCGTGGGGGACCACCGGGTAGGAGAACGCCGTGACGTAGACGCCGCGGCGGTCCAGCTCCGCGGCCACCCGCGCGGCGACGACCGCGTCGCCGAACATCACCGGCACGATCGGGTGCTCGCCGGGCAGCAGGTCGAACCCGGCCTCGGCCATCAGGCGGCGGAACAGCCGCCCGTTCTCCATCAGGCGCGCGCGCTCGTCGTCGGCGCCCTCGACGATGTCGAGCGCCGCGAGCGTCCCCGCGACGACCGACGGCGCGAGCGTGTTGGAGAACAGGTACGGGCGCGCGCGCTGGCGCAGCAGGTCGACGACCTCCTGGTGCGCCGTGACATACCCGCCGGACGCGCCGCCGAGCGCCTTGCCGAACGTGCCCGTGAGGATGTCGACCCGGTCCGCCACCCCGAACCGCCACGGCGTGCCGCGCCCGCCTTCGCCGACGAACCCCACCGCGTGCGAGTCGTCCACCAGCACCAGCGCGTCGTAGCGGTCGGCCAGGTCGCAGATGCCGTCAAGCGGCGCGAAGTACCCGTCCATCGAGAACACGCCGTCCGTCACGATGATCCGCGAGCGCGCGTCCGCGGCGGCCTGCAACTGCGCCTCGAGGTCCGCCAGGTCGCGGTTGCGGTACCGGTAGCGGCGGGCCTTGCACAGCCGGATGCCGTCGATGAGCGAGGCGTGGTTGAGCTCGTCGGAGATGATCGCGTCGTCGGGCCCGAAGAGCGCCTCGAACACGCCGCCGTTGGCGTCGAAGCACGACGAGAACAGGATCGTCGCGTCCTTCTGCAGGAACCGCGAGACCCGCTGCTCGAGCTCCAGATGGAGGTCCTGCGTGCCGCAGATGAACCGCACGGACGCCAGGCCGAACCCGCGCTCGCGGATCGCGTCGACAGCGGCGGCCTCGATGCGCGCGTCGTCGGCGAGGCCCAGGTAGTTGTTGGCGCAGAAGTTCATCCTGCGGCCCTCGTCGAGGCCCGCGCCGACGAGGATGTGCGCCGACTGCGGGCTGGCCAGCGCGCGCTCGTGCTTGGTGAGGCCCGCGGCGTCGATCGCGGCGAGCTCGTCGGCCAGGCGGTCCTTGATCGCGTACGTCACAGCTGCTCCCAGTCGATGATCACCTTGCCGACCCCGCCCGACGCGGCGGCGTCGAACGCGTCCTGCCACCGCGCCGCGGGGAAGCGGTGCGAGACGAGGCTCGCGATGCGCTCGCGCAGCACGTCGGACGTGTGCAGCATCGCGCTCATCGAGTTCCACGTCTCGAACATCTCGCGGCCGTAGATGCCCTTGAGCGTCAGCATGCGCAGCACGACGACGCTCCAGTCGATCCCGAACGGCGCGCTCGGCAGCCCCAGCATCGCGATGCGGCCGCCGTGGTTCATGTTGTCGATCACGAGCGGGAGCGCGGCGGGGGCGCCGCTCATCTCGAACGCGACGTCGAAGCCCTCGCGCATCCCGATCTCGCGCTGCACCGCGTGCAGGTCCTCGCGGGACACGTCCACGGCCCGGTCGGCGCCCATGCCGGCGGCGAGCGCGAGCCGCGGTGCGCTGAGGTCGGTGGCGACGATGAACCTGGCGCCCGCGTGCCGCGCGACCGCGATCGACATCAACCCGATCGGCCCGCACCCGCTGACCAGCACGTCCTCGCCGACCACCGAGAACGCCAGCGCGGTGTGCACCGCGTTGCCGAGCGGGTCGAAGAGCGCGCCGACCTCGGGGGCGATGTCCTCGTGGTGCACCCAGACGTTCTCGGCGGGCAGCGTCACGTACTGCGCGAACGCGCCGTCGCGCTGCAGGCCGACCCCGACCGTCCGGATGCACATCTGCCGGCGGCCCGCGCGGCAGTTGCGGCACACGCCGCACACGATGTGGCCCTCGCCGGAGACGCGGTCGCCCACCGCGAGGTCGTGCACGCCGTCGCCGATCTCGACGATCTCGCCGAAGAACTCGTGCCCCGGGATCAGCGGCGTGTGGATGGCGCCGGCGGCCCACGGGTCCCAGCGCAGGATGTGCAGGTCGGTCCCGCAGATCCCGGTCCGGAGCACGCGGATCTTGACCTCGCCGGGCCTGGCGACGGGCTCGGGACGCTCGACGAGTTGCAGGCCCGCCCCGGGCGCCGCTTTGAACAGGGCCTTCATGCGGCAATCAGACCCGCTCGCTCCCGCCCTCGCGCGCCGTGCCACCCCCCGGACGAATCCGTCCCACCCCCCGGACTCACGCAGAGGAACAGTCGCGCCCACAGCGGGTCGGATGTATCGCCCGATTCGACGTCTTTGGCGACGCCGTCCGCGATGACCGCCCACGCGGCTGCTTGGCCAGAACGGGACACCAGCGCTCCCTCGATGGAGTCGACGACGTTTTCCTTGTTGACCGAGTTCTCGAGCGCGAGAGACTTCTCGGCGCCAGTGCAGTCGCACCCGTACCAAGAGGGCTATGCGGTGCGGACGATCGTGTGGTTCGCGCCCGACGGTCAAGTAGTCGTCGCGCTGTTCGCGAACAACAAGGCGCAGATGGGCGATGTGTTCTACGCGTCCGTGGGCAGCCGCGCTGACCAGGCCATCGACCGATGGCTTCACGACACTAGAGACGAGAGGAAGGACTCCGATGAGTGAGCACCGCACCACAGACGGGTTCGTGCGCGGCAACCCGCGTCTTGCGTCCTGGCTTGAGGACCCGGCGAATAGAGCCGCGTCGGACGCGATTCTTGATGAGATGGACGCCGAAGACCGCGCGTACAGGATGAACCTCGCAGCGGTTAGGCAGGCTGGGCATCTGACCCAGGTCGAGCTCGCGGAGCGTCTCGGTGTCGGTCAGGGAGTCGTGTCCCGCACCGAAGGTCGGGGCGACATGCTCTACTCCACGCTTCTGAACTATCTCCACGCAGCAGGCGTTGAGGACGTCGCTCTCGTGGCGACCGTCGCGGGACGTCGCGTTGAGATCACGCTCGAGCGTCAAGCAGAGTCAACAGGCGCGTGAGGCTCGCCTCTGACTTGCCCAACTGACCGCGACGACGCGAGCGGGTGCAGCGTGCGGCGCCAATCCCGGCGGGCGGCTCCGAACCTGCAGGTCAGCAGGTGGGGACACGCAGCTCCCCGGACGCCCTCACCCTCGCACTCCGGCCCTGGTGCTCACGGTTCTCCTGCTGAGCACGAGCACCCGGGCGTTCTGTGACGTGCTCGCGCCGGGCGCGTGGCCGTCGTCGATGTCGGCCTGGCGGGCCCACAGCCGCGCCGACTCGGTCCCGTAGCCCCAACTGCGTCGCGACCCTCTGGACCGTCCCGTGATCGGCGCCCAACTCGGCCCGCACGGCATCGCTCCATCCTCGTTTCCAAGGTCAAGAGCCTCCAAGCAAACAGGGCGGTTCTGTCGCAGGGGAAGCCGACCTCACCCGTGTTCCCGGCGGTGTTCCACGGGATGCAAGGCGAACGGCCCCTGACCGCGTTTTCGCTGGTCAGAGGCCGTTCGTGTCGGCGGAGGATGGGGGATTCGAACCCCCGAGGGCTTGCACCCAACACGCTTTCCAAGCGTGCGCCATAGGCCACTAGGCGAATCCTCCTGGCGCGCCCAGGGTACCCGAGGCGCGGGACTGCTCCGAATCAGCAGCCGGAGGCCCCGATCCCGCGGCGGCCCCGGCCAAGAACGACCGTTTCATGGGATGAATTGGGACGTTTGTCCGATGTTCGAGAGGCGGCCCGTGCGTACGTTCGAGATATCCCCCCCGACCAGGAGGCCTCCGGCGTGTCCGCCATCGTCCCGCTCGCCCGCGCTTGCGCAGTCGTCGCCACGCTCTGCGTCGCCTTCGTCGGCCTCGCGCCCGCCGCGTCCGCCGACGACCCTGATACGGCCTCGGCGCAGGCCGTGGTCCCGCCGGCCGCGCCCGCTGCCACCGCCGACGACGAGCCCGCCGCAAGCGTCCCCGCCAGCACGGAGCCGCAGCCACCGGCGGCGCAGCCAGAGCC
>JAEWOA010000118.1 GCA_023461115.1 Actinomycetes bacterium
GGATCCGACCATGCCGTTCGCGCCCATCCCGCCCACGCTGGCCACCCCTGCCGCCGCGCCGCAGCCTGGGGCTGGCCCCGGCTTCCCGCCGGCCGGCCCACCGCAGCCCGCGTACGCGGAGCCCGCATTCGCACAGCCCGGGTACGCGCAGGCCGGCGGCCACAACGAGCAGCGAAGCGGCTTCGACGACGTGCTCGGAGCGTCGCCCGAGCCGCCCCGCCGCCGCCGGTTCGACCCCACCGCGCTCGTGCTCGCCGTGGTCGGGATCGTCGTCGTGATCGGCGTCGTCCTTGCTTTCAAGGCGCTGTTCTCGTCCCTCGACACGGGTGCGCCGGACCCTGGCGCGGGTGGCGCCACCAGCGGGAACCCGTCCGCGGAGTCCCCCTCGTCCTCCGGGGACGGGAGCGCCTCGGCGTCGCCGCAGCCACCGTCCGGGCAGCCGCCGGTGATCGCGTCCGCGGTGTCAGTCGACCCCTCGGACAGCGACGGCGAGCACGAGGAGGCCGTGGGCCGGGCGTTCGACGGCGACTCGTCGACCTACTGGTACACCATGACCTACAAGCGCGCGGACTTCGCCGGCTTCAAGGACGGCGTCGGCTTCGTGATGACGCTCCAGGCGCCGGCGACGGTCTCCACCGTGACACTGCACTCCAACAACAGCGGCGGCCACGTCGAGGTCCGCGCGACCGACGCCTCCGCGCCCGACGGCGGCACGCTGCTGGGCGCCGGGGAGTTCGGCCCGTCGACGACGATCACGCTCGACCCGGCGACCGAGGTCACCACGCTCAGCCTGTGGATCACCGCGCTCCCGCAGGGCAGCGACGGCGGGTTCCGGCTCGAGCTCACCGAGATCGAGCTGGGCTGACGCCCGACGGCCGGTCCGACGACCCGTCCTGGAACAGAACCGGCCTACCATCGGTTGAGAGCCACAGCCGCCGACGGCGGGCCGAGCCCACCAGCCCCTGAACGCAAGGAACAGCCCGTGACCACCACCCCGCAGCAGTCCGACGTGCGCGAGCTCGTGATCGTCGGATCGGGCCCCGCCGGCTACACCGCCGCGATCTACGCCGCGCGCGCAGGCCTGGCGCCGCTCGTCGTCGCCGGCTCCGTCACCGCGGGCGGCGCGCTCATGAACACCACCGAGGTGGAGAACTTCCCGGGCTGGCCGGACGGCATCCAGGGCCCCGAGCTGATGGAGAACCTCCAGAAGCAGGCCGAGCGCTTCGGCGCCGAGGTGCTGTGGGACGACGCGGTGTCGCTGTCGCTCGACGGCCCGGTCAAGACGATCGAGGTGTCGGGGGGCGAGACTTTCCGCGCCAAGGCCGTGATCCTCGCGACCGGCTCCGCGTACCGCGAGCTCGGGCTCGACGACGAGAAGCGCCTGTCCGGCCGGGGCGTCTCGTGGTGCGCCACCTGCGACGGGTTCTTCTTCAAGGACCAGGACATCCTGGTGGTCGGCGGCGGCGACTCGGCCGTCGAGGAGGCGACGTTCCTGACGCGCTTCGGCAAGTCGGTGACGATCGTGCACCGTCGCGACCAGCTCCGGGCGTCGAAGATCATGGCCGACCGCGCGGTGGCCGACCCCAAGATCTCCTTCGCGTGGAACAGCGAGATCACCGGGATCCACGGTGACGCGAAGGTGTCGTCGGTGACGCTGCGCGACACGGAGACCGGCTCGACGCGTTCGGTCGACGCTGGCGCGGTCTTCGTCGCGATCGGCCACGTGCCGCGCACCGAGCTCGTCGTCGGACAGGTGAACCTGGACGAGGACGGCTACATCGAGGTCCTCGGGCGCACCACGCAGACCAACCTGACCGGGGTGTTCGCGTGCGGCGACGTCGTCGACCACACCTACCGCCAGGCCATCACCGCAGCCGGCTCGGGCTGCGCCGCCGCGCTCGACGCGCAGCACTACCTCGCGTCGCTCGGCGACGCCGTCGACCCGCTCGCGCCCACCGCGGCGCCCGTGCTCGCTGGGGAGGCGTGATGATCGACGTGACGGACGAGACGTTCCAGGCCGAGGTGCTGGAGTCCGACGGGCTCGTGCTCGTGGACTTCTGGGCCGAGTGGTGCGGGCCGTGCCGCCTGGTCGCGCCCGTGCTCGCGGAGCTCGCCACGCAGTACGAGGGGCGGGTGAAGATCGTCAAGCTCGACACTGCCGCGAACCCGCTGGTCACGGCGGACTACGGCGTCGTCTCCCTGCCCACGCTGAGCTTTTACGCAGGTGGCGAGCTCGTGAAGTCGGTGTTCGGCGCCCGGCCCAAGGCAGTTGTCGCCGCGGACATCGAGGAGTTGCTCGCCGCCGCCTGACGCGCGCGTCGTTCCCAGCACCTGGCTGGTCGTCGGTTGCCCTCGTGATGCGTGCCACACTGCGGAAATGACCTCCCAGCCCGTGCCCCGCGACGAGACGTCGGGCACCCCCACGTCCTCCGCAGCGGCCGGCACTCGGCTGGACCCGTGGCTCGGCGCCTACGCGGCCCGCACCCACGGGATGAAGGCCTCCGAGATCCGCGCGCTCTTCGCGGTGGCCAACCGGCCCGAGGTGGTGTCGCTCGCGGGCGGCATGCCGTTCCTCGAGGGGCTGCCGCTCGACGAGCTGTCGGCGGTCGCCGCCCGGCTCGTCGCCGAACGCGGCCTGCAAGCGCTGCAGTACGGGTCCGGGCAGGGCGACGAGACGCTCCGCGAGCAGATCCTCGACGTCATGCGGCTCGAGGGGATCGCCGCCCACCCCGACGACGTCGTCGTCACCACCGGCTCGCAGCAGGCGTTGGACCTGGTCACACGGGTGTTCGTCGATCCGGGCGATGTCGTCCTCGCCGAGGCGCCCTCCTACGTGGGGGCGCTCGGTGTGTTCCGGGCGTATCAGGCGGACGTCGTGCACGTGTCGATGGACGCCGACGGCCTCATCCCTTCGGCGCTGTCGTCGACGCTCTCGTCGCTCGCCGCCGCCGGTCGTCGGGTCAAGCTCCTCTACACGGTCCCGAACTTCCACAACCCCGCGGGCGTGTCATTGTCGGTGGCCCGGCGCGCCGAGGTGCTCGAGATCGCCCGCCGCCACGGCGTGCTGGTCCTCGAGGACAACCCCTACGGGTTGCTCGGGTTCTCGGGTGATCCCGTCCCCGCGTTGCGCTCGCTCGACGCCGAGGGCGTCGTCTACCTCGGCTCGTTCTCCAAGACCTTCGCACCCGGCTACCGCGTCGGGTGGGCTGTCG
Source organism: Actinomycetes bacterium (assembly GCA_023461115.1). Lineage (GTDB taxonomy): Bacteria > Actinomycetota > Actinomycetes > Actinomycetales > Cellulomonadaceae > Cellulomonas. The sequence goes on from JAEWOA010000118.1 coordinate 3,213, forward strand.
CCCCACACGCCGTGCGCGAGAAGCTCGTCCTCGCTTCCGAGTCCGCGATCCTCTGCCCGTCCAACGCGTCACAGCTCGCGATCTCGTCGTACCTGGCGACGTGCGACTGGCAGGCGCAGATCAAGGCCTACCGCGAGCAGTACCGCGAGCGGCGCGACGCGATGGTGTCCGCGCTCCACGAGTTCCTGCCGAACGCGTCGTGGAACGTCCCGGACGGCGGGTTCTACACCTGGGTGCGCCTGCCCGAGGGCCTCGACTCCAAGGAGATGCTGCCGCGCGCGGTCACCGCGCGGGTCGCCTACGTGCCCGGCACCGCGTTCTACTACGACGGCGGCGGCGCCTCCCACCTGCGGCTCTCCTACTGCTACCCCACGCCCTCGCGGATCCGTGAGGGCGTGCGGCGGCTCGCGGGCGTCGTCGCCGCGGAGTCCGAGCTCGTCTCACTGTTCGGCGTCGGCGGCCGCGCCTCCCACCAGCCATGACGGAGGCGCCCGACCCCTCATCCGTGGCCGGCGCGCCGCGCGTCGCGATCCTCGCGGGTGGCCTCTCGCACGAGCGGGACGTCTCGGTCCGCTCCGGGCGTCGCGTGGCGGAGGCGCTCCGCTCCGCCGGCGTCGAGGTCACGGTCCACGACGTCGACGCGGACCTGATCCCGGCGTTGACGACGCTGCGGCCGGACGTCGTCTGGCCGCTGCTCCACGGGGCGACCGGCGAGAACGGCTCCGTGCGTGACGTCATCCAGCTGCTCGGGCTGCGTGTGCTCGGCTCCGGGCCGCGAGCGTCACGCGCCGCGTGGTCGAAGCCGTTGGCCAAGACGGTCGCGGCCCGCGGAGGCCTGGCCACACCGCCGTTCGTCACCCTGCCGCAGACGCTCTTCCGCGAGCTCGGCGCCGCCGCCCTGTTGTCGGCGGTGGTCGCGCGGCTCGGCCTCCCCCTCGTGGTCAAGCCGTCCCAAGGTGGTTCCGCGCTCGGTGTGAGCATCGTCCGATCGGCCGCGGAGCTGCCGCAGGCGATGGTCGAGTGCTTCGCCTACTCCGACACCGCGCTCGTCGAGAAACACATCACCGGAACCGAGGTGGCGGTCTCCGTGATCGACACCGGCTCCGGGCCCGTGACTCTCCCGATCGTCGAGATCGTCGCCGACGGGCCGTACGACTACGACGCCCGGTACAACCCCGGCCGCGTCGAGTACTTCACGCCCGCGCGTCTGGCGCCGGCGGTCGCCGCCGACGCCGCCTCGCTCGCGCTCGCCGCGCACCGGGCGCTCGGGCTCGCGGCCCTCTCGCGCACCGACCTGATCGTCGACGAGCATGGCGAGCCGTGGTTCCTCGAGGTCAACGTGGCCCCGGGGATGACCGAGACCTCGCTCCTGCCGCAAGCCGCCATCGCCGCCGGGCACAACCTCGGAGCGTTGTACCGATCGCTCGTGGTGGCTTCCCTGGAGCGTTCCTGACGTCACGCGTCGTCGCAGGTCACGCCTGATTTGCGACGAAAGACGCCCCCTTGCGCCACGGTCCGGCCATTCCGGCTCGGCCGCGCCGCCCGGGGGCGTTCGCCGTCGACGTCAGCGCAGCAGCCCTGGGTCCTCCGGAGCGAGCTCGCCGAGGATGCGGTTGAGGTCCTGCACCGACGCGAACTCGACCGTGAGGCGTCCGCGCTGCTTGCCGAGGACCACCTTGACCCGCGTGTCGAATCGGTCGGACAGCCGGGAGGCCAAGTCGTCGAGCGCGGCGTTCCGGGCGCCCGCACGCGGAGCGGCCCGCCGCGGGGTGGGCGCGCCCTCCACTCCGAGCGCCACGATCTCCTCGACCGAGCGCACCGACAGGCCCTCGGCGACGATCCGCTGCGCGAGCCGTTCGATGGCCGCGCCGTCGGCGAGCCCCAGCAGCGCGCGGGCGTGGCCCGCCGAGAGCACCCCCGCGGCCACCCGACGCTGCACCAGCGGCGGCAGCTTCAGCAGGCGGAGCGTGTTCGAGATCTGCGGACGGGACCGGCTGATCCTGGTGGCCAGCTCCTCGTGCGTGCAGCCGAAGTCGTCGAGCAGCTGCTGGTAGGCCGCGGCCTCCTCGAGCGGGTTGAGCTGCGCGCGGTGCAGGTTCTCCAGCAGCGCGTCGCGCAGCAGGTCCGCGTCCTCGGTCTCCCGGATGATCGCGGGGATCGTGGTGAGCCCGGCGGCCTGCGTCGCCCGCCACCGGCGCTCGCCCATGATCAGCTCGTACCGGTCGCCGACAGCCCGGACCACGACCGGCTGAAGGACGCCGATCTCCTTGATCGAGCCGACGAGCTCGTCGAGCGCGTCCTCGTCGAACACCGTCCTGGGCTGGCGCGGGTTCGGGCTGATCTGGCCCACCGGGAGCTCGGCGAACCGTGCGCCCGGCACCGGAAGCAGGCCGTCGTCGTCGGTCGTCGTGGCCGCGACTGTGCTGGCGACGCCGGTCGAGCCGTTGATCGCGCCGTTCGTCGTGCCGTTGGTCGCGCCGTTCGTGTGCGCGCCCTCGCCCCCGCGGTTCAGCCCGTCGGTCGTGTTCTGCACCCCGGGGGTGACGGCCTGCGGCTGCGCGCCGTCGCCGTCGTCGAGCAGCGCGGTCGCGGTCTCGCTCGACTTGTCACCGAAGAAGACGTCGACTGGCCGGTCGCCGGTAGGCCGGGCGCCGTCCAGGCCGGTCGGGATGAGGGCCCCCAGCCCGCGGCCGAGTCCTCGGCGCTTCTCGCTCATCAGTCCTCCAGGGCGGCCTGCAAGGCCGGTTCGTCGGTGTCGGTGCTCTGGGTGTGCTGCTGCGGGACTAGGCCCTCGTCGGCGAGCTGACCGCGCTCAGCGATCTCGCGCGCGGCCTCGAGGTACGCGAGCGCGCCCGTGGATCCGGCGTCATAGGTGATGACGGTCTGCCCGTACGACGGCGCCTCCGAGATTCGCACCGAGCGCGGCACGGTGGTCCGCAGCGTGCGTTCCGGAAAGTGCGTGCGGACCTCTTCCGCCACCTGCTGCGCGAGGTTGGTGCGCGCGTCGTACATGGTGAGCAGGATCGTCGAGACGTGCAGGTCGCGGTTCAGGTGCGCCTGGATCAGCTGGATGGTCTTGAGCAGCTGGCTCAGACCCTCGAGCGCGTAGTACTCGCACTGGATCGGAATGAGCACCTCGCGGCCCACGACGAACGCGTTGACCGTGAGGAGCCCGAGGCTCGGCGGGCAGTCCACGAAGACGTAGTCGATCGGCTCCTGGCCGTTCGCGACCCGCCATTCGAGGTACGAGTCGAGCGCCGCCCGCAGCCTGGTCTCGCGCGCCACCATCGAGACCAGCTCGATCTCGGCGCCGGACAAGTCGATGGTCGCCGGCAGGCACCAGAGGTTCGGGACGTCCGGGCTCTCCTGGACCGCGTCCTGGATCGGAGCGCCGTCGACCAGCACCTCATAGATCGAGGGCGTCCCGGCCCGGTGGTCGATTCCCAGCGCGGTCGACGCATTGCCCTGCGGATCGTTGTCCAGCACCAGCACGTTCAGCCCGGACTGCGCGAGCGCCGCCGCGAGGTTCACGGTGGTCGTCGTCTTGCCCACGCCACCCTTCTGGTTGGCCACGGTGATCACACGCGTCTTCTCGGGCCGCGGGAACCGCCGCCCCCGGAGCTCGATCCGACGACGAGCGTCGAGCTGCAACTCCGCCATGAGCGGTGTGTCGGGGGACGCCTGCGGGAGGCTCTCGACGAGCGCCGCTCGGCGCAGCTCGTCGTGGTCGTGCTCTGCAGTGGTCATCGTGGCGCTGGTTCCCGTGGTCGTTGTGCTCTCGGCGACGCTCCCCTGGTCCCCGGAGCGCACTCCATTGTCCGGTGTGGGGTTCAGTGCTCCGTCACTCTGCTCGCCGTGTCGCGTTTCACGTGAAACATCGACGCTCTGCGCGCCGCCGGCAACCGGAGCCCGCTCCTCCTCCGGCGCGCTCGTCGCAGGCCCGTCCACGTAGACCACGGGCGCCGCGGCGCCGGTCACCCATGGGCGCGGACCGCTCGGCCCCCAGTCTTCAGTGGTGGGTTCATAGGGCGCCTGGGCGAGGGGTCGGGACGCCTCGGCCTCGTCGGGTGACGCCACGCTCGCAGCGTCTGCCGTCGAGCGCGCAACGTCAGCCTTCGGGCTCGCGGCGTCAGCCGCCGGGCTCGCGGCTTCCACCCGGGAGTCGGTGCGCTCGGCTCCTGCCCGCCCCTGCGCCTGTACCGACTCGGGGACCGCCTGGGAGGAGTCGTGTTCGCGTCGATCGACGCTGGAGTCCGCCGCGTGTGAAGCCTGATCAGGCAGTGTCTCCATTAGTGCGTTCATCGGCTCGGTAGCCGCACCCACACCGTTCTTCTCCGCGCCAGCCGTCCTCACGCCAGCCGTGCTCACGCCAGCCGTGCTCACGGCGGCCTGGCCCGCGGCGGCCGTGCCCGCGGCGGCCGAGCCTGCCGTGGTCGTGTACTGGGC
>JAEWOA010000119.1 GCA_023461115.1 Actinomycetes bacterium
GCTGTGGCGCCCTCGGCCGCGGCCCCCGCGCGGCCCACCGCGACCACGCCCACCGGCGCCACATTCGAGCGGCTCAAGGCCGGCGGGGCCGGCGCCGTGTCCGCGCCCCCGCGGGTCACCGCAGGGCCCGTCCCCGAGTCGCCGCGCAACCCGTCCCCGCTGGACCAGTTCCCGGACCAGCAGACGAAGCGCCGCTGGCCCCGGACGCTCGCCATCGTCGGCGGCATCGTCGTCGTGCTCGCGGGCGCTTACGTCGGGGCCTGCCTCGCGACCGCGGACCGCGTGCCGCGGGGCGCGACTGTCGCCGGGGTGGACATCGGCGGGCTCTCGTCGCAGGACGCCGTCGCGCGCCTGGATGCCGAGCTCGCGGACGTGACGGGCAAGCCGATCGCGGTGACCGCGCGTGACGGCGAGGCGACCGTCGACCCGAAGGCCGCGGGCCTGGAGTTCGACGCCGAGGCGACGGTCGCGAAGCTCACGGGCAGCGACCTCGCGGACCCGTCGGTGCTGTGGCGCCAGATCGTGGGCGTCGGGGCGCAGCCCGCGGTGACGAACGTCGACGAGGACAAGCTCGACGCCGCGGTGAGCGCGCTGGAGCCGGGGCTGTCGCTCGCGCCGGTCGACGGCGCCATCGCGTTCGTCGACGGCGGCGCCCACGCCACCAAGGCGGTGGACGGCTGGACGCTCGACTCGCCGCAGGCGGCGGCGTTCCTGCAGACCAAGTGGCTGACGGCCGCACAGCCGATCGAGCTGCCGAGCGTGGTCGTGCCGCCCGCGATCTCGCAGGAGACCACGGACGCCGCGTTGCGCGAGGTCGCGGACCCGCTGATGGCCGGCCCGGTCTCGGTGAGCATCGACGGGCAGTTGGCGGTGCTGCAGCCCAAGGCCGTGGGCCAGGCGGCGTCGATGGTGCCCGACGGCCACGAGCTCACGCTGAACCTCGACGGGAGCAAGCTGCAGGCGGACGTCCTGGCGCAGCTCCCGAACCTGCTGACGCCCGCGGCGGACGCGCACTTCGAGTTCAAGAACGACGCTCCCGTGCTGGTCGCCGGAACGCCCGGCACGACGATCGACCCGGACTCGCTCGCGTCGGCCGTGCAGGAGGCCAGCACGGCGCCGGAGCGGACGGCGGAGGCCGCGCTGACCGCGACCGACCCGGAAGAGTCGACCGCGGCGATGGAGAAGCTCGGCATCAAGGAGGTCGTGGGCGAGTTCTCGACCCCGCTGACGTCCGAGCCGCGCCGCACGCTCAACATCAAGCGTGGGCTCGCCAACATCACCGGCGTGCTCATCAAGCCGGGCGAGACGTTCAGCCTCACGGACGCGCTGGGCCCCGTGGACGGCAAGCACGGCTTCGTCCAGGCGGGCGCGATCGTCAACGGCGAGCACACCGACGCGTGGGGCGGCGGCCTCTCGCAGGTCTCGACGACGACGTTCAACGCCGCGTACCTGTCCGGCATGGAGGACGTGGAGCACCACCCGCACTCGGAGTGGTTCTCGCGTTACCCGGAGGGCCGGGAGGCGACGATCTTCACAGGCCAGCTGGACATGCGCTGGAAGAATTCGACGCCGTACGGCGCGCTCGTGCAGGGCTGGGTCGCGAACAACCGCGCGTACGTGCGGATCTGGGGCACCAAGTATTGGACCGTGGAGGCCACGAAGAGCGGCCGCTCGGGCGTCGTGCAGCCGACCACCGTGTACTCCAAGTCGAAGACGTGCGAGCCGCAGTCGGCGGGCAACCCCGGCTTCTCCGTCACGATCACGCGCAAGCTGTTCCTGAACGGTGAGCTCAAGGAGACGAAGTCGAACTCCTGGCGCTACAAGCCGCAGAACAAGATCGTGTGCGGGCCGGCGCCGACGAGCACGCCGACCCCCTAGCCGGCGTGTTCGTCGTCTCCGCCGGACCCACGGCGGGGGCGGCGGGCTGGCGGGGGCGGCACGGGCTTGCAGCGCGTGACGAGCGCGCCCGGGACGGCGAGCGGGCCGCCGCGCGTCTCGAGCTCGAGGCCCTCGTCGTCGACGCGCACGACGACGCCGATCGCGTCCGTGAAGTGGGGCCCGGTGGGGTCGGCGCGTCGTTCGTCGTCGGTGAGCCGGCGGCGGACGACGACTCGCGTGCCCGGGGTGAGCTCGCGCCAGCCGGTCATCGGCCGCGTGCTGGACAACGGGACTGGCGCGAACGCATGTGGGGAATACTAGGCAGCATCCGGAAGTGGAGGACCGACCTGTGACCTATGTGATCGCCGAGCCCTGCGTTGATGTCAAGGACAAGGCGTGCATCGAGGAATGTCCCGTGGACTGCATCTACGAGGGCAAGCGGTCGCTGTACATCCACCCCGACGAGTGCGTCGACTGCGGCGCCTGTGAGCCGGTGTGCCCCGTCGAGGCCATCTACTACGAGGACGACGTCCCCGAGCAGTGGAGCGAGTACTACAAGGCCAACGTCGAGTTCTTCGACGACCTGGGCTCGCCCGGCGGCGCGGCGAAGATGGGGCAGATCGACAAGGACCACCCCATCATCGCGACCCTGCCGCTGCGCGTGCACGGTGACTGACGCCCGATGGGCTTGCTGACCGGCGCGCTGCCGGACTTCCCCTGGGACACCCTGACGCCGTACGGCGACCGGGCGCGCGCGCACCCGCGGGGCATCGTCGACCTGTCGGTCGGCACGCCCGTCGACCCGACGCCCGCGGTGATCCGCGACGCGCTCGCGTCGGCCGCGGACAGCGCCGGGTACCCGCTGACGGCGGGGACCGCCGCGTTGCGCGAGGCGGTCGTGCGGTGGTTCGCACGACGACGCGGCGTGCCCGACCTCGACCCCGCGGGTGTGTTGCCGACCGTGGGGTCCAAGGAGCTCGTCGCGCTGCTGCCGTCGCTGCTCGGGCTGGGCGCGGGCGATGTGGTGTTGCACCCGGCGACCGCGTACCCGACGTACGACGTCGGCGCGCGGCTCGCCGGCGCGACCCCCGAGCCCCACGCGGACCCGGCGGCGCGCCTGCGCGCGGGCGCCGGCGACGTGCGGCTCGTCTGGTTGAACTCGCCCGGCAACCCCGACGGGGCGGTGCTGTCGGCCGACGAGCTGCGCGCGGTCGTCGAGGCGGCGCGTGACGCGTCGGCGCGTGACGGGCGGCCCGTCGTCGTCGCATCCGACGAGTGCTACGCCGAGCTCGCATGGGACGAGCCGTGGCGCTCGTCGGGGGTGCCCTCGGTGCTCGACCCGCGGGTGGCCAGCGGGGACCTCACCGGCCTGCTCGCGGTGTACTCGCTGTCCAAGCAGTCCAACCTGGCGGGCTACCGCGCGGCATTCGCCGCGGGCGACCCGGTCCTCGTCGCCCGCCTCCTGGAGACGCGCAGGCACGCCGGGATGATCGTCCCCGGCCCCGTGCAGGCCGCGACCGTGGCCGCGCTCGACGACGACGCGCACGTCGCGGAGCAGCGCGAGCGCTACCGCGCGCGGCGCGCAGTGCTGCGTTCGGCGCTCGAGGAGGCGGGGTACGTCGTCGACGGCTCCGCCGCGGGCCTGTACCTGTGGGCGCGGCCCGAGGGCGGCCAAGACGCGTGGCAGACGGTCGCGGACCTGGCCGAGCTGGGCATCCTCGTCGCGCCCGGCGCGTTCTACGGCGAGGCCGGGCGCGGGCACGTCCGTGTCGCGCTCACGGCGTCCGACGAGGCCGTCGCGGAGGCCTCCGCGCGGCTGCGCGGGGCCTGACCTCGCGGAACGCCTGGGCGTCGATGTGAGTGGTCTCACAGCCGTCCGCCGGTGCGTCCGCGGATTGGTCAGGGCACGCTAGCCGCAGGTACGGTCAAGCGGGGCCAACGGGGGTCTCGGAGCAGGCCACTGGCCGAATGTCAGCGTCGACCCGCCTTGCCGGCACACCGGCCGCGGGCGCCGCCAGGAAGGAAAACCTATGTCGGAGACCGTCACCGCACCGGTCCAGCTCGTCGTGGACGGCCAGGTCAAGGACCTGCCGGTGGTCACCGCCACCGAGGGCAACGACGGCGTCGTCGTGTCCACGCTCCTGCGCGACACGGGCCTGGTCACGGTCGACCCCGGCTTCATGAACACCGCGTCCTGCGAGTCGAGGATCACCTACATCGACGGCGACGCCGGCATCCTGCGCTACCGCGGCTACCCGATCGACCAGCTCGCCGCCAAGGCCAGCTTCCTGGAGGTCGCGTACCTGCTCATCCACGGCGAGCTGCCGAACGCCGCCGAGCTCGACTCGTTCGCCGACCGGATCAACCGCCACACCCTGGTGCACGAGGACTTCCGCACCTTCATGGGGACCTTCCCGCGCGGCGCGCACCCCATGGCCGTGATGTCGTCGGCGATCAACGCGCTGTCCACGTTCTACCCCGAGTCGCTAGACCCGTTCGACCCCGAGACGGTCGAGCTCGCCACGGTCCTCATCCTCGCCAAGACGCGCACCATCACGTCCTACGTGCACCGGGTCTCGCGCGGCGAGCCGCTGCTCTACCCGGACTACAGCCGCGGGTACGTCGAGGACTTCCTGCGCATGACCTTCGCGGTGCCGTACCAGCAGTACGAGCCGGACCCGGTGGTCGTCGAGGCGCTCGACAAGCTGCTGATCCTGCACGCCGACCACGAGCAGAACTGCTCCACCTCGACCGTCCGGATCGTCGGCTCGTCGCACGCCAACCTGTACGCGTCGGTGGCAGCGGGCATCAACGCACTGTCCGGCCCGCTGCACGGCGGCGCCAACGAGGCCGTCCTCAAGATGCTCGCGGAGATCCAGTCCAACGGCGGCGACGCCACCGACTTCATGACGCGCGTCAAGAACAAGGAGGCCGGTGTCCGCCTCATGGGCTTCGGGCACCGCGTCTACAAGAACTACGACCCCCGCGCCGCGATCGTCAAGCAGTCCGCGCACGCCGTGCTCTCCGCGCTGGGCAAGGACGACGAGCTCCTCGACATCGCGATGGGACTCGAGGAGATCGCGCTCTCCGACGACTACTTCGTCTCGCGCAAGCTCTACCCGAACGTCGACTTCTACACCGGCCTGATCTACAAGGCCATGGGCTTCCACGAGTCGATGTTCACGCCGCTGTTCGCGCTCGGCCGCATGCCCGGCTGGATCGCGCAGTGGCGCGAGATGATGCAGGACCCGACCACCAAGATCGGCCGCCCGCGGCAGGTCTACACGGGCGCGGTCGAGCGGGACTACACGGCGCTCGACGAGCGCTGACGCGCTGGTGCTCGACGAGCGCTGACGCGCTGGTGCTCGACGAGCGCTCTCCCGCGCGACCCGCCGCCGACCCCCGAACGCCCCGCGAACCGCTCCCGTTAGCGGTGTCCGGGGCGTTCTGGCGTTCGCGCGTGGGCCACGGACGTGAGAGTGCGCTGCCCTGGCCGGGCGGCTGGTCGGGTGAGGTCGTGCCGGGGGATTGATCGGCGCGAGGGTCTTGTGGGGGCACCGGGCGTCGCCTAGAATCGTACAAACGTTCGATTTCGGGTGCCGGGGGGCGATGGTGGGGGAGAGCTCGCGCGTGGCGTTGTCACCGGGGAGCTTCGCGCCCCCTGCGGACGAGCGGCGTGTGACGGAGTGGAGCGCCGACGAGATCGCGCCCTTCCTGGCGCCGGGGGAGGAGGGCATCAGCGAGGACGAGTTGATGCGCCGGGTGCTCGCCCACGACGCGGCTGGCCGGCCGGCGCCTTACCCGTTCTTCTGCGACGCCCAGGAGTGGGCGGACCTGCAAGCCGTCTGGGCCTCGGATGCGGAGGCGGCGCAGGCAGGGAAGCCGCTGCGCTTCTCCGCCGTCGGGACCGCCGAGGTGCGCGACTACGGTCCGCATCTCCTCCCCGACGGCATCGACCACCTCTGGCCGCCGCAGGCGCTGCTGGCCTCGACGGCCGCGGGCTCCACGCTCGCGGCCCTGCTCGAGTGCGTCGACCTCCCGTCGCAGACCGACGAGGGCGTCCTCGACACGGTCGAGTCGTGGACGAGGTTGGCGGCGTGGGCGCAGCGCGGCGCGGCGGCGGCTGCGGGACACCTGGCTGGTAGGGAATCGATGCAGCGCCGCGGCGACGTCGGGCGCCGGAGCGCGGTGGACCGGTCCGCGGCGGGCACCGAGGTGGCCCTGCGGCTCGGGTGGTCCACCCGCATGGGCGCCCGTCTGGTGCGGGACGGGGCGGTCATGGACCAGGCGCTGAACCTCGTCGGCGCCGCGCTCGAGCGCGGCGAGATCGACTACTCGAAGGCGCGGCCCCTCTTGGACCGCCTTCATGACCTCCCCGCGGATCTCGCGTTAGCCGTCCAGGAGCGTGTGCTGCCGGATGCGCCCATGCGCACACCAGTCGAGCTCGCGAGGGACGTCGAGCGCGCACTCCTCGTGCTCGACCCGCAGGGTTGTGCAGAGCGCGCCGCCAAGGCGCGCACCCTGCGCCGCGTCAACACGCCGCGGCTGCTGCCGGACGGCATGTCGGGGCTGTGGGCGGTCCTGCCCGCGCACAGTGCGGCGTTCATCGACGCCACGCTCGACGCCTCCGCCAGGGCCGCCCGCGCCGAGGGCGACCCGCGCACGCTGTCCCAGCTCCGTGCGGACGTGTTCGCGAGCGTCTTCACGGCCGCCGCCGACGACGCCGGGCCCACCACGCACGTCCCATCTGAGGATGCGGACCCGCCAGTTCGGGTGCGGCGGCCCAGGATCCAGATCAACGTCACGGCCGCGCTCTCGACGCTGCTCGGGCTTGACGACGCCCCATGCCGACTGGACGGGCACGGCCCGCTCAGCGCGGAGCAGGCCAGGGCGCTGGCTCTGGAGGGGCCGTGGCGGCGGATCCTGGTCGATCCGCTCGACAACACGGTGCTCGACGTCGGCCGCACTAGGTACAGACCGCCAGCCGCGATGGCTGAGCACGTTCGAGCGCGGGACGCGGAGTGCGTGTGGCCGGGCTGTGTCGTGCCCGCTGAACGCGTGGACCTGGACCACACGGTCGCGGCGCAACGCGGCGGGCCGACGTCGGCTGCCAACCTGGGGCCGCTGTGCCGGTTCCATCACGGGCTCAAGAGCGACGGCTCCTACGGGCTGGAGCAGGAGCGTCCAGGTGTCTTCGTCCTCACCACACCCACCGGTCAGCGACTGCGCACGGTCCCCGGCCTCGACGGCCGCACCGAACGGCTGCCTCGAGCGGGGGCGGGCCCAGGTGGCGTGCGGGTCGTCGGTCCGGTGCCGCGGATGCTCGCCTCCGCGCAGGAGGCCACGGGTCCACCGTCCTTCTGATCCCGTGGTGGTTCTGGCCCGTGGTGCTTCTGGCCATGGTGCGTCTGATCCCGTGGCGCTTCCGGCCATGGCGCTTCTGGCCCTCTGGTGCTTGTGATGCTTCGGGCCTCGCGTCGCTTGGCTCACGAGCGGTGGCGCTGCCCTCCCGATCCGGGTGTGGCGGGCCTCCTCAGCGGAAGGTCAGGACAACCGTGCCCGCGGGGGCGGGGGTCGCAGCCGGAGCCCAGTCGCCCGCGCGGGTCCAGGTCTGGTCGCCGACCGTGACGCTCGTCGTCCCGAGCTCGTGTGCGGTCGCGACGGCCCACGCAGCCCGAGCGGCAGCCCGACGAGTCTGTTCGCTCCCGGCGCCTGAGGCGGGCAGCGTGATCGTCGCGGGGGTCGCGCCGGTGGCGGGGGTGACCACAGCGCCGGCGGCGAGCGTGCCGAGGTCCCTGGTCAGGCGGGCGTTGGCGACAGCGAGCGTCGTGGCGGTGGCGGCGGTGGTGGCGGACTGTGGGTCGCGCAGCGTGCACGTGATCGCGCCAGGGGAGTGGCCCGTGAGCGCTGACGCCCAGGCGCGGGCCACCGACTCGTGCCGCGCGTACGCCTCGGGGAACCCGGAGCGTTGCACGGCCTGCGCAGCCTCGGTGATCGGGAGGTCCTGGTAGCCGTCGACCTTGACCAGGTGGTCGTAGAACGTGCCCGTGGCGTAGACGGGGTCCGTGACCTGCTCAGGCGTGCCCCAGCCCTGCGATGGCCGCTGCTGGAAGAGCCCGAGCGAGTCACGGTCGCCGTAGTCGATGTTCTCGATCTTGGACTCCTGCATCGCGGTCGCGATCGCGATCGTCACGGCGCGCGCGGGGAGCCCGCGCTGCTCGGCCAGGCCCGCGAAGAGCGCCGCGTGCTGAGCCTGATCGGGGTCGAGCGAGTAGGCCACTCCGTCCATGGTCGCGGTGCAGGCCTCGACGACGGGCGCGGCGGGCTGCCGGTCGAGCGCGACGACCACGGCGACGACCGCGGCGGCGAACACCGTGATGGCCGCCAAGAGCCCGACGAGCACGCCGCGTGCGCGATTGCGGCGGCGTGCTCGTCGCGGTCGTCGAGCCATGGGCAGCGGTCAGTTGGCGTGCAGGGCCGCGTTGAGGTGCACGCCCGCGCCCGTGCGCGCAACCGCCTCGACGCCGCCCGTCAGGGAGTTGCGTCGGAAGAGGATGCCGTCGGCGCCGGCGAGCTCGCTGGCCTTCACGACGTCGGGCACGTCGTCGAAGCCGACCATCGTGACCTTGGTGCCGGCGGTGATGTAGAGGCCCGCCTCGATGACGCAGTCGTCGCCGAGCGGAATGCCCAGCCCGGCGTTCGCGCCGATGAGGGTGCGCCGCCCGAGCGAGACGACGACGCGGCCGCCGCCCGACAGCGTGCCCATGATCGACGCGCCGCCCCCGACGTCGGACCCGTCGCCCACGACGACGCCCGCGGAGATGCGTCCCTCGACCATCGACGTCCCGAGCGTGCCCGCGTTGTAGTTCACGAAGCCCTCGTGCATCACGGTGGTGCCGGACGCTAGGTGTGCCCCGAGGCGCACGCGGTCGGCGTCGGCGATGCGCACCCCGGACGGGACGACGTAGTCCACCATGCGTGGGAACTTGTCGATGCCGTACACGGTCGGCGGGACCCGGTGCGTGGCGCGAAGCCGGGCGCGGACCTGCTCGAAGCCCTCGACCGCGCACGGCCCGTGGTCGGTCCACACGACGTTCGGCAGGACGGCGAAGATGCCGTCGAGGTTGAGCCCGTGCGGCTGCACGAGCCGGTGGGACAGCAGGTGGAGCCGCAGGTAGGCGTCGGGCACGTCGGCGGGCGGTGCGTCCAGGTCGACGACGGTGCGCACGAGCCGGACGCGGACGCCGCGGGCGTCGTCCACGTGCTCGGAGCCGCGCAGGTCGTCGGCGGTCACGCCCGCGGAGACCTCGGTGGCGGAGCCGTCGCCGTCGTCGGGCGCGCCGAGCGCCGGGGAGGGGTACCAGGTGTCGAGGACAGCGCCGTCGAGGGTGGTCGACGCGAGGCCGTACCCCCAGGCGGAACGAGTGGTCATGCGACAACCCTACGGGCGGCAGGCCGTAGGGTCGGCGGGTGACCAGCCTGGATTTGTCCGCGGATCTCGTCGACCTCACGCGCGCGCTGTGCGACCTGCCGAGCGTGAGCGGCGACGAGAAGGCGCTCGCGGACGCCGTGGAGCAGGCGCTGCGCGCGTACGCGCACCTCGAGGTTCTCCGCGACGGCGACGCGGTCGTCGCCCGCACCACCCTCGGCAGGCCCGAGCGGGTGGTGATCGCGGGCCACCTGGACACGGTGCCGGTCGCGGACAACCTGCCGGCGCGGCTCGTCGGGGACGAGCTGTGGGGCCGCGGGACGGTGGATATGAAGGCGGGCGTCGCGGTGCAGCTCGCGCTCGCGGCACGGGTCGCGGAGCCGACGAGGGACGTCACCTGGGTGTTCTACGACCACGAGGAGGTCGCGGCGGACCTCAACGGGCTGGGCCGGCTCGTCGAGCGTCACCCGGACTGGCTGACGGCGGACTTCGCGGTGCTGGGGGAGCCGTCGAACGGCGGCATCGAGGGCGGCTGCAACGGCACGCTGCGCGCGGAGGTGCGGTTGCACGGCAGGGCGGCGCACTCGGCGCGCCCGTGGACGGGCGACAACGCGATCCACAAGGCCGCCGAGGTGCTGCGTCGGCTCGCCGAGTACGAGCCGCGCACGATCGAGGTCGACGGGCTCGCGTACCTGGAGAGCCTCAACGCGGTGCTCGTCTCCGGCGGCGTCGCGACGAACGTGATCCCCGACGAGTGCGTCGTCACCGTCAACTACCGGTTCGCGCCCTCCGCGTCGCCCGAGCAGGCCGCGGACCACGTCCGGCAGGTGTTCGCCGGCTACGAGGTGGTCGTCACCGACGCCGCGCCCGGCGCCCGGCCCGGCCTGGACGCGCCAGCGGCGGCACAGTTCGCGGGCGTGGTGCTCGCGCTCACCGGCGGAGCGCCCGCCGCGAAGCTCGGCTGGACGGACGTCGCGCGGTTCGCCGAGCTGGGTGTGCCGGCGGTGAACTTCGGCCCGGGCGACCCGCTGCTCGCGCACAAGGACGACGAGCGCTGCCCGGTGCACCAGATCCGCCAGGCGTACGACGCGCAACTGGCCTGGCTCACCTGCCCCCGCGAGGCTGCCGACGGCGCCTAGAGTCGCCTCATGAGCGACGACGGCCAGCCCACCCCGGGAAGCGGCTACCGCAAGGGGCCCGTGCTGCTGCGCGGCGGGCAGATCCCCTCCACCACGTCGGACCAGCGGCTCCTGAGCCGCACCGAGTCGGCCCACTGGCTGCACGACGACCCGTGGCGCGTGATGCGGATCCAGAGCGAGTTCGTCGAGGGTTTCGGCGCGCTCGCGGAGGTGGGCGCCGCCGTGAGCGTGTTCGGCTCGGCGCGCACGCGGGCCGACGAGCCGGAGTACGCGCTCGGCGAGGAGGTCGGGCGCCTGCTCGCGCAGGAGGGGTACGCGGTCATCACCGGCGGTGGCCCGGGGATCATGGAGGCCGCGAACCGCGGCGCCAAGGCCGCCGGCGGCCTGTCGATCGGGCTCGGCATCGAGCTGCCGTTCGAGCAGGGCATGAACGACTTCGTCGACCTGGGCGTGAACTTCCGCTACTTCTTCGCCCGCAAGACGATGTTCGTCAAGTACTCCGAGGGCTTCGTGGTGCTCCCGGGCGGGTTCGGCACACTCGACGAGCTGTTCGAGGCGCTCACGCTCGTGCAGACGCACAAGGTCATCCAGTTCCCCATCGTGCTGGTGGGCCGCGCGCACTGGCAGGGGCTGCTCGACTGGCTCTCGGGCCCGGTGGCGGGCGCCGGCCTGATCTCGCCGCCCGACCGTGACCTCATCAAGCTGGTCGACACCGCGCAGGAGGCGGTCGCGGCGATCGTCGAGCGCGGAGCCGAGCTGCGCGCGCAGGAGCTGGCGGCCGCGCAGGAGACCGCCCGCGCGCAGCAGGAGGCGGAGGCATCCTCGGGCAGCGCCACGTGAGCGCAGGCCTGAGCGGCGCCGAGCCCGTCGACGACGGCGGTCCGCTTCCGGGCGTGCCCGCGGCGGGCGCGGCCTTGCGACTGCGGGACCGGGAGTTCGGGCCCGGCCAGCTCGTCGTGATGGCGGTGGTGAACCGCACGCCGGACTCGTTCTACGCGCCCGCGCGCCACGACGAGGCGGGCGCCGACGCCGCGGTGGCCCGCGCGGCCGCCGAAGGCGCGGACATCGTCGATCTCGGGGGAGTGCGCGCCGGACGAGGGCCGCGGGTGGACGCCGCCGAGGAGATCGCGCGCGTGGTGCCGCTGATCGCGCGCGTGCGGTCCCGGCACCCGGAGCTGTTGGTGAGTGTCGACACGTGGCGGGCCGAGGTCGCACGCGCGGCCGCCGACGCGGGCGCGGACCTCGTGAACGACACGTGGGCGGGGCACGACCCCCGGCTCGTCGAGGTCGCCGCCGAGCGCGGACTCGGCGTGGTGTGCTCGCACACCGGCGGCGCGCTGCCGCGGACCGACCCGTTCCGCGTGGCGTACCCGGCCGAAGGCGAGGCGGCCCGTGGGAGCGACCCCCTCGACGGCGTGCTCGACGACGTGCTGCGCACGGTAGGCGCGGCCGCGCGGCACGCGGTGAGCCTCGGCATCGACCCGGCCAGCGTCCTGGTCGACCCCACGCACGACTTCGGCAAGAACACCTGGCACTCGCTGCACCTGGTACGGCGCACGCCCGCGCTCGTCGCGCTCGGCTTCCCGGTGCTCATGGCGTTCTCGCGTAAGGACTTCGTCGGCGAGTCCCTGGACCTGCCCGCGTCGGAACGGCTCGAGGGCACACTCGCGGCGACCTCGGTCGCGGCGTGGCTCGGTGCGCGGGTGTTCCGGGCGCACGACGTGCGCGCGACCCGCCGCACGCTCGACATGGTCGCGACGATCCGCGGGGAACGTCCGCCGGCGCTCGCGGTCCGCGGCCTGGCGTGAGGGTGCGCACGTGGCCGGCATGACCGACCGGCAGACGCCCGGCGCCGCCGCGAGCGCGCTCCCGGCCGGCGTTACCGCCGCCCGCCGAGCGTGGTGGGACCCGCGCGCGTGGCCGTGGTGGGCGCAGTCGCTCGCGGTCTACGCGGCCGCGCGGCTGTTCTCGGCGTCGTGGCTGCTCGCGGCCGCCGCGGCGCAGGGGCCGAACCCGTGGGCGGGCGACCATCCCACGTATGCGCAGATCACCGGCCTGTTCTGGGACGCGGGCTGGTACCGCCGGATCGTCGACGAGGGTTACCCGCCCGAGCTCCCGGTCGGCGAGGACGGCCTGGTGCAGCAGAACGCCTGGGCGTTCTTCCCGCTGTTCCCGCTGCTGGTCCGGGGGCTGATGGCCGCCACGTCGCTGCCGTTCGAGGTGGCGGCGCCCACGCTGTCGCTCGTGCTCGCGGGCGCCGCGATGCCGGTGGTCTTCCGGTTGGTCGAGCGGGGCGCGCCTCGAGCGGTGGCCGCCCGCCCGGGGCTGCCGCTCGCGTCGGTCGCGCTCGTCGCGGTGTTCCCGACCGCGGCGGTGCTCCAGACCGCGTACACCGAGTCGCTCGCGTTGCTGCTGGTCGCGGCGGCGCTGCTCCTCGTGGTCACCAGGCGTTACGCCGCCGCGGGCGCCGTGATCCTGGCGTTGGGGTTCACGCGCGCGGTCGCGCTGCCGATGCTCGCCGTGGTCGTCGTGCACGCGTTCGCGCGGTGGCGGGCGCGCCGACAACACGACGCGGTGACCCGGGCGGACGCCGTGCGCCTCGGGGTGCTCGCGGCCGTCGCGGGCCTCTCGGGCGTCGTCTGGCCCGCGATCTGCGGCTGGGTCACAGGCGACCCGCAGGCGTACCTGCGGACGCAGGAGGCGTGGCGCGGTGTCCGGGAGGTCACGCCGTTCGGGGGCTGGGGCTACGTGTCGCGGTTCTGGTTCGGCGACGCCGCGCCGTGGGTGTTGCTGCTCGCGGCCGCGCTGGTGGTCGCGGTGCACGTGGTCCCGGCGGCGTGGCGGCTGGGACCCGAGCTGCACGTGTGGCCGGCCGCCTACCTGGTGTATCTCGCGGCCGCGATCGAGCCCGGCAGCAGCCTGGGCCGTTTCCTGCTGCTGGCTTTCCCGCTCGCCGCGGTCACCGCGGGCATCGTGACGCGCCCGGACTGGGCGCGTCGAGCGTGGTTCTTCGGCGTGGTCGCGGTGATGCTCGGCTTGCACGCCGTGTGGATCTGGCAGATCTGGCGGCTGCGGCCCGGCAGCGGGTGGCCGCCGTGACGACCGGGGCCCACGTGATGTCCGCCACGTGAACTAGGATGGGCGACGGACAACCGGCAGGTACGCAGGTGGCGCCGCTCGCGGAGCCGACACACGGCCTGCCGGACGCACGAGCAGGAGGAGAGGCCCCGCATGGCCGCGATGAAGCCGAGGACTGGCGACGGACCGCTCGAGGTGACCAAGGAGGGCCGCGGCATCGTGATGCGGGTCCCGCTCGAGGGCGGCGGGCGGCTGGTGGTCGAGCTCAACGCGACCGAGGCCGCCGAACTCGGCGAGGCGCTGACCTCCGTCGTCTCCTAGCCGATGGCCGCCGGGCTCAACCGGGCAGGCGGCCGTCGGACGACGATCGGCCGCACCCCGCCTCATGTGACTCTCACCGGCGGGGTGATCGCGAGCACCCCGCTGCTCACCGACGGCTCGATCGACGCCGTGGCCGTGCCGCTCGCGCTGCCCGTCGAAGGCGACGAGGGCGCGCAGCCACGCCGTGGGGCGGCGTCGCTCGCGGCGCGGTACGGCGTCGACCTCGCGGAGGTCGCCGAGCGTGTCAAGCTCACGGGCGCCGCCGGTGAGTCGTACGTGCTGCAACTGCCGCATCCCGCCGGCTCCGGGGTCGCGCTGCCCTGGGCCGGGCTGCCGCCGCGCGTGATCCTGGTGGGCACCGGCTCCGGCTCGCGTCGCGACCTGCGGCGCGCGGGCGCTGCGCTCGCGCGCTCGTCGAGGGGTCTGACG
>JAEWOA010000120.1 GCA_023461115.1 Actinomycetes bacterium
GCATTCCTTGATGGTAAAGATAAAGGTTTCTTAAAAATAACGGTCTTGTGAACGACGCCCGGACACGGTGTCGAGTTCCACAAGCAGCCGTTCCAAGACCTCGGTAAAGGCGCGTTCTTGCTCACTCGCATCTGCAGGGTTTTCGAAGATGATCCGCTGAAGAAAACGATGAAACAGGCCGCCCAGGGTCGGCAGATAGAATTCGCGGATCCGCTGAACTATATCGCCTCTGATTTCGGCATTGCCCGTGACCAACTCAGCCAGCGCGGCGACCTGAAGGTCTTCCATTTCCTCAACCACCGGGCGCAATTCCGGCTCGAATAAGGCTTGGTTTCTCAGGTCGTACCAAATCCGGTAGTCAGATCCGTTTCGCAGAAGCCTTTCGGACCATTCTGCAGCAGTTCTTTGGCATTTTTCTAAGCGATTTTCATCGCTTGATGCGATCTGACGAAGATGTTCGATAAACTCCTTCTGATGCATCCGGAAGGCGGAAATCATCAGCTAGCCGTTCTGCTGCAGCACTGACTGGGCCTAAACCGTCAGCCGTTCGCGATTGAGCGGATGTTTTTGTTCTTCAGCCCTCGTTGGCCGGTTAAGCCGTTGCCTCCGATGTCATCTTTGACGAAAGAAATCACCCTTAGCTTATCAGGCAATATGGGCAGGATACCAAGTTACGCGACATTACTTTGGACAGTTGTCCAGAGTAATGTCGCCAGGTGTAAGAAACATGCGATTTGTTTGCGGAGTGGTTTCAGGTGCGCGTTCCTCCTAACTCCCACAAACATCGCAAACCTCTTGGGCACGTCCGCCATTTGCGCGCACTCTGATACGTAGGAAGCCAAGCGCGCAACGGGCCTCACGCTGCCGCCGATGAAACCGTGCTCGGGCAGGCAAACGCAGCCCGAGCGTCAGAAATGAGGGTATTTGTAGATTGCCAAAGCAAAGCTGATCCACTCATGCAGAGAGATCGCTTTGCCAAAGGCTTTAAAACCCGGCAGATCTAGCCAGCCACCGGATTGAGTTCGGTCGTGGATGTTGGCCAATCACGAATCAGAGGCAATTCGGTGCCAATTCGCACAATATTGTTTCTTCAGCTTCCCGTATGCTCAGGAAGCCTTCATCGGCTTACCCGCGACATAGGTTTGCGCAATCGAACGGTCGTCGCCGAGGATTTGAAGGATGAAAAGTTCCTCGGACAGCGTCTGGGCGCGCTCCATGCGTAGCGCCATCGCCGGGGTTGCCTTGGCGTCGAGTATCACCATATCTGCGTCCGAACCTGGGGCCAAAGTGCCGATCTTATCCTCCATCCCAAGCGCGATAGCGTTGCCCCGTGTAGCCCAATGGAACGCGTGGAACGGATGCAATTTCTGACCGCGCAATTGCAGGATCTTGTAGCCCTCGTTCAAGGTCTGCAGCATGGAATAGCTGGTGCCGCCACCGACATCCGTCGCGACGCCCGTGACCACACCGGCCGAGCGCAGGCCAGCTTCGTCGAATAATCCGGACCCTAGAAACAGGTTCGAGGTCGGGCAGAAGACGGCCCTGCTGCCGATCTCTGCCATGCGCTGAATCTCTCTCTCACGCAGATGAATCGAGTGGCCGAGCAACAGCTTGTCGGACAGCAGGCCATAGGTTTCGTAAATATCCAGATAGTCGCGCGCTTGGGGATAAAGGCTCAGCGTGAACTCGATTTCCTCGAGGTTTTCGGACAGATGCGTCTGAATGTGGCAATCGGGATGTTCACGTACCAGTTGGCCGGTCATTTCCAACTGCTCGGGTGTCGAGGTGATCGCAAAACGCGGGGTGATCGCGTAGCGTTGGCGGCCCCTTCCGTGCCATTTCTCCAACAGAGCTTTGCTGTCGTCATAGCCCTTTTGCGGTGTATCCAGAACCTCGGGCGGGGCGTTGCGGTCCATCATAACCTTGCCTGCAACCATCGCCATATTGCGGGCTTCGGCCGCCGTGAACAACGCCTCGGCACTTTCGGGATGGACCGAGCAGAATGCCACCGCAGTCGTCGTGCCGTGGCTAGTCAGTAGATCCAGGAACGCATCGGCCATGGCGGGGGCGTGACCTTGCTGAGCAAAACGCGCCTCTTCCGGAAAGGTATAGGTGTTCAGCCAGTCCAGAAGCTGTGCGCCCCAACTGCCGATGACCTGCACCTGCGGGAAATGGATATGGGTGTCGATAAAGCCCGGCAGAATGAGATGCGGGCGATGATCGATCTCGGGCAGATCCGGCTCGGCCAGATCGGCGTATTCGCCGACGGCTTCGATCACGCCATCTTGCACGACAATCGCACCGTCTTCGAAATAGCGATGATTATCCTGGGTTTCCGCCGGATCAGCATGAAAATCCAGAATGCGGCCTCGGATCAGTTGACGCATGTTTTATCCTGTCTGGTCGGTGCAGTCACGCGGGCAATCAGCTCGGCAGCTGTGAAGGCGGCGATCACGGCGGGACGCTTGTCATGGGAAAATCCCGCCCCGATGGGGCAGATCAGCGGTGCAGGGTCGACGCCCTGCTTTCTGGCAAAACGGCTGAACTGGGCGCGTTTGGTCGCGCTGCCGATCATGCCGACATAAGGCAGATCGCCACGGCGTAGCGCCTCGACCGCCAGAAGAAAGTCCAGCGCGTGATCATGGGTCAGGATCACGACGAAGGTTCCGGGTCGGGCCGTGCGGATCATCGCTTCGGGCAGCGGGGTCAGTACGGTCGTCGTGCCCGGCCCGGCAAGCGCAAGCTCCTCAGTTCGGCTGTCGATCAGCGAAGCATTAACCGGCAGGTCACGCAGCGCGCGTGCCAACGCCCGTCCGACATGCCCCGAGCCAAAGATCAACACATCGGGATGATCCTCAGTCGTCGGGCCCTCCCGGTCCAGTTGCAAAACCACACGACCGCCGCAGCATTGCCCTATTTCGGGACCAAGAGGGATATCCATCCGGGCCTCGGCTTCATCAGCCGCCAGCATCTGACGCGCGCGGTCGATGGCCATATATTCCAACTGCCCACCGCCGATGGTGCCCTGCACGTTGTCCGGGCTGACGAACATCTCGGCTCCGACATCGCGTGGCGTGGACCCACGGGCCGAGATGACCCGGACGCGGATCATGTCCGTAGCTTCTCGATCGCCATCAGCACACGCTCGGGCGTAGCGGGGGCATCCAGACGCGCAGGCGCACGGTAGTCGGTGAAGGATGCAACGGCCATGTTGATCGCCTCGAAGACGCTGATACCCAGCATGAAAGGCGGCTCGCCCACGGCCTTCGACCGCTTGATCGTGCGTTCGCTGTTTTCGGACCAATCGGCCAGTTTCACATTAAAAACGCGCGGTTTATCCGCGGCCAGCGGGATCTTGTAGGTCGAGGGCGCATGCGTGCGCAACTGACCCTTGGCATCCCACCACAATTCTTCGCAGGTCAGCCAGCCAGTGCCCTGCACGAAGGCCCCTTCTACTTGCCCCTTATCGATGGCCGGGTTCAGTGAACGCCCCACATCGTGAAGCACATCTGCCCGATCGATCACATATTCGCCGGTCAGCGTATCGACCGAAACCTCGGCCACGGCAGCGCCATAGGCGTAATAGTAGAACGG
>JAEWOA010000121.1 GCA_023461115.1 Actinomycetes bacterium
GGCGCCGGCCTCGCCGCGGCGCTGCCCGCGGTCACGTGGCTCGCCGCCGCCGTGCCCGCCGTGTTGCTCACCGGAGTCGTCGTGCTCGGCCGCCGCGCCGTCGTCGCCGGACGCGCGGCCGACCTCGCGTGGGACGAGCGCGCGGCCCGCATGGAGGAGGCCGCAGCCCGACGAGCCGCGCGCGTCGTCACCCCGACGGTCACCGGCCGCGCCGTGCGTCCGTCCGAGTCGCCCACCGAGCTGATGCCCGCGGTCGTCGTCGAGGCCGAGGGCCAGGCCGAGCAGGCCGCCGAGTGGTCGCCCATGCCAGTGCCGCGGCCCACCTACGCGATGAAGGCCGAGGCGCCGCGCCGCGAGCCCGTCGCGCTCACCGACCTCGAGGGCTCCACCGCCGTGCGGCCCGAGTCCGCCTCAGGGACGGCGCCGACGGCCTCGGACGATGCCGCCACCGCCGCCGCGATCGAGGCCGCCGAGCAGGCGACCGCCCCCGCCGCGGTGGCCGCGCCCACGGCGTCCGGGTCGATCGACCTCGACGCGATCCTGGCCCGTCGCCGCGCTGTCGGGGAGTGACGGGCCGATTTCGTCAACGCCCGTGGGTGGGTGTTAGTGTGTACCCGCTTCAAGGGGCTGTGGCGCAGTTGGTAGCGCGTCTCGTTCGCAATGAGAAGGTCAGGGGTTCGAATCCCCTCAGCTCCACCCTGTGATGACGCGGGACATCGTTTATAGATGTCCCGCGTCATCGTTCATAGCGGCAGGGTCCAGCCATCGGCCGGGCTCTTGTTGGTTGTTGCGCCGGTAGGTGCGGGTGGGGTCGATGGTGCAGGTGGCCAGGATCTCGCCGGTGGTGCGGTGGATGATGGTCGCGGTGGTCTCGTCGACGAGGACGAGCACGGGTGGGCGGCGTGCAGGCGGCCACTGGTCGACCGTCCGTCTGGTCTGGCGCTCTTGATGATCTGCACCCAGGTTGCACGGCTCCTGATCATCAGGGCTATTTCGGCGGCGAGATCGTCTGGACGGATGAGATCCCCGCCTGGTTCACACAGTCGAGCGCCAGGTCGTGTACCTGCTGGTAGAAGTCTGCGGCGTCTGCGGCTGCCCGTACCGTTACCTGGGCACGGCGCTCGCGGGCCACGGCGAGACCGAGCTGCTTACCCGGCTGGATCGTGTCCTTCTCGATGCCTCGTGGCACGTAGATGTAGCGGTGCTTGAGCACCTCATCCATCTGCCCTGACATGCTCACTCCCTCCAGATGGTCCTGGTTGGGATGGTAGGCGGGGCTACTGACAGTCACCCGCTACGCATCGACGGCGTCTTGCACGACCTCTGCGATCTCGTCGGCGATCTCCGCCACGGTGCTGAGCGCCGTGTTGCGGGCGATCTTGTCGACTAGAGACGGCGACTGCTTGGCGATCTCGTCGCGGGATATCTCGTGCCAGATGGGCAGCATCCGCTGGTCGCCGTTGACGCTCAACCCCACGATCCCGTCCAGCTCGTACCGCGGCCAGCCTTTGGCGAAGAACGACTTGGACAGGATCACGACGCCGAACGTGCTGTGGGCGAGGCCGTAGTCGATCTTGCGGCACAGGCTGTCCCCGATGCGCAGCTCGGTCTTGTCGAGCCACACCTTGAGGCCGCGGGCGCGCAGCTCCGCAGCGAGTGGCTCCGCGACAGCCTCCTTGTCCTCGCTGGCATGGGAGATGAACACGTCCCAGGTCTCGCCGTTCTCATTCGGCACGATCGGCGGACGCTCATGCCGGATGCCGCTGAGCGACTGGAGGGGAGCGGACTTGGCCGTCGGCAGTGGCGGTGGCTCTATCGTGGCCGAGTGACGGACGCTGGAGGCCCTGAGCCCCATGAGGTCGATGGTCAGGTATCAGCTGCCGGTGCGGGGCACCCGGATGCGGAACGGCGTCCTCGTGACCAGACCGCCGCTGTAGCGGTGGTTCCGCCCGTTCTTGTAGGCGTTGAAGTAGGTGCTGTCCATGAGGCGGACGTTGGCCCCCGTGCTCAGGGTGACGACGACCGTCGAGCCCTTCTCGAGCCTGTTCCAGTGGTACCGAACGAACTTGAACCCTGCCACGTCGCGTCCTCACTCAACCCTTCTCTAGGAGCAAGCGCAGTCGCTTGGCTCCCGTGCCAGAGACGCCCTTCGCCATGACGTAGGCCGCTGCCTGCTCTGGTGTGAGCCGGCCAGCCTGGACATGGCGCACGAGGTGGTTGCGGGCGTGCTGCTTCTCGTGCTGGCCTGCCCAGCCGTTGTTGCCGCCGAAGAACACCGCGTGATCGAGGTCAGCCACGACGCCCACCGGCAGGTTGCTTGAGCTGGTAGTGCCGTCGAGCAGGTTGATCGCCTCGGCGCCGGCGGCCCACTCGGCGAGCGGGAAGCTGACGGTCTCCACCACGGCGAGCGAGTACCCGCGAGCCAGGTTGAGCGCGAGCTTCAGGGTCCGCTCGTCCGGTACGTACGTCAGCACCGGGCCGCGCTCGAACCGCTGTTTGCCCTGCGGCGTGGCCCGACCACCCTCACGAGCGATCTGCTCCAGGCTCTCGATGCCCCGGGCGTTCTGGAAGGTGTTGGTCACGAGGAGCGGCTCGACCCCCTCGATCTCGCTGCGCCCCCAGATCCAGTCCGCGGCGAGATCCGCCGCCTCGTCCCACGGTCGTTCGGGGTCGTCGTCGGGCACCCAGGCGGCAGCCTGCAGGTGCGTCGTCGGGTGCAGATCTGCCACCAGGCACCTCCTCTCATCCGTTCCTCGGGCGACTACCACCGCAAGCCTGACACGGGGGGACCGACATGGCGGGGCACCGATCTGACCCCGCGCCGACCCAACTCCCCGTGGTTGTCGGTTGGTACCGCTAGCGTTGGGTGCAGTCGGTGTCTGTCCAGGTAGCAGCGGTCTTCCCGTCCCAACCGGAGGACGTCGCATCGGTCCATGAAGGTAGCTAGATGGCGAACGTGAGTCTCGCGGCGGCGAAGGCCGCCAAGAACGACGAGTTCTACACCCAGTGGGCTGACATCGAGCGCGAGATGAACGCCTATCTGGAGTACGACCCTGACGTCTTCCGGGACAAGGTCGTCCTGCTCCCGTGTGACGACCCCGAGTGGAGCAACTTCACTAAGTTCTTCGCCCTGCACTTCGTCGACTTCGGGCTCAGGAAGCTCATCTCGACCTCGTACGCTCCCGACAGCAACCCCGCTGGCCAGTTCTACGCACCGACGCTGTTCGAGACCTCCGACCCGCAGTTCGACGCCACCAAGACCCGGCTCAACGGCAAGAAGTACGTCCTAGAGCGCAAGGACATCAACGACGATGGCGTCGTCAACATCGAGGACCTCCAGTGGGAGTACCTCCAGGGCAACGGCGATTTCCGTAGCAGGGAGGTCACGGTGCTCCGCGACGAGGCGGACTTCATCATCACTAACCCGCCGTTCAGCCTGTTCCGTCCGTTCGTGGACTGGCTCACGAGCAGTGGCAAGAAGTTCTCGGTCATCGGCAGCAACAACGCCATCACGTACAACGAGGTCTTCCCGCACATCATCGCCAACAGGATGTGGAAGGGTGCCACGGCGAACACCACCGATATGGTCTTCGGTGTGCCGAAGGGCGTCGATATCGCCGAGGCCGACCGGCTCAAGGCTGAGAAGCTCGGCTATCCCTCGGACGACACCTACGACTACACCCGGCTCGGCAACTCCTGCTGGTTTACCAACATCGACCACGGTCGACGGCACGAGCCGCTCCAGCTGATGACCGAGGCGGACAACATCAAGTTCAGCAAGCACAAGGAAGTCCAGGGCAACGGCTACCCGCCCTACGACAACTTCCCGGCGATCGAGGTGCCGTTCGTCGATGCCATCCCGAGCGACTACGACGGCCTGATTGGTGTCCCGATCACGTTCCTCGACAGCTACAACCCCGACCAGTTCGAGATCGTCGGCAGTAGCGAGGGGGACTTTCCGCAGTCCCGGACCTACAGCAAGAAGCAGAAGGTCGTCGACGGTGTGCACATGAGGTCCAATACCGGGAGCTACGCCCCCTACATCCGGGTGGATGAGTTCGGCCCTGGCACGTACTTCGACGTCGGCTACCCCGTGAAGCGCATCTACAAGCGGCTGTTCATTCGCCGGAAGGCTGGAGCATGAAGACCGACCTCAAGCACTACACGGTCGAGCAGATCGTCGAGGGGTTCGTCTACAACGAGCTCGAAGCCAAGGGACTCTTCGGCTTGGCTGGCAAGCTCGTCATCCAGCCCGAGTACCAGCGCGCCTACATCTACGCGGAGAACAACTCGAAGAAGGAGATCGACGTCATCGACTCCCTCCTCAAGGGGTACCCGCTCGGTCTGATCTACTTCAACGTGGATGGCAGCACCCTTGAGGTGCTCGACGGCCAGCAGCGCATCACGAGCGTCGGCCGGTTCGTGACCGGGAAGTTCGCGATCAAGCTCGATGGCCGGGAGCAGACCTTCTCGTCACTGCCGGTCGACGAACAGCGCAAGATCCTCGACTCCGACCTGCTCGTCTACGAGTGCACGGGTACGGAGAAGGAGATCAAGGAGTGGTTCAAGACCATCAACATCTCCGGGGTGCCGCTCAACGACCAGGAGTTGCTCAACGCCATCTACTCGGGGCCGTTCGTGACGGCCGCCAAGCGTGAGTACTCCAACTCCCACAACGCCTATCTGCAGAAGTGGCAGGCATACGTCAAGGGCGATCCGAAGCGCCAGGGCATCCTCGCGGTCGCGCTCCGGTGGGTCGCGGACTCGCAGCAGATCAGCGTCGACCGCTACATGGCCGACCACCGTCAGGACACCGACATCGTTGGCCTGAAGACCTACTTCACGTCGGTCATCGACTGGATCGGGAGTGTCTTCACGGCTCCGCCGGCCAAGCAGACGCAAGGGCTGGAGTGGGGTCGGCTCTACGAGACCTACCACTCGACCTCCTACAACCCGACCGAGGTCAACGAGGCCGTGCAGACGCTCCTCGGCGATCCGGCCGTGGGCAGCCGCAAGGGGATCTTCGAGTACGTGCTCGGCGGCAAGACGGACACCCGGTTGCTCGAGATTCGTCTGTTCAGCGACCAGGTCAAGAAGCTCGCCTACAAGCGCCAGGCCGACACCGCCAAGGCGAACGGCACGTCCAACTGCCCGCTGTGCGCGGTCGGCAACAACGCGAACAAGGCCCGCATCTACACCGAGAGCGAGATGGACGCCGACCACGTCGCCGCGTGGTCCAGGGGTGGCGCCACCGACCTCGACAACTGCGAGATGCTCTGCGTTACCCACAACCGTGCGAAGGGCAACAAGTAGGTAGGAGCGACACATGCCCGACTGGCGAGCCCGCCGGGGCAGGCTCAACGATGCGCCACTGGCGGCGGAGGAGTGGGCATGATCGAGAAGGTACGCATACGTGGCTACCGCAAGTTCCGAGACCTGACCTTCGAGCCACATCCGCGCTTCAACATCCTCGTCGGCGACAACGAGTCGGGGAAGTCGACGCTCCTGGAAGCGATCGGCCTGGCGTTGACGGGTCGGGTCAACGGTCGACCGGCAACCGAAGAGTTGAACCCCTTCTGGTTCAACCAAGACGACGTGGCTGACTTCTTCGAGGCACGCAAGAACGACCGGCAGGTCGCGCCACCTGTGATCGACATCGAGGTCTTCCTCGCAGACCGTGACGAGTTCGCCCGCCACCTCCTCGGTGCGCACAACTCCGACCAGCCGACTCGTGCGTGCGCGGGCGTGCGGCTGCGCATCGAGCCGAACCCGGAGTACGCCACTGAGATCGAAGCCCACCTCAAGTCAGAGACGACGATCATCCCGGTCGAGTACTACAAGGTCGACTGGCGCTCGTTCAGCGACCAGGTCCTCACCGCTCGGCCCAAGGAGCTGACGACGGCGATCATCGACTCGCGCACGCTCCGATCGAGCAACGGCGTCGACTTCCATCTGCGGCAGATCCTCAACGACCACCTCAAGCCCGAGGCGAAGGCCGAGGTGTCCCTGGCCTTCCGCAAGGTCAAGGAGCAGATGACCAACGAGCACCTGAAGTCCGTCAACGACGAGATGAAGGCGCTGGCAGGCGCACTGGACGACAAGCCCATCTCCCTGGCGATGGACCAGTCCTCGCGTGGGTCCTGGGACTCAAGCGTCGTGCCCCATGTCGCAGAGTTGCCGTTTGCGATGGCCGGTCAGGGTCAGCAGGCCGCGATCAAGATCGCCCTGGCGATGAGCCGTGAAGCGACGAAGGCGCGCGTGGCGATGGTCGAGGAACCCGAGAACCACTTGTCACATACCAGCCTCAACGTGCTGCTCAAGCGGATCGAGGATCTGGCCGGCGAGGAGCAACAGCTGCTCGTCACTACCCACAGCTCCTACGTCCTCAATCGGCTCGGGCTCGACGGGTTGCGGCTGGTCTCCGGTGGCACCGTCGCCAAGTTCGGCGAGCTCTTCGACGACACGGTCAACTACTTCAAGAAGCTCCCGGGCTACGACACGTTGCGCATGGTCCTGGCGGACAAGTTCGTCCTGGTCGAAGGCCCATCGGACGAGATGCTCTTCGAGCGCTTCTACACGGACACGACCGGCAGGCGCCCCATCGAGGACGGCATCGACGTCTTCTCGATGCGCGGGCTCTCACTCGCGCGGTGCCTCGAAGTAGCCAAGCTGCTCGACAAGCACTGCGCCGTGCTCCGTGACAACGACGGCAGGCAGCCAGCGGACCTAGTGGCTGAGCTCCGCGACCTGGTAGATGGCACGCGGCGCAAGGTGTTCATCGGCGATCCGACGCTTGGTAAGACCCTCGAACCCCAGATCCTGACGGCCAACCCTGACGACGCGAAGATGCGTCGGATCTTGGGTGTCACGGACCGCGCTGGCCTTGAGACCTGGATGACCAACGCCAAGACCGAGGCTGCACTCCGTATCGCTGAGTCCGCCGAACAGCTATCGCCACCGCCTTACTTCACGGCGGCGATCGAGTTCATCCGTGGCTAGCAACAACCACCTCACGCTCGCAGTTGCTGGCTCGGGCAAGACCCGGGGCATCGTTGAGGCGTGCGCAGCCGCGGACCCAGCCGAGCGCATCCTGGTGCTGACGTACACCTCAGCGAACCAGCAGGAACTAAGCGACCGCCTTGCGGCCGAGGCAGGTAGCCACCACAACATCGAGGTCAGTGGGTGGTTCTCGTTCCTGATCGGCCACTACATCCGGCCGTACCTGCCGTTCGCCTACGAAGGCAAACGGGTCCGTGGCTTCGACTTCAAGAGCGAACCGCAGCACGGCGTTGCCAACGAGAAGTGGCGGCGGTACTTCAATCAGCAGAGCGAGGTGCGCAAGGTTCATCTGGCCCAGATCGCCCACCGTGTCAACGAGGCCGCGGGAGGTGCGCCGATCCGCCGGCTTGAGCGGATCTACGACCGGATCTTCATCGATGAGGTCCAGGACCTGTGCGGCTGGGACCTGGAAGTCCTGCGCCTGCTGATGGCCTCGAAGATCCCACTGGAGATGGTGGGGGACGTTCGTCAGGCGATCCTTGTTACCAATAATCGTGAGAGTAAGAACAAGAAGTACAAATACATGAAGATCTGGGACTGGTTCAAGTCAGAGGAGCGTGCGAGGAGGCTGACCGTAGGGCAAGAGTGCAAGACCTACCGATGCCGACCCGAGATCGCTGAACTTGCGGATTCACTCTTTGCCACGGATCGAGGGTTCGACCTGACGGTCTCGGAGAACGACACCACGACTGATCACGACGGCATCTTCCTCGTGAAGTCGAATGATGTTGAGGCTTACATGCGCATCTACAGCCCAATGCTCCTACGGCGCACAGCGGCCTCTGGCCGGGAGCTCAACTACCTGGAGCCGATGAACATCGGCGTCTCCAAGGGTCTCGGGCGAAAGCATGTCCTCATCTACCCGACAACAGAGGTTAAGAAGTTGCTACGGAGGGGTAGCGCCCTCGAAGAGCAAGCGGCCGCCTACTTGTACGTCGCCGTGACCAGGGCAGAGCAGAGCGTTGCGTTCATCCTTGATGACCCCGGTGGATGTCCGCACCCGCACTGGTTGGCCCCAGAGGACGCAACGCGCCAGAGCTGACATCGGCCGTCCGTACCGTTGACATCTCTCCCTATCTCTCACGCCCATGAGAGTCCTCCATGGCCACCCCTGGTGCGACCGCCTACGTCGACGGCAGCCCAAGTTTGTCGAAGAAGGCGCGGTTGCGTTCGGTGGCGGAGTTCACTAGCCGGTCGAAGGACATGACCTCGATGTAGGCCTTGTGAGGCTCGTTGAAGCCGAAGAAGCCCATACCATCGTGTGTCGGGCGAAGTCCCGCATACTCACACCGGCTCACCATCGTGGGCGTGAGATCGGCCAGCACGTAGCAGAACGCGGGCTGGTCCTTCGAGGCCGGAATCGGTCGTCCTGATGCCGTCGTCACTCCACCGCTGCGCACGCGTTTCACGTAGTCGAGCGTCTGCTGGATGGGGTCCTTGTCCTCAGAGGCGTCGTTCCGCATGGGTCGCTTGATCTCGACGACGACGATCGAGGGAAGGGGCAGCGTCTCGCCTCCGGCAGCCAACACCGGCGATCCGGGGGAGCCGACAAGCCGTGTTGCAAGGATGTCGGGCTCCTTCGTGGAGTCGGACCCGGTGATTGGCATGCTCCTGAGCGTCTTGTCGGAGGCGAGGTAGTCGTGGAACGCCAGCCGCTCGTCGATGATCCATAGGTTCGAGGCGTCGATGCCGATCTCGTTGGAGTCCGTGCGCATCGGCATCAGCAGTGAGTGGATGGCGTCCTCGCGGGAGTACTTGCCGAACTCGTTCGATCGGATCAGCTTCGCGAGGGCGTCGAGGATCGCCCGTCGCCGCGAGACGTAGGCCGCCAGATCGGACTGGTTGATGTCCGTGACGGTCTGGAGGTACTCGCTCAGCCGCTCCTGGTAGACCTCGGGCGCCGTGGTTTCAGCCTCGGCGAAGACCGCGTGGCCTTGCTCGATGACGTCAGCCTCTAGTTTCTGGAGGTGTCGGTGCAGGACGAGCTCAAGGTCCTGGTCCTTGATCGACGGGTCGACGGTTACGCCGAGAGGTACCAGGCGCGCGAGCACTGGTCGGTACCTGGGAGCCCGGTTGCTCACGAACTCGCTGACTCGGGCCTTGCCCTCCTCCCGTGCCGCGGTGAGCGAGTCGGCCAGGAGTTCCTCGATCGCGTGGAGCACCCCCGTCCGGATGTCCTCAATCGAGATGTCGTCGTCGAGGGTGGCTCCGGGGATTCGCTCGCTGATGTCGAAGGCCGTGCGGTCAGCCCGCACATGCGAGTCGAGGTAGTCGGAGGAGAGGTAGCAGGCGTACGCGAACTCGGCTGAGGTCTTGTCCTTGAGACGCCCGTACAGGCCGGGGATCTTGCCGGTGAGGTTCTCTTCCATGACCAGCCGGTTCGCAGCACACCAGTACAGCCGCGGCGTGGGGTTGCGGGTCAACGACTTGAGGCAGAGGTTCGCCATCTCGAACTTCTGGCCTTTGACCTCGACCGTCGTCAAGGGCAACTCGGAGAAGACGAACTCGTCCATCAGGCTGTTGAGCGAGACGACCTCGTCGTCGACGATGGTGACATCCGGAGCACCGCCGGGGCGGAGGAAGTACCAGATGCAGTGCTCGAAGACCTCGCGAGCGATCGCATCGGCCGTCTTCGGAGCGTTCTTCTGGAAGGCCTCCTTGAATCCGTCCAGGTGGACAGCGGTACCCGCGTCGCTGAGGTCATCGGGAGCCTCGGCGTGCTCAACCTCGCCGGCGATGGAGAACCTGAACTGCCGCGTGCATAGCTCGCCGCCGTCGGCCAGGTACGCGCTGCGGACGGAGACCCTGTCAAACGCCTTGAGCCAGAGCAACCGGCCAACACCGCGGCATCCGAGGCTGGCCTTGTAGTCTGTGTCCAGCGTCTCGAACGAGTCCATGTTGTCGGGTGTGAAGCCAATGCCGTTGTCTTCGACGACGAAACCCGTGATGGGCTTCAGGGCGATACGGCCCGGGCCGGCGGGTTCGAAGTCGAACTCATCCTGTCCGCTCCGCTGGATGGTGACTCGCACGCGCCCCTGGCTCATCTCAGCGCCGAAGCGCACGTCAACCGCCTGGAGGCCGTTGATGACAGCCTCCAGCAGTGGGAGGAGCGAGTGGCTCTTGGGGAGGTTCGTGTTGCGTACCCGTCCGGCGAGCGACGTAGTGAGCGCCACCGTGGCCCCCTCTCGATCCGCAGGTGATCAGGACTCTATCGGCGTGCTCCGACAAGAACTGTGCATCCCGTCTACCTGACCGCTGCCGGCGCGCGCCGTCCACGCCGCCTCTCCACCCCGGCACGCTTCAGGTGGTCGCTGACCGTGAAGCGGTGGATCTTGAACCGCTCGGCCAGGGAGTATGTGCTCTCGCCCTGCTGGTACGCCTCGACCAGCGCCCGAACCTGGTCCTCGCTGAGCCGCCTGGCCCGCTTCGGAACCTTTCGAGGGGTTGTAGTTGCATCAGGTGTCTTGACCTCTGTTGCCGCCCGAACCCCCGAGATCACGCTCATCTGGCGCTGGTCAGGGTTTGAGTACCTTTGCAGCAGGTCCACCCTGTGAGAGTCGGGACATCGTCGATGTCCCGACTCTTCGTTTTCCAGCTCATCACGTCGCGGAGCCCCGCGCGCGGCGGCGTCGGTAGTGGGCGGGCTGGCAGGATGGGCGGGTGCCCGAGGACGCGTCAGCCCACGCGCCCGCTCCCGCGCGTGGGCGCGCCCGGAGGCTCGGGTCCTGGGTGGATCCGTTGGTGCTCGCGATCCTCGGCGCCCTGGTGCTCGGGCTCGTCGTGCCGGTCCGGGGCGTGGCCGCGGACGTGTTCGACGACGTGCGGACCGCGGCGATCGTGCTGCTGTTCTTCCTGTACGGCGCGCGGATGCCCACGCGGGACGTGCTCGGGGGGCTGCGGAACTTCCGGCTGCAGGGGTCCATGCTCGCCGCGACGTTCGTCGTCTTCCCGATCCTCGGCCTGCTGGTGCAGCTGCTGCCCGCGAGCGTGCTGTCCGACGACCTCTCGGCCGGCGTGCTGTACCTGACGGTGCTTCCGTCCACCGTGCAGTCGTCGGTGGTGTTCACGTCGATCGCGCGTGGGAACGTGGCGGGCGCGATCATGGCCGCCACGGTGTCCAACACTGTCGGGATCCTCGCGACGCCGCTGCTGGTCGCGGCGCTGCTCGGTGGGGCGCTGGGCGGGATCGGCGCGGACTCGGTGGGCGAGATCCTGCTGGAGCTGCTGCTGCCGTTCGTCGTCGGGCAGGTGGTGCAGCGCTGGATCGGGAGGTGGCTGCGCGCGCACGGCGGGCTCACTCGCGTCACGGACCGGGCGACGATCCTGCTGGTCGCGTACACGTCGGTGAGCGAGGCGCAGACCTCCGGGGCGTGGGCGAATGTCAGCGTGTGGGCGCTCGGCGTGCTCGTCGTCGTGTGCGCCGCCGTGCTCGCGATCATGCTCGCGCTGACCTGGTGGGGCGGCGCGCGGCTGCGGCTGAACCGGCCGGACCGGATCGCGCTGCTCATGTGCGGCTCCAAGAAGAGCCTCGCCACCGGGCTGCCCATGGCGGCGGTGCTGTTCGCCCCCGCGGTCGCCGCCACCATCGCGCTGCCGGTGATCGCGTTCCACCAGCTCCAGCTCGCGACGTGCGCGGTCGTGGCGCGCCGGCTCGCCGCCGACGTCAGGTAGCGTTCCCCGGGGCTGAGACAGTCGGGCCTTTCGCCCAGTTTTCGGCAACGCTTGGCTTCGAGCATCGACCATGAACCGCACCGTGGCGGGCCGCATCGCAGCGGCCGCCGTCCGCACCTCAGGGAGCATCGTGACCCTCGCCCTCGTCCCCCGACCGCTGCGCTGCGAGACGTCGGACAGTGAGCCGTTCACGTTGGGGGAGTCGACGACGCTCGTCGTCGAGCCGCGCCCCGAGCTGATCGCGGTCGGGGTGCTCGCCGCCGACCTGCTGGGCCGCGTCACGGGCCGCGCGATCGAGGTGCGGTACGCCGACGACGCCGCACGCACGCGCGACGTGATCCGGCTACGCCTGGTCGCGCCCGGCACCGAGGCGGACGCCGCGTTCGTCGCGGGCGACGAGGCCTACCGGCTCGAGGTCCGGCGCGACCGCGTGGAGGTGCTCGCGCGTAGCGCCGCCGGGCTCACGCACGCCGTCATCACGCTGCGCCAGCTGCTGCGGCAGGCCGGCGACGGGCGCTGGTCGGTGCCTGTGGCGAGCGTCGAGGACGTGCCGCGGTTCGCGTGGCGCGGGCTGTCGCTGGACGTCGCGCGGCACTTCCTGGGCGTCGACGCCGTGAAGGTCGTCATCGGCCTCATGGCGCACTACAAGCTGAACGTCCTGCACCTGCACCTCACGGACGACCAGGGCTGGCGCATCCACACGCCGTCGCGGCCCGCGCTGACGCGCCTCTCGTCGGACACCGCGGTCGGCGGGGACCCGGGCGGCTTCTACAGCCCGTCGGACTACGCGGACCTCACCGCGTACGCGGCCGCGCGCGGCATCGTCGTCGTGCCGGAGATCGACGTCCCGGGCCACGTCAACGCGGCCACCCACGCCTACGGCGAGCTCACGCCGTCCGGCGAGCCCACCGACGTCTACCAGGGCATCGAGGTCGGCTTCAGCCGCCTGCACGCCGCCGCGCCCGCGACCACCCCGTTCCTCGAGGCGGTGTTCGGGGACATCGCGGCCATGACGCCCGGCGAGTACGTGCACATCGGCGGCGACGAGGTGCTGACGATGGAGCACGACGAGTACGCGGGGCTGGTCGACACCGCCGCGCGCGTGGTGCGGGCCGCCGGCAAGAAGGTGGTCGGGTGGCAGGAGATCGCGCACACGCCACTCGAGCCGGGCACCGTCGTGCAGTACTGGGACCCGCGCGCAGACCCGGCGCCGTTCGTCGCCGCGGCGCACGCGGGCGCGCGATTCCTGATGTCGCCCGCCAGCAAGGTCTACCTCGACATGAAGTACGACGCGAGCACCGAGCTCGGGCTCGAGTGGGCCGGCTACGTCGAGGTGCGGGACTCCTACGACTGGGAGCCCACGACCCTGATCGACGGACTGCCCGCCGAGGCGGTCGTCGGGGTCGAGGCCGCGATCTTCACCGAGACCGTCCGGGACCTGGACGGCCTGCTGAGCCTCCTCCTGCCGCGGCTCGCGGCCGTCGCGGAGGTCGCGTGGACCGCGCCCGAACAGCGCGACTGGGACGACTTCCGCGCACGCGTGGCGCAGCACGCCAGGTTCTGGGACCGGCTCGGCCTGCCGTGGACCGCGAGCCCGCAGGTGGACTGGGAGCGCTGACGCGCCGCTAGATCCAGCGGTTCAGCCACATGCGCGCGTGCCACGCGTCGTACGGGATGGGCATCGCCGACCAGATCGGGTAGAACCACAGCCCGATCCCGACGACGAGCGCGACGAACACCCCGACCCCGATCACGGCGGGCCTCCGGGCGCGCCACGGGAGCGTCGGCGGGCCCACGATCAGCACCAACACGTAGGTGAGCGTCAGCGCGATCCACGGCACGAACGCCACCGAGTAGAACGCGAAGATCGTGCGGTCCTGGTAGAAGAACCACGGCACCCAGCCCGCGAGGATGCCCGAGAGCACGGCGCCCGCGCGCCAGTCCCGGTACCGGACGAGCCAATACACCGCGACCAGGATCGCGGCCGCAGCCGCCCACCACAGCACGGGGTTGCCGAGCGCGAGCACCGCGGACGAGCAACGGTCCGCGCCGCACAGCTGGCGCGACGCGTCGGGTGTGAGGTCCTTGAGCGTGTCGTCCCAGTAGAACGACGTCGGCCGCCACTGCAGCACCCAGCCGAACGGGTTGGCCTGGTAGGTGTGCGGGGTGTCCAAGTGCGTGTGGAACTGCCACATGCTGCGGTGGTACTCGGCGAGCGAGCGCAACGCCGGCGGCAGGAACGTCAGCCCCTGGCCGGGATTCTGCTCCGCCCAGTTGCGGCCCCACGCGTCCGAGTGCGTGAACCACGACCACCACGACGCCACGTACACGACGAAGGACGTCCCGACGAGGACGACGAACGCGACCAGGCCATCCTTGACGACCCCGGCGCCCACCCAGTTCCGCACCCCGACCAGCCGGCGCGCCGCCATGTCCCACAGCACGCTGAGCACGCCGAACACCGCGATGAAGTACATGGCCGACCACTTGGTGCCCAGCGCCAGGCCCAGCAGCACACCGGCTGCCAGCCGCCACCATCGCATGCCGAGCGACGGCCCCCACCCCAGCTCGGCGCCCCCGGCCAGCAGCGCCGCAGTGCGGTCCGCCAGGCGTTGCCGCGCCTGGTCGCGGTCCAGCAGCAGCGCGCCGAACGCCGCCAGCAGGAAGAACATGAGGACCGGGTCCAGCAGGCTCGTGCGGGACAAGGTGATCGCCACGCCGTCGACCGCGAGGAACACCGCCGCGACCAGCCCCCACCACGTGGACGCGAAGATCCGGCGGCCGATCCGGCACACCATGAGCACCGCGAGAGTGCCCAGCACCGCGACCGTCAGACGCCAGGCCGTCGAGCTCTCCATGCCGCCGCCCAGCCGCATCCCCAGCCCGATCAGCCACTTGCCGACCTGTGGGTGCACCACGTACGCAGGGTTCGTGCCCAGCTGCGAGTCCTCGCCCGCCTCGAACGACGGGTTCGGGTCCTGCCCCCAGTCCGCCTCGTAGCCCCGCTGCCAGAGCGACCACGCGTCCTTGACGTAGTACGTCTCGTCGAACACCAGCGAGTGCGGGCGCCCCAGGTCCCAGAACCGCAGCACCCCCGCGAACGCCGTGACAGCGAGCGCCCACAGCCACGCCGTCACCCGGTCTCGTCGAGTCGCCTCCAGCAGGATCGCGGTGCGGCCCAGCAGCCGCTCGACGAGCTCGTCGCGGGTCCGCGGCCGCGCGTGCATCCGCTGGTCGAGCCCGGCCGCGTACACGTGGCCGTCGGGCGCGGGCGGCAGCGCCTGCGGGATCGGCGCGAAGGGGCCCGTGGCGGTGTCGGACGCGCTGGCGACGAGGGCTTCGTCGGCCGCGCGGGACGGCGATGCGCTGGTCGGGTGGCTTCCCGGCGCTGCCGGGACCTCGGGGGCGTCGTCGGTCGGCTGCGGCACGCGGGCCATCGTACGGGCGCCCAATGAGGCTGGCGCCACATTCGTCCCACTGGGAATCCGGGCCCACGGGACAACGCGCCCGGCGTCCTCGTGCGCCTTGCCGTCGCGCCTGTCGTCGCGCCTTGTCGTCGTGCTCTGCCGTGGGCCCACCGTGCGACCCTGGGCACGTGACGCCCTCCGACGACGCGCCCGCGCCCACCAGTCCCGGCGACCCGGCCACCGCGGGCCTCGCGGACGGCTCAGGCGACGACGGCCCTGACGACGACTACGAGTTCGACGACGGTGTGCTCGACGACGGTGTGCTCGACGACGGTGACGAGACCCCGGCGCCGGATGGCGGGCGGCTGGTGTTGGCGGCGACCCCGATCGGGAACTCCGGCGACGCGTCGCAGCGGCTGAGGGACCTGCTCGCGACTGCGGACGTCGTCGCGGCCGAGGACACGCGGCGCACGCGAGCGCTCGCGGCACGGCTGGGAGTCGTCATCGGCGGGCGCCTCGTGAGCGTGCACGAGCACAACGAGGCGGCGCGGGCCGCCGACTTGCTGGGCGTCGTCGC
Source organism: Actinomycetes bacterium (assembly GCA_023461115.1). GTDB lineage: Bacteria > Actinomycetota > Actinomycetes > Actinomycetales > Cellulomonadaceae > Cellulomonas. The sequence continues at coordinate 15,715 of JAEWOA010000121.1, forward strand.
GGCCGGGGGGACGGTCGTCGTGGTGACGGACGCGGGCATGCCGGCGATCTCGGATCCGGGCTTCAGGGTGGTCGGCGCCGCCGTGGCGGCCGGGCTGCCCGTCACGGCGGCCCCCGGACCGAGCGCGGTGCTCACCGCGCTCGCGCTGTCCGGCCTGCCGACCGACCGGTTCACGTTCGAGGGCTTCCCTCCGCGCAAGGCGGGGGAGCGCGCGCGGTCGCTCGCGGAGCTGGCCGACGAGCGCCGCACGATGGTGTTCTTCGAGGCGCCGCACCGGCTCGCTGATCTGCTGGCGGCGATGTCGGAGGCGTTCGGCGCCGACCGCCCGGCCGCGGTGTGCCGCGAGCTGACCAAGCGCTACGAGGAGGTCCGCCGGGCCTCGCTCGCGGAGCTCGCACAGTGGGCGTCCGGCCAGGTGCGGGGCGAGATCGTCGTCGTCGTGGGCGGGGCGCCGCGTCGTTCGTCGCACGACGTGCTGGCGGCCGCCGCCGAGGAGGTCCGCGCGCGCGTGGCCGCGGGCGAGCGCCACAAGTCGGTGGTCACCGAGGTGGCCACGCGCACGAACACCCCGCGCCGCGCCCTCTACGAGTCCACCCTCCCGTCGCACTAGCCCGCACGCAGGGGTGGGCATGAGGCATCGAATCGTTACGATGGGGCACGTGGTCAATGTGGTCGGGCTGGACGAGGTCTACGACAAGGAGCGGCCCCTGCGGACGCTCTTTCGCATGTACGGCGGGCAGCGGCGCCGCCTGACGGTCGCGGCGGTGTCGTTCACCGTCAAGCACTCGCCGATCTGGCTCATCCCGCTGCTCACGGCCAACGTGATCGACGTCGTCGTCGACCACCGCCCGCTGCACGACCTGTGGATCAGCGCCGCGCTCATGGCGCTGCTGATCATCCAGAACCTCCCGCTGCACCAGCTCTACACGCGCATGCTCTCGCTCAGCGTCCGCACCGTGGAGACGCACCTGCGCATGTCGCTCGCACGGCGCCTCCAAGAGCTGTCCATCGGCTACCACCGCCGCGTCTCGGCGGGCGTGCTGCAGGCCAAGATCGTGCGGGACGTCGAGAACGTCGTCGAGAGCACGCGGCAGGCGTTCGACTCGGGCATGGCGGCTGTCACCACGCTCGTCGGCGCCATCGTCATCACGGCCATCCGCGTGCCGCAGTTCCTGCCCGTCTACGCGATCGCGGTGCCCGCGGGCGCGTTCCTCGTGGTGACGATGCGCCGCCGCATGTCCGCGCGCAACGCCGCGTTCCGGGCCGAGGTGGAGCAGATGTCCGCGCGCGTCAGCGAGATGACGCACCTGATCCCCATCACGCGCGCGCACGGGCTGGAGCGCGACGAGCTGGACCGCATGAGCACCACCCTGGTCGGCGTCCGCAACGCGGGGATCCGGCTGGACGTGACCAACGGGTGGTTCGGCAGCCTGTCCTGGATCCTCATGCAGTTGCTCTCGGTGGGCACGCTGATCGGCGCCGCGTGGGTGGCGTGGACCGGGACGTTCGGGCTCAGCGCGGGCGACGTGACCATGCTGTCGTCGTACTTCGTGGCGCTCACCGGCTCGGTCACCGCGCTCATGGCGCTCGCGCCGATCATCACCAAGGGCCTGGAGTCCGTGAAGTCGATGGGCGACCTGCTCACAGCGCCGGACGTCGAGCGCAACGCTGGCAAGCCGAGCGTGGACGCCGTGCGCGGCGACGTGCGGTTCGAGGACGTCGGCTTCGCGTACGACGATGCTCCCGACGAGACGGCGATCGACGCCCTCACGTTGCACGTGGAACCAGGCGAGACGATCGCGCTGGTCGGGCCGTCGGGGTCCGGCAAGTCCACGGTGCTCAACATGGTGATCGGGTTCCTGACGCCGACGTCCGGCCGGTTGCTGCTCGACGATCGCGACGTCACGACGATCGACCTGCGCTCCTACCGCAAGCACCTCGCGGTCGTGCCGCAGGAGTCGCTGCTGTTCGAGGGCTCGGTGCGGGACAACGTCACCTACGGCAGCCCGGACCTGTCCGACGACGCGGTGCTCGCGGCCCTGCGGGACGCCAACGCGATGGACTTCGTCGACGCGATGGGCGGGCTCGACGCCGTGATCGGCGAGCGCGGCGCGCGCCTGTCCGGTGGGCAGCGGCAGCGCCTCGCGATCGCGCGCGCCCTGGTCCGCGACCCGCGGATCCTGGTGCTCGACGAGGCGACCTCGGCGCTCGACACCGCGTCCGAGCGCCTGGTGCAGGAGGCGCTCGCTCGGCTCATGCGCGGACGGACCACGTTCGTCGTCGCACACCGCCTCTCGACGATCCGCGGCGCCGACCGCATCGCGGTGATGCGCGCGGGCCGCCTCGTCGAGCTCGGCACGCACGAGTCCCTCCTCGCCGCGAACGGCGCGTACGCGCACCTGCACGCCTCCACCACCCCGGCCTGAGCCAAACCCGCCGCTCGCCGAGGGGGGTGCGGGGCGGGGGGTGGTGTGCCTACCGTGGGCCACGATGGCTCACGCGCGGGTCGCGGATCAGGAGGCGGGGATGGGACGGACGGCGTTGGTGGTGGTCGACGTCCAGCCGACGTTCTGTGAGGGCGGCGCGCTCCCCGTCGCGGGCGGGAACGACGTGGCGCACGCCATCGCCGAGTTCGCCGCCGCGCACCGCGACCGCTACGACTTCGTCGTCACCACACAGGACTGGCACGTGGACCCCGGCGCGCACTTCTCGGACACCCCGGACTTCGTCGACACCTGGCCGCCGCACGGCGTGGCGGGGACAGCGGAGGCCGAGCTGCACCCCGCGCTCGCGGAGCTCGGGCCGGACGCGAGCGTCAAGAAGGGCGCGTACGCGGCGGCGTACTCGGGGTTCGAGGGGGTCGACGCGCACGGCCGGACGCTCGCGCAGCTGCTCGCCCACGCGCAGATCACCGACGTGGACGTCGTCGGGATCGCCGAGTCGCACTGCGTGCGGGCCACCGCGCTCGACGCCCGCGCCGAGGGTTTGGCCACGCGTGTGCTGCGCGACCTGACCGTCCCCGTCTCGCCCGAGCTCGGCGCCGCCGCGCGCGACGACCTACGCGCCGCCGGCGTCACGCTCGTGGCGTCCGACGAGGCATGGGCGGGCTGATGCGCTCGCGGCGGCGGGCCCGGGGCCCGGGGAAGGCGCCGAGG
>JAEWOA010000122.1 GCA_023461115.1 Actinomycetes bacterium
GGGCGGCTCGACCTAGGGGTCTAGCCGCTGCCGGGGACCCGCCGCGCAGCGATGCCCACCAGCGTCACTACTCCCACGGAGCACTCCATGTCACTGCGGCCGTCGACGCGCGTCGCCGTCCTCACCCTCCTGGCCGGCGCGCTCGTCGCCGGCTCCGCAGTCGCCGCCGCGGCGGACGACACGACCGCCGCGTGGTCGGCGGCGCCGGCCGACGCCCAGGGGGCGCCCGACGGCCGCACCCGCTTCGAGCTCGAGCTCGAGCCCGGGGGGACGGTCCAGGAGCACCTGCTCGTCGTGAACTCCTCGACCGTCGAGCGCGAGTTCGCGGTCTATGGCGCGGACGGCTTCAACACCCCGTCGGGCGGGTTCGACGTGCGCGCGGCGAGCGAGCAGCCGACGGACGTCGGCGCGTGGGTCACGGCGTCGTCGGGCAGCGTCACGATCGCGCCGCTCTCGACGACACTCGTCGAGCTCACGGTCGCCGTGCCGGACGGCGCGACGCCCGGCGACCACGCGGGTGGTGTCGTCGTTTCCCCGGTCCGGCCGGAGCAGGCGGCCAATGGCGTGCTCGTGGACACGCGCGTCGCGGTCCGGTTCAACGTCCGGGTCGCGGGCGAACTCGCGCCGGCCCTCGACGTGCGGCAGGTCGCAGCGTCGTACGGCTTCAGCGCGGTCCCGTTCGGCGCCTCGTCAGCGACGGTCACCTACGAGATCGTCAACACCGGCAACGTCAAGGTCCTGGGCGTGCCCCGGGTGCGGATGACCGGCCCGTTCGGCATCCGGATGGGCGAGCTCGACGCCAAGGAGACCCGAGAGGTGCTCCCGGGCGAGTCGTTCACGGTGACCAGCGTGCTGCGCGGCGTGCCACCGCTCGTGGTCGGCACAGCCGTGGTCGATGTCGCGATGGCGGCCGCGCCCGGCCCGGACACCGAGCTGCCGCTCGTGTCGAGCACGGCCCGGGCCACCGTGCTGACGGTCCCGTGGACGGGCCTGCTGGTGCTCGCGCTCGTCGCGGGCCTCGCGTGGTACGGCGTGCGCTCGGCGCGGCGTCGTCGGGACGCCGACGCGCAGGCCTGGGCCGCCGCGGTCGACGAGGCGCGCCGGGGGCTCGTCGACGCGGGCGCGCTCGGCCTCGTCGTCGGTGTCGTGCTGGCGTCGGGTCTTGTGGCGGCGCCGAGGGCGCTGGCCGCCGACGGCTCTGACGGCGACATCCAGCTCACCGTCCCGGGCGTCGCGGTCACGTCGCCGCCCGCCACGGGCGGGTCCACGGGCGGGTCCACGGGCGGGTCCACGGGCGGATCGTCGGGCGCGGGCGGCTCGTCGGCGCCCGGTGGCGGAGCGGGAGTCCTCCCGCCGGTCACGCCTCCCGTCGGGTCCGAGCCCGCGGAGCCCACGCCGACGCCGTCGGCGAGCGCGACCCCCGCGAGCACGGCTGACGGTCCGGCGCCGGACCTCGTCTGGTCGCCCGCCCGCTCGTCCTGGTCGCCGCTGCAGTGGGGCCTTCTCGGAGTCGGCTCGGCCGGCGCTCTCGGGGCCGCGGCGTACGCCGGCCGTGGCCTGGTGCTCAACCGGCGTGCTGGAGGCAGTTCGTGAACGAGCAGTTCGACCGCATGGCCCCGCGAGGCGCCGACGTGTTCCACGCGCCGGCGGCCGGAGCCACCGTGGTGCTCCCACCGGTCGCCCCGGCGCCGGGCTCGGTGCGCCCGCCCGCGCCCTCGGCCCCCGCGGGACTCGCGGCGCCTGCGGACGACGCGCGTCCGCCCGCCGTCGAGCCTTCGGCGCTGGCCGAGCTCGAGGCGCGGTCGATCTCCGCGTGGTTCGGCGCGCACCAGGTGCTCGACCGGGTGTCCTTGACGATGCCCGCCGGCCAGGTCACCGCGCTGATCGGCCCGTCCGGGTGCGGCAAGTCGACGTTCCTGCGGATCCTCAACCGCATGCACGAGCTCGTGCCCTCGGCGGCCATGGCGGGCGAGGTGCTGCTCGACGGCCAGGACGTCTACGACCCCGAGCGCCGCGTCATGCGCGCGCGCCGCGACATCGGGATGGTGTTCCAGAAGCCCAATCCGTTCCCCGCGATGAGCATCCGCGAGAACGTCCTGGCGGGATTGAAGCTCACGGGCGTCCGGGCCGACGGCGCGACCAAGGCGGAGCTGGTCGAGAAGTCGTTGACGAAGGCGGGGCTGTGGCGTGAGGTGCGCGACCGGCTCGACGCTCCGGGCGGCGGGCTGTCCGGCGGGCAGCAGCAACGGTTGTGCATTGCCCGGTCGCTCGCGGTCAAGCCGCGCGTGCTGCTGATGGACGAGCCGTGCTCGGCGCTCGACCCCACCTCCACGCGCGTGATCGAGGAGACGATGGCCGACCTCGCCCGTGAGGTCACGATCGTCATCGTCACGCACAACATGCAGCAGGCGGCGCGGGTGTCGCAGCGATGCGCGTTCTTCCTCGCGGGCCATGGCGAGCCCGGCGTCGTCGTCGAGCACGGGGATACCGGCGCGATGTTCACCAACCCGCGCGACGACCGCACAGCCGCGTACGTGAGTGGCCGATTCGGGTGACTTTCGCGCGTTCGCGCTGTTCTCGGGGCCGCGATACGCCGAAAGAGTGGAATGGCGGCGTGGATGTCCGAATGCTCCCAAACCACATTCATGTGACTCATGTGACTTGTGTGACTGGAGTTCACTTCTGTGATTTCCGCCGGTAGCGTCCCCGAAGGAGACGTGGCTCACCCGGCATGGGCCACCGGCGGAGGAGAGCGGTCATGGCGCAGCGACGCACCCGCAGGGCATGGGCCAGCGGCCTGCTCGGCAGCGCGCTCGTCGGCGTCCTCGTCGCGACCGGGCCGAGCGCGTTCGCCGACCCGACGCCGCCCTCGGACCAGGACGTCAAGGACGCGCGCGCCGCGGTCGGCCGCGCCCAGCACTCGGTCGCCGAGATCGAGATCCGCCTGGCCCAGCTCTCCGCCGCGGCCGACGCCGCGGACGTCGCGGTCGCCAAGGCCGGCGAGTCCTACACGCGTGCGCTGGCCGACGCCGACGCCAAGCAGGCCGCCGCCGACGAGGCCCGCGCTCGCTCCGACCGAGCCGACGCCGACGCCGAGACGTCGCGCCGCGCGCTCGTCGCCATCGGGCGGCAGGTCGCGCGCAACGGCGGATCCGCGGACCTCGTCGAGTCGCTGCTGTCCGCCGAGGGGTTCGAGGACGTCGCGCGCCGCACCAGCGCGCTCGAGCAGATCGCGGACAAGGCCGACCACGCGGTGCAGGCGTACCGGGCCGCGCGCCTCGTCGCGACGACGCTGGCCGCGCGCGCCGACGAGGCCGCCGACGCGGCGCAGTCCGCGAAGACGCGCGCGAAGTCCGCGCTCGCGCACGCCGAGCAGGTGGCCGACGAGGCCGACGAGGCC
>JAEWOA010000123.1 GCA_023461115.1 Actinomycetes bacterium
GGCCCGCGCGCAGCCGCAGGTTCTCCGCCTCCAGGCTCTCCAGCCGCGCGCGGAGCTCGGACAGCCCGCCGTCGTCGTCGGACGCCTCGGCCGCCGCGGACACCTCGGACGCCTTGGCCGGCGGCGCGACCCTCGCGGGCTTGACGACCGGCTCGGGGTCGACGGGCGCCACCTGCGTCGGCGGGATCGGCTCGGTGGACTGCTCGACCGGATGGCCCTCGGGCGGCGCCGGGCGCTTCGTCGGCCCGCGGCCCGTCTTCGCGCTCGACGCCTGCCGCGGCGCCTTGCCGCCCGCGCCCCGGCCGTCCTCGGTGCCCTCTGTCATCGCGCGCCCCTCGTCGTCGACGCCCCCTGGCCCGAGCATGCTGCAGGCCAGGTCAGCGCGCGACCTGAGCCCCGCCGTGCCAAATCGGGAGCGTCCGGGCGGCCAGCCGGTAGCGTGCCACCAGGGCCGCCCGGCCCACACCCGACGAGCGCCGAGGACCGCCGATGACGCAGGCGACCGCCACGACCCCGACGACGTCGCGCCGACCACCCCGCTGGCTCTGGCGCGCGCTGCTCATGGCGGTCGCCGCGACCTTCCTCGGCATCATCGCCTGGAACGCGTTCGGGCAGTTGGGCCAGGTCACCACGATCCTGGTGATGTCGTGGTTCCTCTCGCTCGCGATGGAGCCGCCGATCCGCTGGCTGGTCAAGCGCGGCATCCGCCGCACGCGCTCCACCGGGATCGTCATGGCCACCTCGCTCATCGGCATCGGGGCCGTGATCGCGCTGTTCGGAAGCCTGTTCGTCGACCAGGTCGTCGACTTCGTGCAGCACCTGCCCGAGTACTACGCGAGCCTCGTCGAGTGGGTCGACAGCACCTTCGGAACGCAGCTGCCCAGCGCCGACGAGGCCGTCGACACGATCGCGTCGCACTGGCAGGACTTCGCCCCGACGATCATCGGCGCGGGCGCGTCCCTGATCGGCGGCATCTTCACGTTCACGTCGGTCCTGCTGGTGACGTACTACATGGCCAGCACCGGGCCCCGGTTCCGCGCCGCGGTGCTGCGGTTCCTGGAGCCGGTGCGCCAGCGCGAGGTGCTGCGGCTGTGGGAGGTCTCCACCGAGAAGATCGCGGACTTCATCAACTCGCGCCTGGCGCTCGCGGCGCTCTGCACGGTGTTCACCTGGATCTTCCTGGCGCTGATCGACATCCCGTACGCGCTGCCGCTCGCGGCGTTCACCGGCGTGGTCTCACAGTTCGTCCCGACGATCGGCACGTACATCGGCGGCGCGCTGCCGGTGGCCGTCGCGCTGACGATCTCCCCGCTCAAGGCGCTGGTCGTGCTGGCGTTCATCATCCTGTACCAGCAGGTCGAGAACTACTGGTTCTCCCCCAAGATCTCGGCGCGCGCCCTGCAGATCAACCCCGCGGTGTCGTTCGTCGGCGTGATCGGGTTCGGCGCGGTCTTCGGCGCGATCGGCGCCTTCCTCGCGCTGCCCGTGATCGCGACCGTGCAAGCCGTCGCGTCCACCTACATCCGCCGCCACGAGCTCGTCGACGACCCGCTGCTGCACGAGGACGTCGTCGAGCTGCGCAAGCACCGCGGCTGGGTCGACCTCGACGAGACCAAGCGCACGTCGCCCGACCCCGGCGTGGCGCCCATCGTCACCGACGAGCCCGAGCCGGCCGGCGGGCGCGGCCCGGACGAGCCCGACACGCCCGACGACGCGGAGCGCTGAGCGGCGCCGTCAGCCGTAGAACACGCGCTCCACGACAGCCCGCGCCCGGCGGGCCGTGCGCAGGTAGTCCTCCTCGAGCAGCCCGCCCGAGCCCGCGGGGTAGCCGAGCACACGCGCGAGCCCCGCGAGCGCCTGCCGGTCGTGCGGCAGCACATCGGCGTGCGATCCGTCGGCGCGGCCCGTCCACAGCACGTTCGCGTCGCGCAGCCGGGACGCGAGCTCCCACGCCGCGGCCAACGCCTGGTGGTCGGACTCCTCCAGGAAGCCCGCGGCGGTCGCGGCGGCCAGCGCCTCGAGCGTGCCGGTGGTGCGCAACGCCGGCTCGTCGTGCGCGTGCTCGAGCTGCAGGAGCTGCACGGTCCACTCGACGTCGGCGATCCCACCGCGCCCGAGCTTCAGGTGCCGGGCCGGGTCCTGGCCGCGCGGCAGCCGCTCCGCCTCGACGCGCGCCTTGATGCGCCGGATCTCACGCGACGTCGCCGGGTCGAGGCCCCCGACGGGATAGCGCAGCGCGTCGATCAGCGCGACGAACCGCTCCCCCAGCGCCTCGTCGCCCGCGACCGGCCGCGCGCGCAGCAACGCCTGGCTCTCCCACGGCGACGACCACCGCTCGTAGTACTCCGCGTAGGAGTCGAACGACCGCACCAGCGGGCCGTTGCGCCCCTCGGGCCGCAGGTCCGCGTCGACCGCGAGCGTCGGCTCGGGGCTCACCGCGCCGAGGAGCTGCCGCAGGCTCGTCGCGACCGTGAGCGCGAACTCCTGGGACTCGCGCGCGTCAGACCCCGGCCGCGGGTCGTGCACGAAGAGCACGTCCGCGTCCGACGAGTACCCCAGCTCCCGCCCGCCCAACCGGCCCATCGCGACGATCAGCAGGCGCGTCGGGCTCTCGTCGAGCCCACGCGCGGCCCGCGCCTCCCACTCGGCGACCCGTAGCGCGCCCTGGAGCACGACGTCCGCGGCGACCGTGAGGCTGTGCGCGGCGCGCCTGCCGGTGACCACGCCCAGCACCTCGGCCGCGGCGGTGCGGGCCAGCTCACGGCGGCGCAGCCCACGCATCGCGGTGATCGCCGGCACCGGCTCGTACGCACGCGTCAGCACGTGGTCCGCCTCGCCCCACAGGCGCTCGTGGCCGCGCGGCTCGAGCTCGTCGTCGTCGGCCAGCCACGTCACCGACTCGGGCGAGCGCATGAGCGCGTCGGCGACGTACTTGGAGGTCGACAGCACCACCGCGAGGCGTTGCGCGGCAGTGCCGGAGTCGCGCAGGAGCTTCAGGTACCAGTGGGTCGTGCCGAGCTCGTCGGAGAGGCGGCGGAAGGCCAACAGGCCACCGTCCGGGTCGGGTCCGTCGGCGAACCAGCCGAGCATCACCGGCAGCAGCTGCCGCTGGATCGCGGCGCGCCGGGAGACGCCCTCGGTGAGCGCGGCGATGTGCCGCGCGGCGCCCGCGGGATCGCGGTAGCCGATCGCGGCCAGCCGCGCCCGCGCCGCCTCGGGCGCGAGGCTCGCCTCCTCCGCGGACAGCTGGGCGGTCGCGGGCAGCAGCGGGCGGTAGAACAGCTCCTCGTGCAGGCGGCGCACGTCCCGCTTGACCGAACGCCACCGCTCGACGAGCCCCTCGGCGCCGTCGGCGCGCATCCCCGCACTGCGGGCGAGCCGGCGCAGGTCCGCCTCGCTCGTCGGGAGCAGATGCGTGCGCCGCAAACGGTGGAGCTGGATGCGGTGCTCCAGCAGGCGCAGGAACCGGTAGCAGACCGCGAGCCGAGCCGCATGGTCGCGGCCCACGTACCCGCCCGCCGCGAGCGCGGCCAGCGCCGTGAGGGTGTTGCCCGAGCGGATGGCCTCGTCGGCGCGGCCGTGGACCAACTGCAGCAACTGCACAGTGAACTCGACGTCCCGCAAGCCCCCCGCGCCGAGCTTGAGCTGACGATCCGCCTCCGACGCGGGCACGTGGCTCTCCACGCGGCGGCGCATGGCCTGCGAGTCCTCGACGAAGTGCTCGCGCTGCACCGCCGCCCACACGAACGGCTGCGTCATCGCGACGTACTGCGCGCCGAGCTCCGGATCCCCCGCGAGCGGCCGGGCCTTGAGCAACGCCTGGAACTCCCACGTCTTGGCCCAGCGCTCGTAGTACGCGCGGTGGCTCGCGAGCGTCCGGACGAGCGGGCCGTCCTTGCCCTCGGGCCGCAGTGCGGCGTCGACCGGCCACAGCGCGGGCTCGCCCGACGGCGTGGAGCACGCGCGCGCCAGTCCCGTGGCCAACCTCGTCCCCGCCGCGAGCGCGTCCGCCTCGTCGGCGCCTGGAGCGGGCTCGACGACGTAGATCACGTCGACATCGCTCACGTAGTTCAGTTCCCGCCCGCCGGCCTTGCCCATGCCGATCACCGCGATCCGCGCCGCGGCCCCGTGGTCGCCGAGCTCCGCGCGGGCCAACGCCAGCGAGGCCTCCAGCGCCGCGGCCGCGAGGTCCGCGAGCGCCGCCGCGACCGCGGGC
>JAEWOA010000124.1 GCA_023461115.1 Actinomycetes bacterium
GGTAGACGTACGGCGTCCCGCGGTGCAGGTGCAGCAGCGTGGCGAGCGCCTTCGCCGACTCCCGGCGATGCTTCCCGTCGTCTCCGAACCGGGACACGACGCGCGGCTGGTCGTGGTTGTCCCAGTACAGGCTGTTCCAGCCCGCCTCGGCGAGCCCCGCCTGCCACCGCCCGAACGTCGCCTTGAGGTCGGTCAGCCGCAGCGGCTTCGGGTCGAACTTGCCGCCGGGGCCGTGGTCCAGGCCGACGTGCTCGAACTGGAACACCATGTCGACCTCGCGGCGCGCGGGATCGGTGAACAGGCGGCCCTCGTCGATCGTGACTCCGGGCATCTCCCCCACGGTCAACAGGCGGTCCGGGCGGCCCGCGAACACCTCGCGGTGCATCTCCGCGAGGAACTCGTGCAGCCGCGGCCCGTGCAGGTAGTGCGGGCTCCCGTCGCCGTGGGCGCCGCCGTGGACCTCGCCGTCCGGTAGGCCCGGAGCCTTGGAGATCGCGTTGATGACGTCCATCCGGAAGCCGTCGACGCCGCGGTCCAGCCACCACCGCATCATCGCGTGCACAGCCTGCCTGACCTGCGGGTTCTCCCAGTTGAGGTCGGGTTGGCGGCGGCTGAACAGGTGCAGGTAGTACTCGTCGGTGGCGTCGTCGAGCTCCCACACCGAGCCCGAGAAGAACGAGCCCCAGTTGTTCGGCTCGGCCCCCGGCGCACCCGTGGCCATGCCCTCGCGCGCGGGCCGCCACCAGTACCAGTCGCGCTTGGGGTTGTCTCTCGACGAGCGGCTCTCGACGAACCACGCGTGCTCGTCGGACGTGTGGTTGACGACGAGGTCCATGACCAGGCGGATCCCGCGCTCATGCAGCGCCGCGATCAGCTCGTCCAGGTCCGCGAGCGTGCCGAACATCGGGTCGACGTCGGTGTAGTCGCTGATGTCGTACCCGTTGTCGTCCTGCGGGCTGCGGTAGATCGGCGACAGCCACACGACGTCCACGCCGAGCTCGACCAGGTGGTCCAGGTGCGTGAGCACGCCGCGCAGATCGCCGATGCCATCGCCGTCCGAGTCCGCGAAGCTGCGGGGGTACACCTGGTAGACCACCGCACGGGTCCACCAGGGCGCGTCATCCGGGGTCCAGGCCATGCCTCCGACCCTGGCACGTCACGGCTGGTCTGGCAGTGCGATCCGCACGCCGCCCGACGAGAGCGTGTGGCTCAGCTCGACGACCGTCGGGGTCACCGCCTCCGGGACGTCGAAGACGACCGTCGCGTCCGCTCGCCGGCCCGCCCGCACCTCCGACAGCACGGCGGTGGACTCGGCCAGGTAGAGCGACGCCTCGGTGTCGGCCGCGTACTGGTTGCCGTCCGCGTCGTACACCTTCTGCACCTCGTGGAAGAAGAGGTGCGTCTCGTCTCCGAGGTTCTCCACCGTCACGTCGACCAGGCAGAACTGCCCGTCCGCGTCCTTGTGCAGCTCCTCGGTGCCCACGGTGCCAGCGCCGCACTCCATGGCGGTGACGGTGAACTCGAAGTCCCCGTCGCGCGCGGGCTCGCCGAGCTCTGCGCCCTCGTCTGCCGAGTCGGCCGCCGGAGTGGCGGCGAGCACCTGCGAGGCGATCGGGCCGCCGTCTCGGTGGTTCGTCGCCACCACCGCGCCGAGCGCGATCGCCGCCACGGCGACACTGCCGACGACGGCGAGCCGACGGCGGGTGGGCCAGCCCGGGCCAGGGTTGGAGCGCAGCGGCACGGCAGCCCCCTTCGGTGATGTGTACATGCGTATACATCGACGTTAGGAGAGGGCATGGTGCGCCGCATGGGACTTTGGGCACACGTCTTTGCGTATACGAATGCGCGACGAAGGCCCGCCGCACCTCGCGTGGCCCGTCGATTGTTCGTCCGCCCCGAAACTTGCCGGCCTAGATCAGGACGGCGCCCTTGCTGGCGGACTGGACGAGCTTGGCGTACTTGGCCAGGACGCCGCGGGTGTAGCGCGGGGGCAGCGGCTCCCAGCCCTCTCGACGAGAGGCGAGCTCGGCCTCGTCGACCAGGAGCTCCAACCGGGCGTTGGCCATGTCGAGCCGGATGCGGTCGCCGTCGCGGACGAACGCGATGGGCCCGGCGTCCACCGCCTCGGGCGCCACGTGCCCGACGCACAGCCCGGTGGTGCCGCCCGAGAACCGGCCGTCGGTCAGCAGCAGCACGTCCTTGCCCAGGCCCGCGCCTTTGATGGCGCCGGTGATCGCGAGCATCTCGCGCATGCCCGGTCCGCCCTTGGGCCCCTCGTAGCGGATGACGACGACGTCGCCCGCCTGGATCGTCCCGTCCTCGAGCGCGTCGAGCGCCGCCCGCTCGCGCTCGAAGACGCGCGCGGTCCCCTCGAACACGTCCGAGTCGAACCCCGCGGACTTCACCACCGCGCCCTCGGGCGCCAGCGAGCCGGACAGGATCGTGATGCCGCCGGTGCGGTGGATGGGGTTGTCGAGCGCGCGCAGGATCTTGCCGTCGGGGTCCGGCGGGTTCACCTCGGCCAGGTTCTCCGCGACGGTGCGGCCGGTCACGGTGAGGCAGTCGCCGTGCAGCAGGCCCGCGTCGAGCAGCGCCTTCATGACGACGGGCACGCCGCCGATCCGGTCCACGTCGTTCATCACGTAGCGGCCGAACGGCTTGAGGTCGCCCAGGTGCGGGACCCGCTCGGCGACGCGCGAGAAGTCGTCGAGGGTCAGCTCCACCTCGGCCTCGTGCGCGATCGCGAGCAGGTGGAGGACGGCGTTCGTCGAGCCGCCGAAGGCCATGACCACCGCGATCGCGTTCTCGAACGCCTCCTTCGTCATGATCTGACGCGCGGTGATGCCCCGGCGCAGCAGCTCGACGACCGCCTCCCCCGAGCGCCGCGCGAACTGGTCCCGACGCCGGTCGGCGGACGGCGGCGCCGCGGACCCCGGCAGGGACATGCCCATCGCCTCGGCCACCGACGCCATCGTGTTGGCGGTGTACATGCCGCCGCACGCGCCCTCGCCGGGGCAGATCGCGCGCTCGATGCGGTCGACGTCCTCCTTGGACATCAGCCCGCGCGCACACGCCCCGACGGCCTCGAACGCGTCGATGATCGTCACGTCCTTCTCGGTGCCGTCCGAGAGCTTGACCCAGCCCGGCATGATCGAGCCGGCGTAGAGGAACACCGACGCCAAGTCCAGGCGCGCGGCGGCCATGAGCATGCCGGGCAGCGACTTGTCACACCCCGCGAGCAGCACCGAGCCGTCGAGCCGCTCGGCCTGCATGACCGTCTCCACCGAGTCGGCGATCAGGTCCCGGCTGACCAGCGAGAAGTGCATGCCCTCGTGGCCCATCGAGATGCCGTCGGACACCGAGATGGTGCCGAACTCGAGCGGGTAGCCGCCGCCCGCGTGCACGCCGTCCTTGACGGCCTTGGCCAGCCGGTCGAGCGACAGGTTGCACGGCGTGATCTCGTTCCACGAGCTCGCGACGCCGATCTGCGGCTTGGCGAAGTCCTCGTCGCCCAGGCCGACGGCTCGGAGCATGCCGCGCGCGGCGGTCGCCTCCAGCCCGTCGGTGACCTGCCGCGAGCGCGGCTTGATATCCGGACCTGCGTCGGTGCTCGTCATGGGCCCACGGTAGGACCGGACGGGACCGCACGCGCGCGGCTGGGCGGGTGGTTACGCCAGCGAGAGGAAGAGCTTCTCCAGCTTGGCGACGTCCAGCGCGTCGGCGCCGTCGACGTCCTGCGTCACGCACTGCCGCATGCCGGCGGCGATGATCGCGAAGCCCGCGCGGTCGAGCGCCTTGGAGACCGCGGCGAGCTGCGTGACGACGTCCTCGCAGTCGCGGCCCTCGTCGAGCATCCGCACGACGGCGGCCAGCTGCCCCTGCGCGCGCTTGAGCCGGTTCGAGACCTTGGCCAACTCGGCTGGGTCCAGCTCCATGCGGCGACCTCCGATCCTCAGGTCAGCAGCAGCTCAGCGGCAGGCGCAGCGCTGCTCGGCGGGCACCTGCGCCAGCACCTCGTCGGCGTGCTGGCCGCAGCCGGCCCAGGTCGTCTTGCCACAGTCGGCGCACACGGCGGGAGAACACATGACAGGAATGATACCCCGCCGGGTATCTCGCCTGGCCTTCGCGGCGAGGCCCGGGCCGAGCTACAGCGCGAGCGCGAGCCGCCTAGGAGCGGCGGATCAGCGAGAGGTCGCGGACGGCGCCGCGGTCAGCGGACGTGGCCATCGCGGCGTACGCCTGGAGCGCCTGCGAGACGTAGCGGTCGCGGTTGACCGGCTGCCACGGGCGCTCCGACGCCTCCATCTTGGCGCGGCGCTCGGCCAGGACCTCGTCGGGCACGTTGAGCCGGATCAGGCGCGTCTCGACGTCGATCTCGATCTCGTCGCCGTCCTCGACGAGCCCGATGGTCCCGCCGGCCGCTGCCTCCGGGGACACGTGGCCCACCGAGATGCCCGACGACCCGCCCGAGAACCGCCCGTCGGTGATCAGCGCGCACACCTTGCCCAGCCCACGGCCCTTGATGAAGGACGTCGGGTAGAGCATCTCCTGCATGCCCGGGCCGCCCGCCGGCCCCTCGTACCGCACGACGACGACGTGCCCCGCGCGCACCTCCTTGCGGAGGATCTTGTCGACCGCCTCCTCCTGCGACTCGCACACCACGGCGGTGCCGACGAAGTGGAAGACGTCCGGGTCGATGCCCGCGGTCTTGATGATCGCGCCGTCCTGCGACAGGTTGCCGCGCAGCACCGCGAGCCCACCCTCCACGGTGTAGGCGTGCTCGACCGACCGGATGCAGCCGTCGGCCGCGTCGGTGTCGAGCGACGACCACACGTTCGACGTCGAGAACGCCTGCGTGGTGCGCACTCCCCCGGGCGCGGCGTGGAACAGGTCGAGCGCGCGCTGCGTCGCGCGCCCGCCGCGGATGTCCCAGTCGTCGAGCCACTCGCGCAGCGTCGGCGTGTGCACGGATGTGACCGAATGGTCGAGCAGCCCGCCGCGGTCGAGCTCGCCCAGCAGCGCGGGGATGCCGCCCGCGCGGTGCACGTCCTCCATGTGGAAGTTCGGGTGGTTGGGCGCGACCTTGGCCAGGCAGGGCACGCGGCGCGACAGCGCGTCGATGTCGGCCAGCGTGAAGTCGACGCCCGCCTCCTGCGCCGCGGCCAGGATGTGCAGGACGGTGTTCGTCGAGCCGCCCATCGCGACGTCCAGCGCCATCGCGTTGCTGAACGCGGCCTTGGTCGCGATCGAGCGCGGCGCCACCGAGTCGTCGGCCTCGTCGTAGTAGCGCTTGGCCAGCGAGACGATCGTGCGCCCTGCCTCGAGGAACAGCTCACGGCGCGCGGTGTGTGTGGCCAGCGTCGAGCCGTTGCCCGGCAGCGAGAGCCCGAGCGCCTCGGTCAGGCAGTTCATCGAGTTGGCCGTGAACATGCCCGAGCACGAGCCGCACGTGGGGCACGCGTTCTCCTCGACCTTGGCGAGCGCGTCGTCGGAGACGCCGTCGTCGGCCGAGTAGTTGATCGCGTTGATGAGGTTGAGCGGCGTGGACGCCACGCCGTTGGCGACGACCGCCTTGCCCGCCTCCATCGGCCCGCCGGACACGAAGATCACCGGGATGTTCAGGCGCAGCGCCGCGTTGAGCATGCCGGGCGTGATCTTGTCGCAGTTGGAGATGCACACGAGCGCGTCCGCGCAGTGCGCGTTGACCATGTACTCCACGGAGTCCGCGATCAGGTCCCGCGAGGGCAGCGAGTACAGCATCCCGCCGTGGCCCATCGCGATGCCGTCGTCGACCGCGATGGTGTTGAACTCCTTGGCGACGCCCCCCGCCTCGACGATCGCGGACGCCACCAGGTCGCCCATGTCCTTGAGGTGCACGTGGCCCGGGACGAACTGCGTGTACGAGTTGGCGATCGCGATGATCGGCTTGCCGAAGTCGTCGGAGCCCATGCCGGTCGCGCGCCACAGCGCGCGGGCGCCGGCCATGTTGCGGCCGTGGGTCGAGGTCCGGGAACGCAGCGGACGGCTCATCACAACTCCTCGCGAGGCTTCGATCAGCGCGGATGGGGGCCGCGCGCAGCACACGTTACGTCGCCCGGCCCACAGTGTGGGACGCGCGTCCGCGGGATGATCCACGGACGCGCGTCCCAGCGGGCGCTCGGACGCGCCCGAGGCTCAGCCGAGCGGCAGGGGGTACACCTCGGCGGAGGTCCAGCGGGCGTCGTCGGTGATCGTGTGCACGCCGCCGACGAGGCGCACGGACGTGGTGGTCTCGCGGTGCTCGCACGAGTCGCCGACCCACAGCTCGACGACCCCCGGCTCGACGATCCGCGCCAGGTCACGCCCCGCGAACGCGAGCCGCGTCGTCGGGACGTCGAACTCGACGCGCACGGACTCGCCCGGCGCCAGCGACACGCGCTGGTACCCGACGAGCTGCGCGACCGGGCGCGTCACCGAGCCGATCACGTCGTGCGCGTAGAGCTGCACCACGTCGTCCCCGGCACGGTCGCCGGTGTTGGCCACGACGACCGACGCCCGCACCCAACCCGACGTCGGTGCCTCGGGCGCGGCGACCGTCAGGTCGGAACGCGTGAACGCGGTGTAGGACAGCCCGTACCCGAAGGGGCGCGCGGGCCGGCTGGCCAGGTTGGTGACGTCGCCGTCGCCGCCCAGCGCGGGGTGCAGGTAGGAGTACGGCTGCGCGCCCGCCGAGCGCGGCATGCTCACCGGCAGCCGCCCGGACGGGTTGATCCGCCCGGCCAGGACGCCCGCGATCGCGGGCGCGCCCTCCTCGCCCGGGAAGAACGCCTGGACCACGGCCGCGCACGACGACAGCGCCCAGTCCACCGCGTACGGCCGCCCGGTCACCATCACCAGCACGACGGGCGTGCCCGTGGCGAGCACCGCCTCGACGAGCGCGCGCTGCACACCCGGGAGCTCGAGCGAGTCCCGGTCGCAGCCCTCGCCCGAGGTCCCGCGGCCGAACAGCCCCGCCTGGTCCCCGACGACGAGCACGGCGACGTCCGCCTCCGCCGCGAGCACCGCGGCCTCGTCGAAGCCGGAGCGGTCGTCGTCGTCGACGGCGCAGCCGCGCGCGTAGACCACCTGCGATGCGGGCAGCTCGGCGCGCAGCGACTCCAGGATCGTCGAGACCTCGAGGCCGCGCTCGGCCTCGGGGTGGTGCTCGAGCACGTGGTTGACGAACGAGTAGCAGCCGAACATCGACTCGGCGCGGTCGGCGTTGGGGCCGATCACGGCGATCCGGCGGGGCGCCACGCGGTCGTCGTCCGCGAACGGCAGCGAGCCGTCGTTGGAGAGCAGCACGACGGACTGCGCCGCGAGCCGCGCGGCGATCGCGCGGTGGTGCGGGGAATCCAAGTCGACCGCCGTGGGCGGCTCGTCGTCGAACGTCGCGTCCAGGAGGCCGAGCTCGGCCTTCTGCAGCAGCGCGCGCGTCACGGCCCGGTCGACGAGCGCCTCGGGCACGCGGCCCGCGGCGACCTCGGCCGCCAACGGCTCCAGGAACGCGTCACCTGTGGGCAGCTCGATGTCCATGCCGGCCGCGAGCGCGAGGCCCGCCGCCTCGCCGAGGCCGTCCGCGACGTGGTGCAGGATGTCGAGGAACGCGACCCCGAAGTAGTCGCCCACGACGACGCCGTCGAATCCCCACTCGCCCCGCAGCACGTCGGTCAGGAAGGTGGGATCGGCCGCAACGGGCATGCCGTCGATCTCCTGGTACGCGCTCATCACCGAGCGCACGCCGCCGTCACGCACCGCCATCTCGAACGGGATGAGCAGCACGTCCGCGAGCTCGCGCGGCCCCGCGCTCACGGGCCCGAAGTTGCGGCCCGCACGCGACGCCGAGTACCCGACGAAGTGCTTGAGCGTCGCGTGCACGCCCGCCGACTGCAGCCCGCGCACGTACTGCGTGCCCAGCGTCCCGACGAGGTACGGGTCCTCGGCGATGCACTCCTCCACGCGCCCCCACCGGGGGTCGCGGACCACGTCGAGCACCGGAGCCAGGCCCTGGTGCACGCCGAGCTCGTGCATGGAGTCGCCGATCGCGGAGGCCATCTGCTCGACGAGCTCCGGGTCCCACGCCGCGCCCCACGCCAGCGGCGTCGGGAACGTCGCGGCCCGCCACGCGGACAGGCCGGTGAGGCACTCCTCGTGCACCAGGGCGGGGATGCCCAGGCGCGTCTCGCGGACCAGCGCCCGCTGCCGCTGCCACAGCCACGCGGCCCGCTCGACGGCGTCCACCGGGCGCGTGCCGTACACGCGGGTCAGGTGGCCGAGCCCGTGCTGCACGGCGTCGTCGAGCCCGCCCTCACGCGTGAACTCGCCCTGGAGCGGCGCGACGACCTCGCCGTCGCCCTTCTCCCAGAACCCGACGATCTGCGCGAGCTTCTCGTCGAGGGTCATGCGGCCGACGAGGTCCTGGACGCGCGCCGCGCGCTCGTCCGTGGTGACGACCGTCGCCGGCCGCTGTGTCGTGTCAGTCATGGTGGTGCTCAGCCCTTCACCGCGCCCGCGAGGCCGCTGACGATCCGCTTCTGCATGGCGAGGAAGAACACGAGCGCCGGGATCATCGCGAGCGACGTGAATGCGAACACGCCCGCCATGTCGGAGCCGTGCTCGGAGGAGAAGTCCGCGACGCCGAGCGGCAGGGTCTTCATGTCCCCCTGCAGCAGGAGCAGCGGGAGCAGGTACGCGTTCCACGAGCCGACGAACGCGAGCACGCCGACCGTGACCATGCCCGGACCGGACAGCGGCAGCACGATCCGCCAGAAGAAGCCGACGCGGGACGCGCCGTCGAGCATCGCCGCCTCCTCGAGCTCGTCGGGCAGCGCCTGGAGGAACGGCCGCAGGATGACGACCGTGACCGGCAGCGCGAACGCGGCCTGCGGCAGCGCGATCCCCCACCAGGTGTTCCCCATGTGGAGGTCCTTGGTGATGAGGATGAACAGCGGGATGATCGCAACGGTCGCCGGGAACAGCAGGCCCAGGACGAACACCATGAACAGCGGCTCGCGCCACTTGAACTTGTAGCGGGCCAGCGGGTACGCGGCCATGATCCCGAACACCACGACGATCGTGGTGGTGATCGCCGCGATCGCGGTGGAGTTGCCCACGTACTTCCAGAACTGCGGGTTGGACAGCACGCCCGAGTAGTTGAAGAACACCCACGGGTTCGGCAGCGCCGACGGGCTGTCGGCGAGCTGCGCGTTGGTGCGGAAGCCGGACAGGATGCCGTACAGCACCGGCCCGAGCGTGATCCCGACGACGACGAGCGCGATGAACCAGATCAGCGGGCTTCCGCCGCGCATGGAGTTGGTGCTCCCGCGACGACGCCTGCCGTGGCGCTCGGCCGAGGCGGCCGCGTACTCGGCTGCGGTAACGGTCGTCATCGCTTGGCCTTCTTTCCGACGACGGTGGCGGCCGTGTTGTCGCGGCGCAGGATGAAGTACTGGTAGAGCAGCGCGAGCACGAGCGCGACGACGAACAAGATCACCGAAGCGGCGGACGCGATGCCGTAGTTGGAGCGCTTGGTGCCTTCCTTGACCAGGAAGGTCGCCATGGTCTCGGTGGCGTTGGCGGGGCCGCCGCCGGTGAGGATCCACACCATGTCGAAGAGCTGGAGCGAGCCGATCATCGACAGGAACGCCCAGGTGCGCAGGGTCGGGCCCAGCAGCGGGATCGTGACCTTGCGCTGCACCTGCCACCACGAGGCGCCGTCGAGCTGCGCGGCCTCGTAGAGCTCTTCGGGGACGCTCTGCAGGCCGGCGAGGAACAGCAGGATCGCCAGGCCCAGGTACTTCCACGTGAGCACGACGATGACGGTCGGCAACGCGTACTCGGGCGTCGCCAGGAACCCTTGCGCCGGCCCGTGGAGGCCGAACCAGCCGAGGACGGTGTCGATCATGCCCCACTGCGGCTGCAGCAGCTGCACCCACACGACACCCGCGATGACCTCGGACAACACGTACGGGACGAAGATGATCGTCCGCAGCGCGCCCTGGCCGCGCATGCGCCGGTTGAGCATGAGCGCGACCAGCAGGCCGAGCGGGAGCTGGATGGCGATCGACGCCACCACGATGATCAAGTTGTGCTGGAGCGCGCCGATGAAGACGTCGTTCTGCAGCACCTTGACGTAGTTGCGCAGGCCGACGAAATCGACCAGCGGGCCGTAACCCTTCCAGCGGTAGAACGAGAACTGGACCGCCTTGACGATCGGCCAGACCACGAAGAAGCCGAACAAGAGCAAGGCGGGCGCCACGAAGACCGCGATCTCCAGGCGCTTGCGGGCTGCGGAGCCACTACCGCGGCGTCCCACCGGGGCGCCGGCCGCCGGCCGCGCGGGTGCGCGGTCGACGGCCGGAGCCACCTGGGTGGACGTCGCAGCCGAGGCGGTGCCCACGGGGGCGGTCGCGTCGTCTGCCACGTCGGTCACTTCTCTTCGTCAGCCGCTGCCTGCGTCTTGGCGACGACTTCCTGCGGCGTGGCCTTGCCGGCGAACAGCGCGTTGATCGCGTCGTTCATGGCGCCACCGATCGACGCGCCGAACGCGGTGTCGAAGTACAGCTGCACGTACGGCGCCTCGTTGCGGACGTCGAGGAGCGTGGCCAGCGCCGGGTCGGACACGTACTGCGTGGCCGTCGGGTTGACCGGCAGGCCCATGTCGAGCTCGGCGAAGCCCTTCTGCACCTCGTCGGACAGCAGGTACTCGGCGAAGTCGACGGCCTCGTCGGGCGCGTTGGCGCCGACAGCCCATGCGTCACCGCCGCCGAGGGCGTCCTTGGGGTCGCCCTCGCCCTTGGCCGTCTTGGGGAACGGGAACCAGCCCGTGTTCTCGCCGAGGCCCTTGCCGTCCTCGGTGAGGCCCTGCATCACGCCGGGCTCCCAGTGGCCCTGGAGCTCGATCGCGACCTTGCCGGTGGCGAGCAGGCCCGAGGCGCTGGTGACGTCCTTCTGAGCAGCGGTCTGCAGGAAGCCCGGGTTGAACGGGTCCTTGCCGAGCAGCTCCTCGAGGTCCTCACCGGCGCGCACGAAGCACTCGTCGGAGAAGTCGAGGGACTTGACCGCGTCCTTGAGGGTGGCCTCGGTGCACTCGCGCAGCGAGAAGTAGTACCAGTAGTGCGCCGACGGCCAGCCGTCGCCCGCGCCCACCGACATCGGGATGATGTTCGCGGCCTTGAGCTTGTCGAAGACGCCGTACATCTCGTCCCACGTCTTCGGCACGTCGGTGACACCGGCCTGCTCGAAGAGCGCCTTGTTGTACCAGAAGCCCACGACGCCGAGCGAGAACGGCAGCGCGTAGGTCTTGTCGTCCACCTGGAAGCCGCCGACCGAACCGCCGAGCTTGGCGATCGTGTCCTTGGCGTCCTCGCTGAGGTCGCGCGTCAGGCCCGCCTCGACGTGGTCCTTCAGCTCGCCGCCGCCGCGCTCCATGTAGACGTCGGGGGCGTCGCCGGCCTGGAAGGCGGCCTCGAGCTTGGTGACCATGTCCTCGTGCTGCATGGCCTGGACGTCGATCTTGACGCCCGGGTTGGCGGCCTCGAAGTTCTTGGCGACCTTGTCGTAGTAGTCCTTGCCGTCACCGGTGTTGGAGTTGTGCCACCACGTGATGGTGACGTCCTTGTCGCCCGAACCGGTGTCGTTCGAGCCGTCGTCTCCGCCGCTGCTGCACGCGGCGAGCAGAGCGAGAGTGGTCACGAGCGCCATACCGGCGCCCGCACGGCGCATCCGTGCCATGTCAGTCCCTTCAGTCTTCGTTGACCCACCTGGACGCCGCGAGTCTGGCAAGAGCGATATGGGGAAGTCAATCGTTGTCGATACCGTTATCGACACCGTTACCGAACTGATGCCATGTGCCCTAAGATCACGGCGTGGAGCAGGGAGCACGCGTCAAGATGGCCGATGTCGCCCGTACGGCGGGCGTCTCGGTGGCCACCGTGTCCAAAGTGGTCAACGGACGATACGGCGTCAGCCAGTCGACGCTCGACCACGTGCAACAGGTCATCGACGAGCTGGGGTACGAGATCAGCCTGGGCGCGCGTTCGCTGCGCAGCCACAAGACCAACGTGCTCGGCATCCTCGTCGCGGAGTTCGAGCCCTTCTCCACCGAGCTCCTCAAGGGCGCGTCGGCCGCGGTCGCCGAGACCGGGTACGAGCTCCTCGCCTACTCGGGCGGAGCGCGCGGCGGCGACGTCGGCTGGGAGCGGCGCTACCTGTCCCGCCTGGGCGGCACGCTCATCGACGGCGCGATCATCGTGACCCCCACCGTCGTCGACGCCGCCAACGGGATCCCCGTGGTCGCGGTCGACCCGCACACCGGCCCGTCGGGGCTGCCGACCATCGACTCCGACAACTTCGCGGGCGCCGAGCTGGCCACCCGCTACCTGCTGGGCCTCGGCCACCGCCGCATCGGCTTCATGGGCGGGCGCACCGACCTGGAGTCCGCGCGGCTGCGCGAGGCCGGCTTCCGGCACGCGATGGCGCAGGCCGGAGTCGTCGTCGACGACGCCCTGGTCCGCGTCGGCGGCTACCGCGCCGAGTCCGCGGACCAGCCCGCGCGCGAGCTGCTCGCGCGCGCCGACCGGCCCACCGCGATCTTCGCCGCCAACGACCTCTCGGCCATCCACACGATCGAGGTCGCACGCGAGCTCGGCCTGTCCGTTCCCGACGACCTGTCGGTCATCGGCTTCGACAACGTCCCCGAGTCCGCGCTGTGCACCCCTCCCCTGACGACCGTCGCGCAGCCGCTCCGGGACATGGGCGCCCGCGCGCTCGAGCTGCTCGTCGCCCTGCTGTCCGGCGCCAGCCAGGGCGGCGCGGAGCATGTCCGCCTCCCCACGGCCCTGGTCGAGCGCTCGAGCTGCAAGCCCCTCGCGTCGGCCACGTCGGCGTAAGTGTCGGTGTAAGTGTCGGTGTAAGTGTCGGTGTAGCTGGGGCGATCGTCGTGGTGCTCCAGGCGGTGCCGACGAGCCGATCGCGGTCTCCGTCAGCGCGGGAGCGCCGCCTCGGCCTCGGTCTCGGCGCCCGCGTGGATGTGCCGCGTGACCCACGGGGCCAGCGCGAACATCACTCCCGCGACGACGAGCGCGGCCACCCCGATGCCGCCGAAGTACGCGGTGTCGCTCGCGCCCTCGGTGGCCTGCACCAGCTGCGCGGTGATCGCGTTGCCCGCGCTGGTGGCCAGGAACCACAGCGCCATGGCCTGCCCCCGGAATGCCTGCGGGGCGAGCAGCGTCGTCGCGGCGAGCCCGACCGGTGACAGGAACAGCTCGCCGACGGTCTGCACCACGTACACGACGACGAGCACCCACCACGGCGCCAAGTCGTCGCCGATCACGGCCGAGACGCCCGCGAGGAAAAGGAACGACAGCGCGGCGAGCGTGAGCCCGATCGCGAACTTCACGGCGGTCGGCGGGCGGTCGTCGAGCTTGAGCCACAGCCACGCGAACACGGGCGCGAGCACGATGATCGCGGCGGGGTTGACGGACTGGAAGAGCTCGGGCGAGAACGTGTGGCCGGCGAAGGTCAGGTCCGTGCGGTCCTCGGCGAACGCCGACAGCGTGTTGGCCGCCTGCTCGAAGATCATCCAGAACAGCATCGCCGCGACGAACAGCGGCACGTACGCCGCGAGCCGGCTGCGCTCGTGCGCGGTGACCTTGGGCGAGCGGAACATCACCCAGAAGGTCGCCACGGGCGCCGCCAGCGCGATGTAGCTCAGCGCGTCCACCCACGTCTCGAGCGTGAAGCCGCCGGTGACGGCCGCGGCGAGCGCGACGGCGAGGGCGACGCCGACGCCGATCGCGGCGACGAGCTTGGCCACGCCCGCGCGGTCGGCCGCCGTCAGGGGGTTCGGCGGGGTCTCCCCCGCCCCACCCAGCAACGGGCGGCCGGCGACGAAGAACACGAGCGCGATCGCCATGCCGACCGCGGCCACCGCGAAGCCCGCGTGGTAACCGCCCCAGGCACGCGCGGCTCCGACGAGGATCGGCGCCAACAGCGAGCCGATGTTGATGCCCATGTAGAAGATCGAGAACGCGGAGTCGCGCCGCGTGTCCTCGCGCGAGTACAGCTCCCCCACCATGCTCGACACGTTGGGCTTGAGCAGGCCGGTGCCGAGCGCCACCAGCACGATGCCCAGGTAGGACGCCTGGCTCGCCGGGATCGCCAGGCACACGTGCCCGGACGCGATGATGACGCCGCCGTAGAGCACGGAGCGCCGGGCGCCAACCACGCGGTCCGCCAGCCAGCCGCCGATCACCGAGAGCAGGTACACCCCGGCGCCGTACACCGCCACGAGGGCGCTGCCCAGGCTGTCGTCGAGGCCCAGGCCGTCGTTGGCGAGCGTGTCGGTGATGAAGAACAGCAGGATCGCGCGCATGCCGTAGTAGCTGAACCGCTCCCACAGCTCGGTGCCGAACAGCGTCATCAGCCCGAGCGGGTGGCCGAAGAAAGCGCGGTCGCGCGGCACGCGCGGGCGCGTCGAGGCGGCCCGATCCTGTGTGCTCATCCGCCCATGGTCGCCTCGAACGAGTGCCCGAGGCGAGCCGTGGAGTGCTGCGGGAGCACGACGCCGGCGGCTGTGAACGCTGTGTGAAGGAACTGAGGACAAACGTCCCGGGATGCAGCACCCCCCGTGCACAAGAGTTCACGTGGGCGATCCACTCGGGAACAGCCCTCACAGGAGGAATGAACGACCATGACCGCACTCAGCAACGCGGCAGCTCGCGGCACCGACAACACCCTCGCCGGCGCCCCCCAGACCCGCACCGAAGAGACCATCGTCACCTCGTCGGCAGCCCGCAAGGTCCTCGCCGCGACCCGCCTCGCCACCGGCTTCATCTTCCTGTGGGCGTTCCTCGACAAGACGTTCGGACTGCACTACAGCACCGGGGCGGCAGTCGCCGAGGGCTCGCCCTCGCTCTCGTGGATCGACGGCGGGACGCCGAGCCAGGGCTTCATGAAGTTCGCCGCGATCGGCCCGTTCAAGGACGTGTTCTCGTCGCTGGCCAGCCCCGCGAGCGACTGGCTATTCATGCTCGGCATGCTCGGCGTCGGCGCCGCGGTCATGCTCGGCGTCGGCCTGCGGGTCTCAGCGGTGGTCGGCTCGTTCATCATGGCGATGATGTGGCTGGCCGAGTGGCCGCTGCAGCAGGGCTCGACCAACCCGCTCGTCGACTACCACGTGATCTACGCGCTGGTGCTCGTCGTCGTCGCCCTCACCTTCGCGGGCGACACGTGGGGCCTCGGCAAGAAGTGGGCCGCGCTGCCCCTCGTCGAGAAGAACCGCTGGCTGCGCTGACCCCCTCACAGCGACCAGCAGCACCGGGACGTGCGGTCCGGCTCCCAGAGGCCGGGCCGCACGTTTCGGCGTCCGCCAGCCGTTCAGGTGTGGCGGGCGCCCGCTGGGGGACGAGTGTCAGGCGGGCTGAGACGCCCGGTACTCGTCCTCCAGCATCGCCATGATGATCGCGTCGCAGTAGCCGTCGCCGTCCCGGTACGCGTCGCGCCTGCGGCCCTCGAGCTGGAAGCCGAGGTTCTCGTACAGCGACTTGGCCCGCGTGTTGATGCTCAGCACGTCGAGCTCCACGCGGTGCAGGCCCAGCCCGTCGAACGCGAATCCCAGCACCAGCTGGATGCCCTCGGTGCCGTATCCGCGGCCGCGGAAGCTCGGCCGCATCGCGAGGCGCAGGTTGGCCGAGCGCGTGGTCTCGTCGATCTCGTTGAGCACGATCTCACCGCGGAACTCGTCCGAGCCGTGCACGGTGACCGCGAAGTCGTAGCGGCCCTGCGCCGACTCCCGCGTCGCGCACCAACGCTCGATCTGGTCCCGCGTGAACCTCTCCGTCGTCCCGGTCAGGCGATTGCCCTCGGCGTCGTCGAGCATGTCCCACATCGCGTCCACGTCGGTGGCCCGGATGGGCCGTAGCACCAACATCTCGCCCTGCAGGGTGGGCTTCTCCATGACGACCGCCTTCCGTTGCGCCGATCCTACGACGGGTTTCTTTACCGTCACGTTGCGCGAACCAGGCCTGCGCGTCAGACGCCACGACGAAGCCCCCGGGGGGCAGCCGGGGGCTTCGTCGTCGGGGCGCGTCGTGTGGGACGGGACCTACCTGGGCCCACCCCGCCCCGCGACGTCGAGCCTGATCACCTTGGAGGTGACCACGCCCGCCGCGTTCGTGGCGACCATGCGGTACTGCGCGTTGTCACGCGCCGGCGTGGCCAGCAACGTGACGCTCGTCGTGCGCGCGCGCGGCAGCGCGACCCAGCGGGACCAGCCCTCGCGCTTCTCGTACCACTGCACGGTCGGCGCCGGGTAGCCGCTCACGCGGACCGTCACCGTCACGGTCCGGTAGGCCGCGGCCCGCACCCGCGTGGGCTGCTTGACCACCCGCGGCTTGACCTTCTGGACCGTGAGCGTCGCGGCCGACGAGGTCACCGTGCCCGCCGAGTTGGTGAACACGGCCCGGTACGCGGCGCCGTCGGTGCCCCTGCCCGCGACCACCTTCAGCGTGGTGGCCGTGCCGCCCCGGACGTTGGCCCAGGCGCCACGCGGCGTCGGGCGGACCTGCCACTGCACGCGCGGGGCAGGCGATCCGGAGGCCTTGGCGGTGTACGTCGCCGAGCCGCCGTTGGCCACGGTCACCGACTTCGGCTGCGTGGTCACCTTCGGCGCGACGTCGTGGCTGGCAGGGCCGACGAGCTGGCCGACACCCCAGTGCGCGGTCGACTGGTACCCGGCATTCGTCGGGTCCGCCCAGTTCGTGATCGCGCTGCGGGCGCCGTTCGCGGCGTCGTTGACCTGGAAGTCCAGGCCGTGGAACGTGCCCTGGCCGCCGTACTCGAGCAGGCTGATCGCCGCCTCGACCCGGTAGCCCGTGGCCGTGCGGACGACCGCGCTGGTGAGCCGGCCGCGCTGGAACGCCTCGTCGCCCGTCCCGAACGACACCTCGTTGTTCGCGTTGATGCGGATCTGGGTGTCGTCGTAGCGGTACGAGCCGTTCTTGGCGTTGCCCGGGTCCACGTAGAACTCGACCGAGTCCTTGGTCCACGGGTCGGAGCCGGTCGTGTCGACCACCGGGTCCGCCACGTCCGCCAGCACGTACAGCATGTTGTCCCGCCACAGCGTCTTGACGACGGCCTGGGCGCCACCCGAGCCCGTCGTGTCCTTGGCCGTGCGGACGCTGCCCGCGTCCGACCACACCGCGTCGACGGCGCCGTCGATCGTCGGCGCGCTCGTCGCCTGCGTGACCTGCAGGAACGACAGCGGCTCGACGAACGCGACGGCCCCCAGCACGCCCGGGGTGTTCCACGCGCTCGTCGTCGCGCCGTCCACCGTGCGCACGTCGAGCTGCGTCGAGCCGCCCTGCGCCGCGCTGGACAACGGCAGCCGTGCCACCGCGGTCCACCCGCCGGCGCGCTCGGCCACCGTGCCCGGCAGCGTGCCCGTGCCGTCACGGCGCAACGTGACCTCGCCCGCGGGCGTGGCCAGCACGACCGCGTCCGTGGCCGGCTGCTTGGTCGAGTCGTCGACGTCGACGAACACCGTCAGGGTGTCCGGCGCCCAGCGGAGCTGGAACCGCGCGTGCTCCCCCACGCCGATCAGCGGGAGCTTGCGCCACTCCAGCGAGCCCGCCGCGTAGTCGGCGCCGGCGTCGGCGCGGAACGCGTTGGCGCTGCGGACCGCCGCGGGCAGCTCGAGCCCCGCGGCGCCGTAGAACGCCGGCTTGGCCTGCAGGAAGTCGTCGAACAGCAGCGGCTTGCCGTTGTTCGACGCCCGCCAGCTGCGGCCGTCGGTCAGACCCCACAGCGTGACCGAGTACAGGTCGGCGCTGTGCGCCCGGAACGCCGCGAACGCGTCGCGGTAGTAGTAGCCCTGGTCGATGGCCTTGGCCTGGTCGGCCGAGCCCACCTGCACGTCGAGCTCCGTGACGGCCTGGGTCACCGGCAGGTCCTCGAAGGCCGTCAGGGCGTCGCCCAGCGTGCTGACCGGCGTGGACAGCGCGACGTGGAACTGGTGGCCGACGCCGTCGACCGGGACGTCGCGGGCCAGCAGCCGCTCGACGAGCGCGTGGTAGCGCCCGCGCTTGCCGGACTGCTCGGTGTTGTAGTCGTTGATGAAGAGCTTGACCGGGCGGACGGAGCCGTCGGCCGCGAACTCGCCGTTGAACTCGTCGTCCGCGTACTCGAACGCGAGGTCGATGAACTGCTCGCCCAGGATCTGGTACCACTTGCTGCGGCGCAGGCCGTCGCTGTAGGCGGTGCCGTCGTCGACCACCTCGTTGACCACGTCGAACGCGACCAGCGGGTTGGTGGCAGAGCCGAACTCTCCGTACGTCCCGGCCAGGTTCGCCGCGACGTCGTGGATGTGCTGGCGCAGGCGCTCGCGCAGGATCGCCTGGTCGGCCGGGCTGTTGGTCAGGTCGCGGCCGCCGTCCTGGAAGAACCAGTCCGGGGTCTGGCTGTGCCACACCAGCACGTGCCCGTAGACCCGCAGGTCGTTGGCCTGCGCGAAGTCCATGAGCGCGGTGGCCTGCGGGTGCCGGCGGAACTGCTTGTCGCCGTCGTACCAGGCCTCGGGCTTCATGTAGTTCTCGCTGGTCACCTGGTTGAAGTGCCGCAGCAGGAGCTGGCTCGCCGAGCCGGCGGTCTCACGGTCGTCGATCGCGGCGCCCACCGGGAAGTCCACCGTGCTGTGCAGCGGCGTCAGGTCCTGGATGACCGCCGGCGGCGTCGTCTTGACGACGATGTCGTCGATCAGGAACGTCGAGGTGTTGCCCGCGTCACCGCTCGCCCACTTCGTCTCGAAGTAGAGCTGCGCGGCGGTGTCGAACGCCGGCATGGTGAACGTGCCCGTGAGCTTGACCCACTGGCTCGACGACAGGCCCGTGAACTGCACCAGGTTGGAGTAGTTGTCCGTGCCGTCGTTGACGGTGTGCGCCGAGAGCGTCATGTCGCCAGGAGCGCCCTCGAACTTGACCCACGCCTCCACGTCGTACGAGGCGCCCGGGACCATGAGCGCAGTCACGTCGTACTGCGGGCCGTGGCCCTGCGAGAGGCGGTCGGCCGTGCGCGCGGAGTGCGCGCTCTCGTGGCCCTCGTCGGCCACCTCGAGCGTCGCGGCGCCGTTCGGGTCGCCCAGGTCGCGCGACGCCCAGCCCTGCAGCGTGCCGTCCTCGAAGTCCGACGACAGCACCGTCTTGCCCTTCTCCACGGCGCCGCCGGCCGGGAGCGTGAACGTCCAGCCGTCCGCGAGCAGCTCGGCCACCACGGTCTTGACCGCGGCGACGCCCGCCGTGCGGTCGCCTCCGCCGTCGTGCACCAGCACGATCTCGCCGGGGTGTCCCGTGATCGTCGCGCGCAGCGCCGCCGTGAGCTTGGCCTCGTCGCCCGCATTCTCGGCGCCGTCCCAGTCGTTCACCAGGTTCGCGACCGCGAGCGGCTGCATGCCCAGCGCCACGGCCGGCTGCAAGGTGTCGCCCCACGTGCCGTTGGGCGCGCGGAAGTACGGGACCTCGGCGAACGGGTCGTTCAGCGCGGCGCGGATGGTCGCGAGGTTCTGCTTCATCTTCGCGGCGGCCTGCGCCTTGCTCAGGCCCTCCATGCCCGCGTAGTCCGTGGAGTGGTTGCACAGCGTGTGGCCGTCGGCGACGATCCGGCGCAGCACGGTCGCGCCGCTGGTGTCGCCCGTGCCCGCGGTGATGTTCTGGCCGATCACGCAGAACGTCGCGTGCACGCCGTTGGCCTTGAGGAAGTCGAGGAGCTCGAGCGTCGTGGCGCCGTTGGGGCCATCGTCGAACGTGAGCGCCGACGTCTTCGCCGTGCCGCGCGCCGCCGTGACGGGCGTCTGCGTCGCGTTCACGGCGCCGCCGGGCACGAAGTTCGGGTCGCTCTCCACGTAGTCGCCGTCGCCGCCGGCCTGGCCGGTGATCTCGACGTCGTCGACCAGGAAGTCGGGGTGTGCGGCGCCGATGTCCGCGGCCTCGAAGTACAGCACCACGCTCGTCATCCCGGGCGTGCGCGTGAAGGTCCCGGTGAGCTGCGCCCACTCGTCGGCGCCCACGGTCGCGAGGTTGGTGATGCCCGCGTAGCTGGTGGTCTCACCCGTCACGGTCTGCGCCGTGACCTTGATGCCGGAGGTCCCCTCGGTCCCCGCCGGGAGCTTGACCCACGCGGAGATCTCGTACTGCTCGCCGTCGAGCAGCACGCCGCTCAGGTCGGCCTCGGCGCCCGCCCAGTTGGCGCCGCGTGCGCTCACGAGCAGGCTCTTGGCGCCCGTACGGGCCTCGGCCGTCGTCGCGGCGACGGTGGAGTTGCGGGCTCGCCACGGCGTGATCGCGTCCTCGAAGCCGTTGCTGACCACCGCGGTGGGTCCCTCCGCTCCAGGTCCCGTGACGAGCACGTCGTCGATCAGGTACGTGTACACGCCGCCGCCCGTGACGTCGCCGGTGCCGATGTACACCTTGAAGTCGCTCGGCGGGCTGGCCGGAGCCGTGTACGTGCCCGTGACCGTGGCCCACGCGTCCGCCGTCATGGTCGTGTTGCCGACCCAGTTGTAGGCGTCGTCCTTGACGACGAACCGCACACCCGCGCTGCCGGCGGTCCCCGCGGCGAGGCGCGCCTTCATCGAGAGCGTGTACGTGACACCCGGCAGCAGCTTGGCCGCGGCGACACCCGACTTCGTCTGGATGCCGTCGTAGTCGGCCGTGCGGCCCGCCACCTGGAGCGCGGGGTCGCCGTCGACGTCGACGCGGCTGAGCGCCGGGCCGCCGTCCTGCTCCCAGTCGGTCTGCCAGGAGTCGTCGGCGAACGACGCGGACAGGATCGTGGCGTCGGCCGCGGACGCGCTCGTCGTGAGCGCTGCGGTGGTCACTGTGCTGGCGACGACGGCCGCGGCCGCCAGGAAGGCGGTCGCGCGTGATCGGTGGTGCCAAGGGGTGCGAAACATCGACGCTCCTTTGCGCGGACGTGGGCCCAAGGGTCGCGACGGACGCTACCGACTTCGATATCGATATCGAAGAGAAGTTTGATAACGATTTCGATACCATCGCCGATACTTGCGATCCGGCACACCGCCCAGACCCCGCCACATGGCACGTCAACGGCCCGTGAATGGCGGACGGGATCGCACGCTCACCCCGTGGCGAGCGTGCGATCCCGTCGACTTCTCAGGCCTGGACGCGCTCCAACAGCAGCTCGCGGACGCGGCCGGCGTCGGCCTGGCCGCGCGTCGCCTTCATGACCGCGCCGATGATCGCGCCGACCGGGCCGAGGTTGCCGCCGCGGATCTTCTCCGCGATGTCCGGCTGGGCCGCGAGCGCGTCGTCGATCGCCGCGAGCAGCGGGCCGTCGTCGGACACGACCTCCAGGCCCCGCGCGACGACGACAGCCGCCGGGTCGCCCTCGCCGGCCAGGACGCCCTCGAGCACCTGACGCGCGAGCTTGTCGTTGATGCGGCCCGAGTCGACCAGCCCCTGGAGCTCCGCGATCTGCGCGGGCGTGATCGGCAGCGACTCGAGCTCGACGTCCTGCTGCTTGGCGGTGCGGGCCAACTCGCCCATCCACCACTTGCGTGCCGCCGCAGGCGAGGCGCCCGCCGCGACCGTGGCCTCGATCAGCTCGAGGGCGCCCGCGTTGACGACGTCACGCATCTCGGCGTCCGCGTAGCCCCACTCGCCCTGCAGGCGGCGGCGGCGAGCCGCCGGCAGCTCCGGCAGCGCGGCCCGGATCTCCTCGACCCACGCGCGCGACGGCGCGATCGGCACCAGGTCCGGCTCCGGGAAGTACCGGTAGTCCTCGGCGTCGGACTTGATGCGCCCGCTCGTCGTGATGCTCGTGTCCTCGTGCCAGTGCCGGGTCTCCTGGACCACGGCGCCACCCTCGTCGAGCACCGCGGCCTGCCGCGAGATCTCGTAGCGGACCGCGCGCTCGATCGAGCGGAACGAGTTGACGTTCTTGGTCTCGGTGCGCGTGCCGAGCGCCGAGGCGGGCGTGGGCCGCAGGGACACGTTGACGTCCGCGCGCACGTTGCCGCGCTCCATGCGGGCCTCGGAGACGCCCAGCGCGCGGAACATGTCCCGCAGCGTCTGCACGTACGCGCGCGCCACCTCGGGCGCCCGCTCCCCCGCGCCCGTGATGGGCTTGGTGACGATCTCGACGAGCGGGATGCCCGCGCGGTTGTAGTCCACCAGCGAGTACTCCGCGCCGTGGATGCGCCCCGTGGCGCCGCCGACGTGGGTGTTCTTGCCGGCGTCCTCCTCCATGTGCGCGCGCTCCACCTCGACGCGGAACACCGTGCCGTCCTCGAGCTCGACGTCTACGAAGCCCTCGTACGCGATGGGCTCGTCGTACTGCGACGTCTGGAAGTTCTTGGGGACGTCCGGGTAGAAGTAGTTCTTGCGCGCGAACCGGCAGGTCTCGGCGATCTGGCAGTTGAGCGCCAGGCCGATGCGGATCGCGTACTCCACCGCGGTGCCGTTGACCGCGGGCAGCGCGCCCGGGAGGCCGAGGCTCACCGGCGTGACCTCGGTGTTCGGCTCGGCGCCGAACGTCACCGCGGCGCCGTCGAACATCTTGGTCTTGGTGCCGAGCTCCACGTGGACCTCGATCCCGATCACGGGGTCGAAGCGCGCGATCGCGTCGTCGTACTCGACGAGAGCAGTCATCGGGCCACCTCCGGGGCCTGGGCGAGGAGCGGGCCACCCCACTGGCGCTCGAGCAGCGCCTCGAGCGCGGCCCCCACGCGGTACAGCCGGTCGTCGGCCTTCGCCGGCGCGAGGACCTGGAAACCGACGGGCAGGCCGTCGTCGGACAGGCCGTTGGGCACCGACAGGCCGGGGACGCCGGCCAGGTTGGCGGGGATGGTCGCGACGTCGTTGAGGTACATCGCGAGCGGGTCGTCCAGCTTCTCGCCGAGCTTGAACGCCGTGGTGGGCGCCGTGGGCGAGACGAGCACGTCGGCCTGCGCGAACGCGGCGTCGAAGTCGCGCTGGATCAGCGTGCGGACCTTCTGCGCCGAGCCGTAGTAGGCGTCGTAGTAGCCCGCCGACAGCGCGTACGTGCCCAGGATGACGCGGCGCTTGACCTCGTCACCGAAGCCCTGGCCGCGCGTGGCCGACATGACGCGCTCGGCGGTCACCGGTCCCTCGGTCGGCTCGACCCGCAGGCCGAACCGCATGCCGTCGAACTTGGCCAGGTTGCTCGAGGCCTCGCTCGGCATGATCAGGTAGTACGCGCCGAGCGCGTACTCGAAGTGCGGGCACGAGACCTCGACGATCTGAGCGCCGGCCTCGCGCAGCAGCGCGAGCGACTCCTCGAACCGCGCGAGCACGCCCGCCTGGTAGCCCTCGCCCTGCAGCTCGCGGATCACCCCGACGCGGACACCGGTCAGGTCCCCCGACTGACCCGCGCGCGCCGCCTCGACGAGCGCCGGGAGCGGCTCGTCGATCGACGTGGAGTCCAGCGGGTCGTGGCCGCCGATGAGCTCGTGCAGCAGCGCCGCGTCGAGCACCGTGCGCGTCACCGGGCCGGCCTGGTCGAGCGAGCTCGCCATCGCGATCAGCCCGTACCGCGACACCGAGCCGTACGTCGGCTTCACGCCCACCGTGCCCGTGACGGCGCCCGGCTGTCGGATCGAGCCGCCCGTGTCCGTGCCGATCGCGAGCGGAGCCTCGAAAGCGGCCACCGCCGCGGCGCTGCCGCCCCCCGAGCCGCCCGGGATCCGCTCCAGGTCCCACGGGTTGTGCGTGTCGCCGTATGCCGAGTGCTCGGTGGACGAGCCCATCGCGAACTCGTCCATGTTGGTCTTGCCGAGGATCGGCAGGCCCGCGGCCTTGAGGCGCTCGACGAGCGTCGCGTCGTACGGCGGCACCCAGCCCTCGAGGATCTTGGAGCCGGCCGTCGTCGGCAGGCCCTTCGTCACGACGACGTCCTTGACCGCGATCGGCACGCCCGCGAGCGGGTGCAGCTCCTCGCCGGCGGCGCGGCGCTCGTCGACGTCGCGCGCAGTGGCCAGCGCCTCGTCGGCGCTGACGTGCAGGAACGCGTGGACCGCGGGCTCGACCGCCGCGATGCGGTCCAGGTGCGCCTGCGTCACCTCGACGCTCGTCACCTCGCCCGCGCGCAGCTTGTCGGCCAGGTCCGCCGCGGACAGCCGGGTCAGGTCGATGCCGCTCATGCGTCCTCCCCCAGGATCTGCGGGACGAGGAACTTGCCGTCCTGCGCGGCCGGCGCCGCGGCCAGCACCGCGTCGCGGTCCACGGGAGCCACCGGCTCGTCGGCACGGAACACGTTGGTCAGCGGCAGAGGGTGGCTGGTGGCCGGCACGTCCGGGGTCGCGATCTCGCTCACGCGCGCGACCGACTCGACGATCACGTCGAGCTCCCCCGCGAGGCGGTCGAGCTCCGCGGCGGTCAGGTCGATCCGGGCCAGCCCAGCCACGCGCGCGACCTCGTCGCGGGAGAGGGAGGACATGCGGTGAAGTCTAGGCGGTCAGCCCGCGCGTTCGACTCGTGGCCGGCCTGCGGCTGCGCTCCGCGTCAGGCCTTCACTGCAGCGCTGACGAGGGCCAGCACCGCGTTCGCGTACGCCTCCTCGGCCGTGTCGCCCCAGAACGACTCCTCGAAGTGCCCCGAGCGCTCGACCACCACCTGGTAGGCGCCCATGGTCGAGCGCGCCAGGCTGCGGAACGTCGCGCCCAGCAGGTCGCGCAGCTGGTCCTCGCGCGGCAGCCAGATGGCGTCCTCCTGCGCCACCGAGTCCAGCGCCCACTCGGTGGTGCCGTTGAACCCCAGCACCGTTCCGGTCGGGTACTCGTGCGGCTCGATCGTCATCTCGGAGATCGTGAACACCTCGTCCTCCAGCCCCGGCCGGAGCACCGTGAACCGGTCCCCGGACGCGGGGCGCCAGCGCAGGCCGGCGTCCCGCAGCAGCAGCGCGAGCTCGACCGTGATCATCCGGCCAGTATTGCCCCGCCCGACGACGAGCGCGCGACCCATCCCTGAGGCATGGGCGCGCGCCCGTCGTCGTGAGCCGTCAGGACAGCGAGCCGTCCAGGTGCTTGCCCGCGGTGGCCGCCAGGCCGCCGGCGGCGCCGGACAGGACCGACGCGATGTCGATTCCAGTGAGCGACCTGACGACCTCCTGGCCCTCGCCCAGCACCTGGCCGACCGTCTTGGTGATGGCCGAGGCGCCGTCGGTCGAGACGACCGTGAGCTGCTTGATCGCCGCGATCGGCTCGGACGCCGCCCGCACGATCTCGGGGAGAACCTCGATGACCTGCTGCGCCAGGATCGCCTCGCCCTGCTCGCGCAGCGCGTCGGCCTGCGCCTTGGTCGCCTCGGCGGCGGCCAAGCCCTCGGCGCGGGCGGCCGCGGCACGCGCGTGGCCGAGCGCCTCGATCGCCTGAGCCTCGGCGAGCTGGCGGTCACGCTCGGCGTTGCCCGCGCGGATCGTCGCCTGGGCGTTGGCCTCGGCGTCGTTCACGGCCGCGAGCTTGTTGGCCTCGGCGATCTTCGTGCGCTTGAAGGCGTCCGCCTCGGTCGCGGCGTTGGCGGCGTCACGGGACGCGGTCGCGACCTGGACCGAGGCGTACGCGGCGGCTTCGGCGGGCTTGCGCACGTCGATGTCGAGCTGCTCCTCGGTCACCTTGGCCTTCTCCGCGAGCGCCTCGCGCTCCTGCAGCGCGACGAGCTTGTCCTGCTCGGCGCGCGCGAGCCGGCCCGCGGCCTCCGCCTCGGCGTTGGCGCGGTCGGTCTCGGCCTTGATGGTGGCCTGCTTGAGCGCGAGGTCGCGCTGGCGCTCGGCGATGGCCTCGGCCGCGACGATCTTGGCGAACTCCGAGATCTGCTGCGCCTCGGCCTCCTTGACCTCGGCGACCTGCCGGGCGCGCGCGGCCTCGGCGCGGCCCAGGTTGAGCAGGTAGTCCGAGCCCGGCGTCGAGATGTCGGAGATGTTGAGCAGGTCCACCTGCAGGCCCTGCTCGGCCAGGTCGGTCTTGGTGGAGGCGACGACCGCGTCCTGCAGCGACTTGCGGTCGCTGATGATCTGCTCGATCGTCATGTCGCCGATGATCGAGCGCAGCGAGCCCTCGAGGGACTCCTTGATGACGTCGGTGAGAGTCGCCTGCTGCGAGAGGAAGCGCTGCGCGGCGCGGCGCACGCCCTCCTCGTCTCCCCGGACCTTGAAGTTGATCGAGGCCTTGATCGCGAGCTTGATGCGGTTCTTGTCGACGCCCTCGACCGTGATGCCGATCTGGCGTTGCTCGAGCGAGATCGGGAAGCCCTGCTGCAGCACGGGCCAGACGAAGACGCGGCCGCCGACGACCACCCGCTGCCCGCCGTCCCCCGCGTTCTTGCCGGCGCCGCGGCCCACGATGATGAGCGCCTCGTTGGGCGGCACCCGCCGGATGCGCTTGGCGATGAGCGCGAACACCGCGAAGAACGCGATGACCAGAGCCAGGACCGCGAGCACCGCGGTGCCGTTGTTCAGAATGTCCCCCATGCGTGTCCGGGTTCCCCCGGCTCCTTCCTGTGGGCCGCCGCCGTCGTCGGCCGCGGTCGGGTGACGGCGGGCGATCGGCCCGCCGAGTCTGTGGTCAGGCTGGCGCGACCTGCACGCGCGAGCCCGAGACGCTCACGACGACGACGCGCGTGCCCGCCTGCAGCGTGGCGTCCGACCACGCGAGCCGGCTCTCCAGGTCCCGCACACCCTCGAGTCGGACCTCGCCGCCCTCGGGGCCTGTGGTCGAGGTCAGCACGCCGAACGCGCCCTCGAGCGGGGGCGGCGGCGGGTCCTCGGACGACGACAGGCGGTTGATGAACAGCTGGGAGACGACTCCCGCGACGAGCGCGAAGCCCGCCGCGATCGCGTACGACCACCCGGTCGCCAGGTCGCTGGAGAGCGCGAGAACGCCGGACGCGCCGAAGACGACCGCGCCGATCCCGACGGCCATGCCGGAGATCCCGCCGTCGCCGATGTCGAACGACTCGAACACCTCGCCGACCACGAGCGACAACACCAGGAGCACCAGTCCGGCGCCGCCGATGATGAGGAAGACCGTCACATGCGCTCCCTTGCGAGTCCTTGCACGTCCCCGGCGAGCCACCACGCTCGCCGGTCCTTCGTCGGACGCTCAGTATGACCGAGCGCCAGACGCGACATGCCGGTTTTCCCCAGCCGTCACCCGCCCGCCCCTGCCAAGCGCGCGAGCGTGCGATCCCGTCCGGAGGAGCGGACGCGATCGCACGCTCGCGCGTGGTGCGGTGGGGTCAGCGCGTGCTGAACGCCGAGTCGAAGGACGCCTCGGGGGGCGGGAACGCGTTGCGGCGGACGAAGTCCAGGGCCTCCGGGGCGCCGAGGAGGCGGTCCATGCCCGCGTCCTCCCACTCCACCGAGATGGGGCCGGCATACCCGATCGAGTTGAGCGCGCGGAACGACGCCTCCCACGGCACGTCGCCACGCCCGGTGGAGACGAAGTCCCAGCCCCGGCGCGGGTCCGCCCACGGCAGGTGCGACGACAGGCGCCCGTTGCGGCCGTTGCCGAGCCGCACCTTCACGTCCTTGCAGTCCACGTGGTAGATCCGGTCGGCGAACTCCAGGATGAAGTCCACGGGGTCGAGCTGCTGCCAGATGAAGTGGCTCGGGTCCCAGTTCAGCCCGAAGGACTCGCGGTGGCCGATGGCCTCGAGCGTCGCGACCGTCGTCCAGTAGTCGTACGCGATCTCGGACGGGTGGACCTCGTGCGCGAACCGCACACCGACCTCGTCGAACACGTCCAGGATCGGGTTCCAGCGCCTCGCGAAGTCCTGGTACCCCGCCGCCACCGCCTCGGCGGACACCGGCGGGAACATCGCGACGTACTTCCAGATCGACGAGCCCGTGAACCCGACGACGGTCTTGACGCCCAGCTTGGCCGCGAGCCGCGCGGTGTGCTTCATCTCCTCGGCCGCGCGCTGCCGCACACCCTCGGGGTCTCCGTCGCCCCACACCACGTCCGGGAGGATGTCGCGGTGCCGCTGGTCGATGGGGTCGTCGCACACCGCTTGGCCCTTGAGGTGGTTGGAGATCGCCCACACCTTCAGCCCGTGCCGGTCGAGGATCTCCTTGCGGGACGCGATGTACTCGTCGTCGTCCCAGCGCCACGGGTCCAGGTGGTCGCCCCAGCACGCGATCTCGAGGCCGTCGTAGCCCCACCCGGCGGCGAGCCGCGCGACCTCCTCGAACGGCAGGTCGGCCCACTGGCCGGTGAACAGGGTGATGGGTCGGGCCATGTCAGCTCTCCTCAGGCGGTGTTGTCGCGGTGATCGGGGTCCAGATGCTCGACGATGCCGCGGACCGCTCGACCGCGTCGAGCACGCGCTGCACCTGCAGCCCGTCCGCGAAGGTGGGGGTCGGAGCCTCGCCGGCGCCGATCGCCCGCACCAGGTCGACCACCTGGTGCGTGAAGGCGTGCTCGTAGCCGAGCCCGTGCCCGGCGGGCCACCATGCCGAGACGT
Organism: Actinomycetes bacterium; assembly: GCA_023461115.1. GTDB lineage: Bacteria > Actinomycetota > Actinomycetes > Actinomycetales > Cellulomonadaceae > Cellulomonas. The sequence goes on from JAEWOA010000124.1 coordinate 28,509, forward strand.
AGGCGTGCTCGGGCTCGGTCACGACGATGCGCCGGAACCCCGCGGTGGCGGCCGGCTCGTCGGCGTCGAAGAAGTGCAGGACGTTCATGTCCTCGAAGTCGAAGGCCAGCGAGCCCGCGGACCCGTTGACCTCGAGCCGGATGGCGTTCTTGCGCCCGTACGCGAACCTCGTCGCCTCGAAGGTGGCGAGCCCGCCGCCCGAGAGCCGCGCCAGGAACACCGCGGCGTCGTCGACGGTCACCTCGGCCGTCTCGCCCGTGCCCGACGACGAGCCCGCGAGCCCCGTGAAGCCGTCGGAGACGGGCCGCTCGCGCACGAACGTCTCGAGCACCGCCGACACCCCGGTCACCGACTCCCCGGTGATGAACTGCGCGAGGTCGACGATGTGCGCGCCGATGTCGCCGAGCGCCCCGGACCCGGCCTTCGTCTTGTCCAGGCGCCACGACATCGGCGCGGACGGGTCCGCGATCCAGTCCTGCAGGTACTGCGCGCGCACATGCCGCACGGCGCCGATGCGCCCCTGCGCGACGAGCTCACGCGCGAGCTGGATCGCCGGGACGCGGCGGTAGGTGAACCCCACCATCGCGACGCGGTCGCTCGCCTGCGCCGCCGCGGTCATGGCCTCTGCCTCCGCGACCGTGTTGGCCAGCGGCTTCTCGCACAGCACGTGCTTGCCGGCGGCGAGCGCGGCGATCGCGATCTCGGCGTGCGTGTCACCGGGCGTGCACACGTCGACGAGGTCCACGTCGTCACGCCTGATCAGCGCCTTCCAGTCGGTCTCGGCCTCCCGCCAGCCCAACCTGGCGGCGGCGGCCCGGACCTTCGCCTCGTCGCGGCCGGCGACGACGGCCATGTCGACCGCGAGCGGGAGGTCGAAGAACCGGGGCGCCGCGCGCCAGGCCTGCGAGTGGGCGGCGCCCATGAAGGCGTAGCCCACCATCCCCACGCCGAGGCGCGGGGTCGTCTCAATGTTCGTCACGGGTCCCCTCCTTGAGTGGATACCCGGGCGGGGACGGGCCCCCTCAAGCCCGTCCCCGCCCGCGCTGGATCAGGACTCGAACGCGGTCGGCAGGTACTGGTCGACGTTGTCCTTGGTGACGACGGGCGCGTACAGCTGGACCTTGCGCGGCACCTCGACCTCGACCAGGTCGGACATCGACTTGCCCTGCACGATCAGGCGCGCGAGCTTGATGCCGTCCGCGGCCTGCGTCGACGGGTAGATGACCGTGGCCTTGAGGACCGTGTTGTCGGCCTTGATGGCCTCCATGACCTGCTTGGACCCGGCGCCGCCGACCATGAAGAACTCGTCGCGGCCCGCGGCATCGATCGCCGCGAGCACGCCGACGCCCTGGTCGTCGTCGTGGTTCCAGATGGCGTCGAGCTTGGGCGCCGCCTGCAGCAGGTTGGCCGCGGCCTGCTCGCCGCCCTGCGCCGTGAAGTCGGCGGGCACGCGGTTGCTGACCTTCAGGCCGCACGACGCGAGCGCGTCCGCGAAGCCCTTGCTGCGGTCCTGCGTGAGCGGCAGCGAGTCGATGCCCGCGATCTCCGCGACCTTGGCGTCGGGCTTGCCGCCGAGCTGCTCACAGATGTACTTGCCCGCGCTCACGCCCATGCCGTAGTTGTCGCCCAGCACCGTGGTGCGCGCGGCGTTCGGGTCGTCGAACTCGCGGTCGACGTTCACGACGACGATGCCCTTGGCCATCGCGTCGAGCGCGACCTCGGTGAGCGCGGCGCCGTCGAACGGCAGCAGGACGATCGCGTCCACGCCGTCGTTGATGAACCCCTCGATCTGGCTGATCTGCAGGTTCGTGTCGTTCGTCGCCTCGGCGACGCGCAGCTCGATGTCCGAGTACTCGGCGGCCGTGGCCTGCGCCGCCTTGGTGATCGCGGACATCCAGCCGTGGTCGGCGGCGGGCGCCGAGAAGCCGATGACGACCTTGTCGCCCGGCTTGTCGTTGTCGGTGCCGTTGTTGGCGGCGGGCGCGCCGGTGGCGTTCCCGTCGTCTTCGGGCTCGTTGCTGGTGCAGCCGGCGACGACGAGCGACGCGGCCAGGATTCCGGCTGCGAGAGCGAGCGGCCGGCGCAGAACTCGGGACATGACGATCCTCCTTGATCGGTGGAGCCTGCTGTGCTGGAGACGGGGTACGACGACGTGCGGGCTATCCGCTCGCACGGGACCGATCGGCGAAGCGCTGCTGGAGGAGCACGGCGCCGACGATGATCACGCCCTTGGCGATGGCCTGGGCGGAGATGTCGAGGTTGTTCTGGGTGAACACGTTGGTGAGCGTCGTGAAGATCAAGGCGCCCAGGACGGTGCCGACGATCGTGCCGCGGCCCCCGGCCAGCAGGGTGCCGCCGACGACGACCGCCGCGATCGCGTCGAGCTCGTAGAGCATGCCGTTGGTGGAGGTGCCGGCCGTGGTGCGGCCGAGCATCATCACGGCGCCGATGCCCGCGGCCAGGCCGGCGAGCGCGTACAGGTACATGGTGTGGCGCTTGACCTTGATGCCCGCGAGGCGCGCGGCCTCGGGGTTGCCGCCGACCGCGATGGTGCGGCGGCCGAACGTGGTGCGGTTGAGCAGGATCCAGCCCGCGACCGCGACGAGAGCGAACATCCAGACGAGGACCGGGACACCGAGCCAGTCGTCGCGGAAGACGTCCAGGAACGACTGCACGCGCACGCGCTGCGTCTGGCGGTTGGAGATGATCTCGGCGAGCCCGCGCGCCGCGAGCATCATGGCGAGCGTCGCGATGAACGCGACGACTCTGCCGTACGCGATGATCACGCCGTTGACCACACCGGCGGCGAGCCCGACGAGCAGCGCGCAGCCCACCATGACGATCCAGTGGAAGTCCGCGGCCATCGTCTGGGTCGCGAGCGTCGTGGCCCACACGGAGGCCAGGCCGAGGACCGAACCGACCGACAGGTCGATCCCGCCGCCCGTGATGACGAAGGTCATGCCGATCGACAGCACGCCCGTGATCGACGCGAGCCGCAGGATCGTGAGCAGGTTGTTGACGCTCGCGAACCGGTCTCCCGCGGTGATGATCCCGACCGCGCACAGCAGCACGAGCGCGATGATGAGGCCGAGGTTGCGGGCCGTGGGGCCGTGCAGCCCGCGCTGTCGGCCGCCCGCGGCCTTGTCCTCGACGCGCGCGGCCTCGTCGGCGGTCACCGACGTCTGCGTCGTCGTCGGCGGGCCGGGCGACGAGGCGCCGGTCGACGAGAGGTCCTGGTCGCTCACGCGGCACTTCCTTCCATGACGAGGTCGAGCACGCGGTGCTCGTCGATCAGGCTGGCTGGGCCGGTGTGGACCACGCGGCCCTCGGAGATCACCAGGACGCGGTCGGCCAGGCCGAGCACCTCGTCGATCTCGCTGGAGACGACGACCACCGCGGTTCCCTCGGCGGTCAGGCGCGCGATGAGCGCGTAGATCTCGGCGCGCGCGCCGACGTCGACCCCGCGCGTCGGCTCGTCGAGCAGCAGCACGCGGCAGCCGTGCTCGAGCCAGCGCGCGAGCAGCACCTTCTGCTGGTTCCCCCCGGACAGTGTCCGCGCGCTGCGGTCGGGGTCGGCCGGGCGCACGTCGAGCGCCTCGATGTGCGCCGTGGCCGCGCGCTTCTCCGCGCGGTCGTCGACGAAGCCCGCGGTCGCGATGCGGCTGAACGTCGAGAGCGTGATGTTGCGGTAGACGGGCTCGTCGAGCAGGAGGCCCTGGCTCTTGCGCTCCTCGGGGCACAGGCCGATGCCCGCGCGCACCGCGTCGCCCACGTCGCCCGCGCGCAGCTCGCGCCCCTCGACGGCGACGCGCCCCGCAGTGGCGCGCCGCGCGCCGAAGATCGTCTCGAGGATCTCCGAGCGGCCCGATCCGACGAGCCCCGCGAGGCCGACGACCTCGCCCGCGCGGACCTCGAACCCGACGCCCGCGAACGCGCCGCGCAGGCCCAGCCCGTCGACCTCGAGCAGCACGGGCGCGTCGGGGGCGACCGGGGGGCGGCGCGGGATCGCGTACTCGACTGCGCGGCCCGTCATGAGCCGGATCAGCTCGGCGGTGGAGGTCGCGGCGGCAGGCAGCCCGGACGCGACCGTCCGGCCGTCCTTGAGCACCGTGATCCGGTCCCCGATCTGGCGGATCTCCTCGAGCCGGTGCGAGATGTAGACCACCGCGACGCCCTGGGCGGTCAGGTCGCGCACCACGCGGAACAGGTTGCGGACCTCCTCGGCGTCGAGCACCGCGGACGGCTCGTCCATGACGATCACCCGCGCGTCGTGCGAGAGCGCGCGGGCCAGCGAGACGATCTGCTTGCCCGCTGCCGACAGGTCGCCGACCTCCCGACGGGGCGAGATGTCGCCATGGCCGAGGCGCTCGAGCAGCTCGCGGGTGCGGCGGGTGGCGACGCCGCGGCGCGAGAACCCGGCGGCCGAGAGCTCGTGGCCGAGGAAGATGTTCTCGGCCACCGACAGGCCGTCGACGACGTCGAGCTCCTGGTACATGGTCGCGATGCCGAGCCGCAGGCCGGCGACGGGGTGCGGGATGGTGACGGGCGTGCCGTCGAGCAGGATCTGGCCCTCGTCGGGCTGGTGCGCGCCGGACAGCACCTTGATGAGCGTCGATTTGCCGGCGCCGTTCTGCCCGAGCAGGCAGTGCACCTCGCCCGGGCGGACGTCGAGCTCGACGTCGTCGAGCGCGCGTGCGCCGGGGAACTGCTTGACGATGCCGTGCATCGCGAGCAGCGGGACGAGTTCGTCCGGTTGGTGGCGGTCCTCGTTGACCATGTGGCCGAAGTTAGGACCACTTATGCCGGGCGTCAAGCAAAAGTTGCCCCACATGTGGCAGAGTTATGCGAACGTGACCTGCACAACGGGCGTGACAGGGCGTGTTCGAGCCGCGAAGGCGCGGGTCAGGAGTGGTTCACTGTGCGGATGGACGAGCTGGTCAAGTTCGCCCCGAAGCCCACCGGCGCCGGGGAGATGTTCCAGCTCCTGCGCGACGGCCAGCCCCGCACGCGCGCCGACCTCGCGGCCATCACCGGCCAGTCCCGCTCGACCATCGCGGCACGCGTCGACGCGCTGCTCGCCTCCGGCTACGTCTCCGCCACCGGTGAGGCCACCTCCACCGGCGGGCGGCCGCCGGCCACCTTCGCGTTCAACCCGACCGCCCGCGTGGTGCTCGCGGTCGACCTCGGCGCCACGCACTCGCGGCTCGCCCTGACGGACCTCGCCGGGAACGTGCTCGCCGAGCACGCCGAGCAGATCGCGATCGGCGCCGGCCCCGAGCCCGTGCTGGACCGCATCGTCGAGCTCGCGGGCACGTTGCTCACGGCCGGCGCACGGCCCGCGTCCGACCTGGTCAGCGTGGGCGTCGGCCTGCCAGGGCCCGTCGAGCACTCGTCGGGACGCCCCATCAACCCGCCGATCATGCCGGGCTGGGACGACGCCGACGTCCCCGGGATGCTCACGCGCCGCCTGCACGTGCCCGTGCTCGTCGACAACGACGTCAACCTCATGGCGCTCGGCGAGCACACCACGCAGTGGAAGAACGTGGACCACCTGCTGTTCGTCAAGGTCGCGACCGGAATCGGCGCCGGGATCATCGCGGACGGCGCGCTGCGCCGCGGAGCCCAGGGCGCCGCAGGCGACCTCGGGCACATCAGCGTCCCCGGGGGACTCGACCTGCCGTGCCGGTGCGGCAACACCGGCTGCCTCGAGGCCGTCGCCGCCGGGCCCGCGATCGCCGCCGCGCTCAAGGCCCGCGGCGTGGCCGCCGAGACCGGCGCCGACGTCGTCGCGCTCGTCCGCGCCGGGGACGTCGACGCGAGCCGCGAGGTCCGCGAGGCCGGCCGGCACATCGGCGACGTCCTGGCGGCGTGCGTGAGCATGCTCAACCCGTCGGTCATCGTGATCGGCGGCCAGGTGGCCGAGGCCGGCGAGCATCTGATCGCCGGGATCCGCGAGGTCGTCTACCGGCGCTCGCTCCCGCTCGCCACCCAGCACCTGCGCATCGTCGCGTCCCGCACCGGCGCCCGCGCCGGCGTGCTCGGCGCCAGCGCGATGGCCGCCGACCACGTGCTGTCCGCCGCGGCCGTCGAGTCCCTGATCGGCTAGCCCTGCCACAGCGGCACGGCCATCAGCTAGCGTGCCCACGTCGACGAAGGAGTCTGCAAGTGAGCGAGCGCCGAGCGATCGTGGTCCGCGGCGGCTGGGAGGGCCATGCGCCCGACGAGGCCGTCGAGCTGTTCGTGCCCTTCCTGGCCGAGCACGGGTTCGACGTGAGCGTGGAGAGCACGCTCGAGGTCTACGCCGACGCCGCCGCCATGGCCGCCACCGACCTGATCGTGCAGTGCTGGACCATGGGCGACATCCTGGCCGACGAGCTGCGCGGCCTGCGGACCGCGGTGGCCGCCGGCACCGGGTTCGCGGGGTGGCACGGCGGGATCGTCGACTCGTTCCGGATGGCGACCGACTACCTGCAGATGGTCGGCGGCCAGTTCGTCGCGCACCCCGCCGACCTCGTCGAGCACACGGTCGACATCGTCCCCACGCGGGCACAGCACCCGATCGTCCGCGACGTGCCCTCGTTCTCGCTCCGGTCCGAGCAGTACTGGGTGCTCACCGACCCGCTCAACGACGTGCTCGCGACCACGACGATCCCGGCGGGCGACGGCCCGTGGGCCGCCGACCTGGTCTCCCCCGCGGTCTGGACCCGCCAGTGGGGCGACGGCCGCGTCTTCGTGTGCACGCCGGGCCACCAGCTCGCCGACCTGGAGATCCCCGAGGTCCGCACGATCATCGAGCGCGGCCTCCTGTGGGCCGCGCGCGCCTGACCGCCACGAGCGCGCTCCAGCCTGCGCCACGAGCCGCGGCGAGTCAGCGCTGCCGGTAGTGGTACCGCTCGGCGGGGCGGAAGCCGAGCGCGTCGTAGAGCCGCGCGGCTGCCCCATTCGACGCCTCCACCTGCAGGAACGCGCGGCGGGCGCCGCGCCTGAACGCCTCGTCGAGCGCCCGCAGCGTGAGCGCGCGGCCCAGGCCGAGCCGGCGCGCGTGCGGTGCGACGACGAGGCACGCGAGCCCCACCCAGTCCTCGGCGAACGCAGCGCGGATCACGCCGAGCGGGCCGTCCGCGCCGATCGCGGTGACGTACAGCGCGGGCGACCGGGTCAGGATCGAGCGCGCGCGCTCGCGGTGCTCGTCGTCTCCCGACGTGCCGCTCTTGGTCGCGGACCACACGTCGAGCCACGCGTCGTCGGGCGCGCCGGCGACGACCAGCCGGACGCCGTCGACGCGGGCAGCCCCTGCGTCTCCGACGAGCGGGAGGTCGCACACCAGCACATCCGTCGTCGCGACGGCCTCGTAGCCGCGCGCCGCCAGGCGCTCGTCGAGGTCGATCGGGCGCGCGGCCGAGCACACACGGAACACCGACGGCAGCCCGCATGCCGCGTAGAACGCCTCGACGTGCGCGAGCGCCGAGTCCACGTCCTCGGGCTGGCCGACCGGGAGCGTGCTGTTGGCCCGCCGCGTCAGCCCCGCGGTCTCCCCCACACGCCACCCTTCGACCTCGACGAGCGTCGCGGGGCGCCAGGTCGCTGCCTCGACGAGCGCGCCGGGCGCCGCGGGCGGTGTCCACGCCATCACGCGCAAGTGGACCTCGACGTGGCCCCAGTCCCGGTGCGGCTGGCGCTCGAACCCGAGCCGCTCGTAGAGCCGTTGCGCGGCCCCCATCCCGTCGTCGGTGGACAGCACGACACGGCGCGCGCCACGGCCCACCGCCTCGCGCAGCGCCGCCGCCATGAGCGCCTCGGCCACACCGCGACGCCGCGCCTCGGGGGCGACCGCGAGCATCCGCAGCTCGAGCTCGCCCGGCTCGGCGATCTCGGCGTACGACGAGCCGTACGGGGCGAGCGTGATCGTGCCGAGCACGACGCCGCGGTCCTGCTCGCCCGTCGAGTGGTCCGGCGCCGGCACCAGCGCGGCGACCAGCAGCGTCGCCTCGTGGCGCCGCCGCTCGGCGTCCCGCAGCTCCACCGTGTACGCGTCGTCCGCGGACACGAGCCGATCGGCCAAGTACGCCTCGGCGGTCAGCGCGCCAGCGTCGGCGGCGTCCAGCGCAGACGCCGTCCGCACCACCAGCCCGCTGGGCGCCGCCGGGCTCACGCGCCCGCCTCGTCGCCCGTCGCCGTCGCGTCGCCGAGCGCGGCCGGGCCGCCCGCGAGCAGCGCCTCGAAGCCGGCCTCGTCGAGGATCCGCAGGCCGAGCTCGCGCGCCTTGACCTCCTTGGACCCCGCGCTGTCCCCCACCACGACGAAGCTCGTGTTCTTCGACACCGACCCCGCGGCCTTGCCGCCGCGGCTCAGGATCGCCTCCTTCGCCTGGTCACGGCTGAACCGCTCGAGGCTGCCGGTGACCACGATCGTGAGCCCCTCGAGGTTCCGCTCGACGCCCGCGGCGGCCTCGTCGTGCATCCGCACCCCGGCGGCGAGCCAGCGATCGACGATGTCGGCGTGCCATGGCGTCGCGAACCAGTCGACCAGCGAGGTGACGATCGTCGGGCCGACGCCCTCGACGCCGCTCAGCCGCTCCGAGGCCGCCGCGGGGTCGCCCCTGACCACCTGCCGCAACTCCTCCATCGAGCGGAACTCCTGCGCGAGGGCGCGGGCCGCGGTCGGGCCGACGTTGCGGATGCTCAGGCCCACGAGCGCGCGCCAGAGCTCCTTCTCCTTGGCGAGCTCGAGCTGGTCGAGCAGGGTGCGCGCCTGCTCGGACGGCTCCCACTCGGGCAGTTCACGCCCGGCTGCGGCTGCCGCGGCCCGCTCCGCCTTTGTCCACTTGAGCTGGCGGCGGAACGGCGCGCGCCGGCGCACGTTGCCGTCGTCGTCCTCGCGCGGGAGCCCGGTCTCGGGGTCGCGCACCACCACCTCGATCTCCCCCAGGAGCGCGAGGCTCGCGGCGCGCACACGCTCCCGCTCGTCGGCGGGCGCGTCACGCGGGTAGCCGACCAGGGCGAACAGGTCGGCCTCGGTGCGCAGGGGCGGCGTCGGCGGAACGTCGGGCTGCGTGAGCGCCGCGGCCGTCACCTCGCCGAGCGCCTCGATGTCGAACGCCCCGCGCGAGCCGATGTGCTCCACGCGCCCGCGCACCTGTGCGGGGCACGACTCGGCGTTGGGGCAGCGCAAGTCGACGTCGCCCTCACGCATGGGCCGCAGCGGCGTTCCGCACTCGGGGCAGTCCACCGGCATCTGCCACTCGACGCGCGGCACGTCGTCGTCGGCCGCACGCGGCGCCGGGCCCACGATCTCGGGGATCACGTCGCCCGCCTTGCGCAGCACCACCATGTCCCCGACGCGTACGCCCTTGACGCGCACGACGTCCTGGTTGTGGAGAGTCGCCTGGCGCACGGTGCTGCCCGAGACGAACACGGGCTCCATCACCGCGAACGGGGTCGCGCGCCCGGTCCGGCCGATCCCGACCTCGATCGCGAGCAGGCGGGTGTTGACCTCCTCGGGCGGGTACTTGTAGGCGATCGCCCAGCGCGGCGCGCGGCTCGTGGCCCCCAGCCGACGCTGTAGCGCGAGCTCGTCGACCTTGACGACGATGCCGTCGATCTCGTGCTCGACGTCGTGCCGGTGCTCGCCGTAGTGCGCGATCATGTCCCGCACCCCCGCGAGGTCGTCGACCACGCGCGAGTGCGACGAGACCGGCACTCCCCACCCCGCGAGCAGGTCGTACACCTGCGACTGCCGCTCGATGCGCGCGGCTTGCGGCCCCCACGTGACCGCGCCGATCCCGTGCGCGTACATGCGCAGGGGGCGCGAGGCGGTCACCCGCGGGTCCTTCTGGCGCAGCGAGCCCGCCGCAGAGTTGCGCGGGTTCGCGAACGGGGCCTTGCCCGCGGCCACCTGCGCGGCGTTGAGCTCGGCGAACGCCTCGACCGGCAGGAACACCTCGCCCCGGATCTCGATGCTCTCGGGGTGCGTGGCCGGGTCACCGCCCAGGACGTCCGGGATCGTCGCGATCGTGCGGACGTTGAGCGTGACGTCCTCGCCCGTGCGGCCGTCCCCGCGGGTCGCCGCGCACACGAGCCGGCCCTTCTTGTACAGCAGCGCGATCGCGAGACCATCGATCTTGAGCTCGCACAGGTAGTGCGGGCGCTCCGCTGCGTCCAGGTCGCGCAGCGCGCGGTCCGCCCAGGCGGCCACGTCCTCGTCGGAGAACGCGTTGTCCAGCGAGAGCATGCGCTCCTCGTGGTCCACGGTCGCGAACTCGGTCGAGAACGTGCCGCCCACCCGCTGCGTCGGCGAGTCGGGCGTCCGCAGGCCCGGGTGCTCGTCCTCGAGCGCGCCCAGCTCCCGGAGCCGCGCGTCGTACTCGGAGTCCGAGACCGTGGGCTCGTCGCGCACGTAGTACGCGAACTGGTCCGCGCGGATCTGCTCGGCGAGCTCGTCCCAGCGCCGCCTTACGTCCGCGGGGATCTCCGCCGCGGCGCGGTCGTCGGCATCGGCAGGGCGAGGGTCGGTGCGGGGAAGCGCGGCGTCGGTCACCCGCACATTCTGGCGCGCACCACCCACACGTCACCCCCTGGGCGCGCCACGCCGCCCGGTGAGCAGCACGGCCGCGCACACGCCGATCCCGCCGATCGCGAGGGTCGCGCCCGCGAGGAACAGCGGAGTCGAGCCCTGCGCGATCACGACGACCTCACGCGGACCGCCCGGTGGAGTCCACTCGCACGTCGCGCGCGGCGGAAGCAGGGAGTTGTGGACTGCGGCGCCCGCCTGCTGCGCGTCGACCGCGACGAGGCACGGGTACGCCTTGCTCTCGGTCGCGTCCAGGGTCGCGGTGCCGACCGAGAGCCAGCACACCAGGAGCATCACGAGCCCCGCGATCGCGGCGCCGCTCGCCACCAGCAGTGTCAACGGCCGCGCCACACCCACCTGGGCCCCGGAACTCTCCACACGCGCCACCCTACGTCCCACACACCCCTTGCCCTTCCGCCCCCTCGCTCCGGCGCCTGAGACTCAGGGCGCCCACCGGGCGGCGCGCGCGCCCGGGCCCCGGGGGCCGCTACGCGTGCGCGGCCTCGACCAGCAGC
>JAEWOA010000125.1 GCA_023461115.1 Actinomycetes bacterium
CCCCAGTCCGCGGACTGGGGCGCACGCTCGCGCAGTTTGGGGGGATGTCAGGCCTGCGGGGCGCGGGTCATCGAGAGGACGTCGAGGGCCTCGTCGAGCTGGGCCAGTGTCACCTCGCCGCGCTCCACGTAGCCGAGGTCGATCACCGCGGCGCGGATCGTCAGGCCCTGCTTCACCGCGTGCTTCGCGATCTTGGCGGCGGCCTCGTAGCCGATCACGCGGTTGAGCGGGGTGACGATCGACGGCGACGACTCCGCGAACGCGCGCGCCCGCTCCTCGTTGGCCTCGAGGCCCGCGATCGTCTTGTCGGCCAGCACGCGGCTCGCGTTCGCGAGCAGGCGGATCGACTCCAGCACCGCCGACGCGATGACCGGGATCTGCACGTTGAGCTCGAACGAGCCCGACGCCCCAGCCCACGCCACGGTCGCGTCGTTCCCGACGACCCGCGCGGCCACCATGAGCACCGCCTCCGGGATCACGGGGTTGACCTTGCCCGGCATGATCGACGATCCCGGCTGCAGGTCGGGGATCGCGATCTCGCCCAGGCCGGTGTTGGGGCCCGAGCCCATCCAGCGCAGGTCGTTGCAGATCTTGGTCAGCGACACCGCGATCGTGCGCAGCGCGCCGGACAGCTCGACGAGCCCGTCGCGCGAGCTCTGCGCCTCGAAGTGGTCTCGCGCCTCGGTCAGCGGCAGGCCGGTGTCCTCGCGGAGCAGCTCGATCACCCGCTGCGGGAACCCCGCGGGCGTGTTGATGCCGGTGCCCACCGCGGTGCCGCCGAGCGGGACCTCCGCGGCGCGCGGCAGTGCGGACTGCAGGCGCTCGACCCCGTAGCGCACGGCCGCGGCGTACCCGCCGAACTCCTGGCCCAGCGTCACCGGCGTGGCGTCCATGAGGTGCGTGCGGCCGGACTTCACGACGCCGGCCCAGGCGTCGGCCTTGGCGCCCAGCGCGTCGGCCAGGTGCTCGAGCGCGGGGATCAGGTCCCGGACGACTCCCGCGGTCGCGGCGACGTGCACCGACGTCGGGAACACGTCGTTCGACGACTGGCTCGCGTTGACGTGGTCGTTGGGGTGGACCGGGGCGCCGAGCCGCGTCGTCGCGAGTGTCGCCAGCACCTCGTTGGTGTTCATGTTCGACGAGGTGCCGGAGCCGGTCTGATAGACGTCGACCGGGAAGTGGGCGTCGTGCCGGCCCGTGGCCACCTCGTCGGCCGCGGCCACGATCGCCTCGGCGATCGCGCCGTCCAGCACGCCGAGCTCGGCGTTGGCGCGCGCGGCGGCCTTCTTGATCCGGGCGAGGGCCTCGATGTGCCCGCGCTCGAGCCCCGCGCCGGAGATCGGGAAGTTCTCGACCGCGCGCTGCGTCTGCGCCCGGTACAGCGCCGCGGCCGGGACGCGGACCTCGCCCATGGTGTCGTGCTCGATGCGGTACTCGGGCTCGCCCGAGCGCGCGACGTCGTCGTCGGAAAGCGTGGAAGTCATGCCCCCATCCTGCCGCGCGTTTGCGCGCGCGACGCACGCCGGGGTGGGATCGGTTTGTGACGTGCGACGCCGAGCGCTTCTTGGTCCGCGGCCGCCTGGGCGCGAGCCCGCGGCGGGCCGCCGACCGTGACCTTGTCCTCGAGCACGTGGCCAGCCGCGTCCTCGCACCGGGCGAGTGGGCCGACGAGCGCGAGGTCACGCAACGAATCGAGGCGCTGGCCGACGACCCGGTCCGCCGCCGCCGCGACCTGGTGCAGGCGGGCCTGCTGGGCCGCCGCGCCGACGGCTCGGTCTACTGGCGCGAGCGCCGGACCCCGCACGACGACGAGCCCGACGCTCGTCCAGCGCCGCCGGACCCCTGGTACCCGTGACGGTCCTCGCGATCCCCGTGCCTACGGGGCCTAGCGACGCCGGACACGGCGCGCTCGCCGGTCGCGCGCGGGTCGCCTGCGGGTGACCGGCTCGCCCGGCACGTCGTTCTCGCCACTGGGACGGATGACGAGGTCGCCGAGCCCGGCCGGCATGGAGGCGGCGAGGTCGGGGTCCACCCAGGCCCCTCGCACGGTGTCTGCCCAGGCGTCCGAGGCTCGGCACCTCTCGGCGAGCGCGGGCCACAGCTCCGGCCGGCCGGTCAGGACGTCCTCCACGGGCCCGGCGCCGACGGCCCCGGCGAACGCCCCGCCGTCGTCCGCGTCGCGCGCAAGCACGACGAGGGCGTCCAGTAGGCCGAGGGGGTCGGGATCGACGCGGACGCGGTCGCTGACTTCGAGGAAGGCCTCGACGTGCGCGTCTGACGCGAGCCTCGAGGGCCGGTCGCCGCCGGAGAGCGTCACGAAGGTCTGGTAGCGGACCGCGAGCGCCATCGCCGCGGCGGTGTCGAGCGGGGGCCGGTCGTCGTCCGGCGCCTGAGGGTTCGACGTCACAGGGGAAAGCCTGCCGCACTGGTCGCCGTGGGGTGGCTCCCACTCCGGATCGCGTCGGCCAGTCGAGCGACGGCGTCGTCGACGCGTGCGTCGGCCAGGTTGCCGTAGCCGACGACGAGCGCGTTGTCGCGACCGGCTGACGCAGCGGCTGGTGCAGTGGCTGGCGCGTCCGACGAGCGGTAGCGCGCCAGCGGGGCGACCGTGACCTCGCGCCGGGCTGCGGCGTCGGCGACCGCCTGCGGCGACACCCCGCCGGGCAGGTGGAGCAGCACGTGCATGCCGGCGGCGAGGCCGGTGACGCGCAGTTCGGGCAGGTGCCGGGCGAGGGCGTCGAGCAGCGCGGCGCGGCGCCGGCGGTAGCGCTGGCGCGTCGCGCGCAGGTGCCGGTCGTAGTCGCCGGATGCCAGGAACGCGGCGAAGGCGAGCTGGTCGATCGTCGAGGGCCCGGGCGCGTCGTCGAGCACGGACCGCCAGCTGGGCGGCGCTACGAGCCAGCCGATCCCGAACGCCGGCGCGAGGGTCTTGCTCGTCGAGCCGAGCAACGCCACCCGGTCGGGCGCGAGTCCCTGCAGCGCCGCGACCGCGCGCCGGTCGTAGCGGAACTCGGCGTCGTAGTCGTCCTCGATCACTAGCCCGTCCACCGCGCGCGCCCACGCGACCAGCCGCTCGCGGCGGTCGGGGGAGAGGGCGACGCCCGTGGGGAACTGGTGCGCGGGGGTGGTCAGCACCGCTCGGGCTCCGGTGCGAGCAAGCGCGTCGACGACGAGGCCGTCGTCGTCCACCGGGACCCCGACGACGGTGAGACCGGCGCGCGCGGCCGCCGCGCCCAGCCGCGGCCACCCCGGGTCCTCGACCGCGAGCGTCGTATGCCCGGCCGCCCGCAGCGCCCGCGCCAGGCGGGTCAGCCCGTCCGTCGCGCCATGCGTCACGACGAGGTCGCGCGCATCCGCCCTGGTC
>JAEWOA010000126.1 GCA_023461115.1 Actinomycetes bacterium
CACCCGCGGGCCTGGGGGGCTACCCCTTGTTGCGCGGGGGTGGCCCTCCGCCGTGTGCGCAGACGCCATCCCCGCTGGCCACGCCCAAGCCAGCGCCTGAGCCCCCCTCCTGAGCCCTCCGCCTGAGGCCCGCATCCGAGGTGGGCGGGGTTGCGTGCCGCCGATGGTGGCGAAGTCCACCCAGGTGGCGAGGGCCACTCGGGTGGTCGCTCGGGTGGGGCTGTGGCGGTGGTGGGGTGGACCGGGCCGGCGTGGGACCATGCGGCGAAGGATCGGGAGGTCATGTGGGGTTCACGGATGTGGTGCGGCGGCTCGGGCGGACGGCCTGGTTCGCGCGGGCCGGACGGGCGGTCGCGGGGCTGGACCGCAGGCTGCAGAAGGCGACCGACGGTCGGTGGAGCGTGCTCGGGCGCACGCGGCTGCCGCACCTGATCCTCACGACCACCGGTCGCCGGACGGGTGAGCCGCGTGAGGCCGCGCTCCTGTACGCCCGGGACGGCGACGCGTGGGTGGTCATCGGTTCCAACTGGGGCCAGCAGCACCACCCGGCGTGGACGCTCAACCTCGACGCGAACCCGCAGGCCACCGTGCGCGTCGCGGGCCGGGTCACGGCGGTGTCGGCGAGTCTCGCGGGCGACGACGAGCGTGGCCGGCTCCTGGCCGAACTGCGTGCCGTGTGGCCCGGCTACGACGAGTACGCACTCCGCTCGGGCCGTGACCTGCGCGTCTATCGACTGACTCCGGCCTCGTAGCCGCACCACGCGTGGCCGAGGCGCCCAGGATTCGACCAGGGCGCCGAAGCGCCTCCCCTGACCGCTGGCGGCGAAGCGTCACGGCCTGAGCTCGAGCACCGTCCACCAGTCGTTGTCGTCGCGGCCCGCGAACGCCGTGACCTCCTGACGTCCGCCGGTGAGGCGCTCGTCGGACCGCTCGTGGGAGTGGAGCGCGCCGTTCGTCGGGACGTGGACCAGGCGGATCCGCGCCCCGGCCCGCCACAGGCCTCCGCCGTCGACCTCGACGCGCCATTCGTCGGCGCGGTCGGCACGGCTGGCGCGGTCGGCGGAGCGCGGCGAGCACGCGACCTCCTGCTGGCCGGTGACCGGCGACTTCACGCCCGCGCGGCTGGTCAGCACCGCGCCGGTCTTCACGTGCTCGAGCCGGACGAGGTCCTGGTCGCGCAGCGCGCTCCGGGCGTCGCCGCCGACGGGAACCGCCCGCCACTGGTTCTCGGAGCCCGCGAGCCGCACGCACGTCACCTGTTGCCCGCCCGAGGAGCCCGGGTGGGTCCAGCGCGTCGTCGACGAGCCGAGCACCAGCCCTGTCCACACGTGGGCGAGCGCCACCTGCGCGCCCGCGGTCACGGTCGCGGCGGGGTCGGCGGGTCTCGTCGTCCGCTTGCGCGGCGCCTGCGGGCGGTAGTCCTGGACGAAGAAGCCCCGCCAGGTCTGCCGGTTGGACGCGTCCCAGGCGCCGTCGGGACGCCGCGACAGCGTGACCTCGCGCCCGGGGGTGTTGTTGTCGTGGAGCAACAACGTGACGGCGTCGCCCGCGCGCGAGTACCCGTAGGCGACGACCTGGTGGTTGTCGCCTACGCGCAGCGCGCTGCGGGCCACCACCAGCCCCAACGGGACGGGGTGGCCCTCGTCGAGGGCCTTGAGCACGCGGGGCAGCTCGTCGCGCGTGGTCTCCCGCTCGACGACGTCGTCGGAGAGCATCGACCACGCGACGAACTTGAGCGCCGAGAGCGTCTTGAACGAGTCGAACAGCCGCTCGCGGATCGCGTCCGCGGCCCAGTGGGTGTCCGGGGGGACCCGGCCGGGCGCGAAGTGCGCCGCGGGCAGGTAGGGCACGGGGATGTCGGCGTGGAAGTAGTCGAGCGCCAGGTACGCCATGCCGCCGCAGCGGCCGCGTGTCGTCAGCTTCTTGCCGCCCGGGAACGTGAACGCCGTGTCCACGAACGCGTTCGGGAACGCGAACCCGTGCGCGGGGTCGAAGCCGGTCGTGGTGCGCGTCATCGCCACCTCCTGGGAGCCCTTGACGGCAAGGAGACACCCGATCCGTGGCGGATACCAAGGGTTTGTCGGTGGGTCGGCGTAAGGTCCAACGACGTGACTGACGCACCGGCGCGCTTCGAGCGCGCGACCCCCGAGTCCGCCGGCGTCGACCCGCGAGCGCTCGCGCGCCTGGTCCGGGGCCTGGCGGACACCGCCGAGCTGCACTCGCTCATGGTGGTGCGCCATGGCCGGGTGATCGCCGAGGGGTGGGCGCCGCCGTTCTCCGCGGACCGGCCGCACCTGCTCTACTCGCTGTCGAAGAGCTTCACGTCGACCGCGGTGGGCTTCGCCGTCGACGAAGGGCTCCTGCGGCTCGACGACCGGGTGGTCGACCTGGTCGAGCGTGCGCGTCCCGGTGTGGTCGAGGCGGCCGTGGCGGGGTTGTCCGACGACGAGGCCGCGCGCGTGCGCCGCCAGCGCGTGCGGGACCTGCTGACCATGACCTCAGGCCACGACGCCGAGCCCGACGTCTCGACGAACGACGACTGGCTCGCCGCGTTCGTGGCCGCCCCGCTCGCGCACGAGCCCGGCGAGCACTTCGTGTACAACACGATGGCGACGTACGTGCTGGGTGAGCTGCTGCAGCGCGCGACGGGGTCGTCGTTGCTCGAGTACCTCGAGCCGCGCCTGCTCAAGCCGCTCGGCATCGTCGGCGCGACGAGCGAGCGCTCGCCTTCGGGCTTCGACACCGCCGGGTTCGGCATGTCGGCGCGGACCGAGGACTTGGCCGCGTTCGGCGAGTTGTACCTGCGCGACGGCGTGTGGGTGGGCGAGCGCGTGCTCCCCGCGGGCTGGGCCGCGGCCGCGACCGCCCGGCACGTTCCCAACGGGTCCGGCGGGCCCGACGACGCGACGAACGACTGGGCGCAGGGTTACGGATTCCAGTTCTGGCGGTCGCGGCACGGGTACCGCGGCGACGGCGCGTTCGGGCAGTACTGCCTGGTGCTGCCGGAGCACGACGTGGTCGTGGTCGTCACCAGCGCGGCGGCGGACATGGGCGCCACGCTGAACGCCGTGTGGGATGCGCTGCTGCCGGGGCTCTCGTCGGACCCCCTGCCGGTGGACGACGAGGGCCGCGCGGACCTGGCCGCGGCGTTCGCGTCGCTCGGGTACCCGGCGCCCCGCGGCCAGGCGAGGAGCGCGGCGGGCGACGCGCTCGCCGGCAGGCGGATCACGCTGCGCCCCTCCGGCCCGCCGCGCAACGACGCGCGACCGCCCGAGCCGCTTCCCCACGCGCTCACATTCACGCCCGGCGACGAGTCCGACGACGTCACGCTCGAGTTCGACGAGGGGGCCGCGACCTTCCGCGTGGACCACGGCGAGCCGCGCGAACAGCGGTTGATCGAGTGGCGGGGGCATGCCGTGCCCGCGGACGCCCTGGTCAGCGGCCTGTGGAGTGCCCCGGACACGTACGTCGTCACGGTGCGGTACCCGGGCGGCCCGCACGTCCTGACGGTCGAGGCGGTCGTCGACGGGGACGCGGTGCGGATCGACGCGTCGTACAACCTGGTGTTCGGCGATCGTCGCCTGCCCGGCTTGGTGGGCGCCGCGGTGCGGTGACGCGCGGCGGCGCGGCCACGGGTGTGCCCGACGCCGCGCGGCGGCGCCCGGCAGTCCGGCGCCTACAGCTCCGGTGGCGGCGCCGTGCTCTCGCGGACCACGAGCTCGGTGGCCAAGTCGATGCGCGGGTTCGCCGGGACGCGGCCGTGCGCCAGGCCGAGCACCATGCGCGTCGCGGTCGCGGCCATCTCCTTGAGGGGCTGGTGGATGGTGGTGAGCCGCGGGCTCATCCACTCGGCCACCGGCAGGTTGTCGTAGCCGACGAGCGACAGGTCACGCGGCACGGACAGGCCCAGGTCGCTCGCGGCGCGCAGCACGCCGAGCGCCTGGAAGTCCGAGCCCGCGAAGATCGCGGTGGGCCGGTCCTCTCGCTGGAGCAGCTCCATCGCGTGCGAGTAGCCGCCGTTGACGAAGAAGTCGCCGTACCGGACCAACTGCGGGTCGAGCGGGACACCCGCCTCGTCGAGCGCGGACCGGTAGCCGTCGATCCGCGCGCGCGAGCACAGGACGTCCGCGGGGCCGGAGATCACGGCGATCTTGCGGTGGCCCAGGCTGAGCAGGTGCCGGGTGGCGGCGAGCCCGCCGGACCAGTTGGCGGAACCGACCACAGGCACGCCCGGCGGCTGCTCGCCCGCGTGGTCGACGACGACGAAGGGGATGGACCGAGTCTCGAGCTGCCGGCGCTGCGCGGGGTCCAGCTGCGACAGCACGAGGATCACGCCGCGGGGCCGCCGCGACAGGACGTCGTCGAGCCACTCCTGCGGTGGGCGGTGCCGGCCGCCGAGCTCGGACAGGACCACGCCCATGCGCGCGGGGCCCGCGACCTCCTCGACGCCCTTGATGACCTCCACGGCCCACGCGGAGTCGAGCTCGTGGAACACCAGCTCCAGCAGTCCGGGCCCGGACGGGGTTCGGGCGCGGCGGCGCTTGTAGTGGTGCCGTTCGATCACGGACTCGACGCGGGCGCGGGTGGACGCGGCGACGTCGGAGCGGCCGTTGAGCACCTTGGAGACGGTCGGGACGGAGACGCCTGCCTCTTGCGCGATCTGCGCGATGGTCACCGTGGGGCTGCGGCGCTCGTCGCTGCTCGCGTCGTCGTGCTCGTCGTCGTGCTCGTCCAGGTCCTCCTCGTGCCGCAGGAGTGCGGCGAGGGGGTCGTCGAGGGTGTCCGGTGCCTCGTCGTGCGCGGTCGTCATCAGCCTGCCCTTCGCAAGTATCGAACGCACGCTAGCACCGCGATCACGCGTTTCGGGCGGGTTCGCGGAGCCGGCTCCGCGGCACTTTCGCAAGACCCCGGCACCTGTGGCTCCGCCACGGCTGCGAGGATGGGCCGGTGCTCCACGTCGCGTTCTACGAGCCCCGCATCCCCGGCAACACCGGCAACGCCATCCGCATGGTGTCCGGCACCGGCGCGACGCTGCACCTCGTCGAGCCGCTGGGATTCGACCTCTCCGAGGCCAAGCTGCGCCGCGCCGGCCTGGACTACCACGACCTCGCGCACGTCGTCGTGCACGCGTCTTTCGACCACCTGCTCGCCGCCCTGCCGGGCCGCGTGTTCGCGTTCACCACGCAGGCAGACCGGTGGCACACCGACGTGGACTACCGCGACGACGACGTCCTGCTCTTCGGCCCCGAGCCCACCGGTCTGCCGGCCGAGGCGCTCGCGCACGAGCGCATCACCGGGCAGGTCCGCATCCCGATGGTCCCCGGCCGCCGCTCCATGAACCTGTCCAACGCGGCCGCGGTCGCCGCGTACGAGGCGTGGCGCGGGCTGGGGTTCGTCGGGGGCGTGTAGCAGCGCCTAGCGTGGGGCCATGCCCACCGAGCCCGTGTTCCGCGCCGACGACCACCGCTACGACTCCATGACCTACCGGCGGACGGGGCGCAGCGGCCTCGACCTGCCTGCGCTGTCGCTGGGGCTGTGGCACAACTTCGGTGGCACCACCCCGCTCGACGCCCAGAAGGCCGTGCTGCACCGCGCGTTCGACCTGGGCATCACGCACTTCGACCTCGCCAACAACTACGGCCCGCCCTACGGCTCCGCGGAGGACAACTTCGGCCGCGTGCTCGCCACGTCGTTCAAGCCGTACCGGGACGAGCTCGTCGTCTCGTCGAAGGCGGGCTACGACATGTGGCCCGGGCCGTACGGCGACGGCGGCTCACGCAAGTACCTGCTGGCGTCGCTCGACCAGTCGCTCGCGCGCCTCGGCCTGGACTACGTCGACGTCTTCTACTCGCACCGCATGGACCCGTCGGTGCCGCTCGAGGAGACGATGGGTGCGCTGCACACCGCCGTGACCAGTGGCCGCGCGCTGTACGCCGGCATCTCCAACTACTCGCCGTCCCAGACGCGCGCGGCCGCCGCGATCCTGGCCGACCTGGGCACACCGCTGCTGATCCACCAGCCCAACTACTCGATGTTCTCCCGGCACATCGAGAACGTGGGCGAGGGCCAGACCGAGAGCCTGCTCGACGTGGTCGGGGACCTGGGCGTCGGCACGATCGTGTTCTCGCCGCTGCAGCAGGGCCTCCTGACCGGGCGGTACCTGTCCGGTGACGTGCCGGCGGGCTCGCGCGCGGCCGTCGGGCACTTCCTCAAGCCGTCGTCCATCTCCTCGACCTACCTCGAGCGCGCCCGCGCGCTCAACGAGATCGCCGCCGGGCGTGGGCAGTCCCTCGCGCAGCTCGCGCTGTCGTGGGTGCTGCGGGACTCGCGTGTGACGTCCGCGCTGATCGGGGCCTCGTCGGTCGCGCAGCTCGAGGACAACGTCGCGGCCCTGGCCGCTCCCGCGCTGACGCCCGACGAGATCGCGGCGATCGAGCCGCACGCGGTCGACGGCACGCACCAGGGGTCCTGAGCGCCGCCATGGCGACCCCGGAGTTCATCCTCGCGCTGCGCGCGAAGGTGGGCCACGACCTGCTGTGGCTCACGGGCGTGACTGCGGTGGTCCTCCGGCCATCTGCCTCGTCGTCGACCGACGTGCTCCTGGTGCGCCGGGCCGACACCGGCGCCTGGACGCCGGTGACCGGGATCGTCGACCCGGGTGAGGAGCCGGCGGCCGCGGCCGCGCGCGAGGTGCTCGAGGAGGCGGACGGCTGCGCTGGCAGTCGGGCGTGCCGCACCCCGCCGACGGCGAGAACACCGAGGCCGCCTGGTTCCCGCTCGACGACCTGCCGCCTTTGTCGTCGACCATGCTCGCCCGCCTCGACGCCGCCCTCTCCGACGACCCCGCGGCCCGCTTCGTCTGATCTCCGCGGCGCCGGAACGCTGTCAGGCGAAACACCAGGCGAAGGGTCGGTGAACTCCGTGCGCCGGTGGCCAGAAGCGTCTGACCTGCGTCGATACTCACCCGGTGACTGAGTTGACCCTCCTGACGCAGCGCCTGTCCCGGGCCGTGGGCGACTACCGGGCCGCCGCGGCGGCGACCGTGGCCGAGCTCGCGCACCCCGTGGACGTGATCGACGCCGATCTGCCGGTCGCGCGCCTCGAGCTGCTCTTCCGCTCGCCGCACGTCGCGAGCGTCGTCGCACGCGACCCGCAGGACGACACCCGCATCGGCCTGATCACGCGACCACGGTTCGCGTCGGCCATGTCGGGGCGGCTGGGGTTCGGGCGCGCGATCCTCTCGCGTCGGGAGTCTCGCGAGCTCGTGGACTGGGCGCCGTTGGTCGTCGAGCCCGCCGCGCCCGTGTCCGAGGTCGCGGTGCGCGCGATGGAGCGGCACGACGAACGGCGGTACGACGACGTCGTGGTGCTCGGTGACACCTGGCAGGTGGCGAGCACGTCCGACCTAGTGCGGTCGCTGTCCACGCAGCTCGCGGTCCGCTCGCTGCACGACCCGCTCACCGGGCTGCCGCACCGCTCGATGTTCTGGCACCAGCTCCGGCGGCGCTGCGAGCAGGCGGCGGGCGAGGGCCGGGTGGTCGTCGCGGTGGTCGACCTGCGGGGGTTCGGCGCGCTGAACTCGGTGCACGGCCAGCAGTTCGGGGACCTGGTGCTGAGCGCGGTGGCGGAGGCGCTGCGCGCGGCGTCGTCGCCCGCGTGGGACGTGGCGCGCTTCGACGGCGACGAGTTCGCGGTCGCCGCGACGATCCCCCACGCGCGCGACGAGGACCACGCGGCCGCGCTCGCGGGTGAGTTGGTCGCTGTGGTCCGGGGCGCGCTCGCGGCGCCGGCGGCGGGCATCGACGCACGCGCGTGGCC
>JAEWOA010000127.1 GCA_023461115.1 Actinomycetes bacterium
GCGCCGGGCTGTTGCGCGCCTGCCAGCGGCCGGCGCCGGGCAGCCGCAGCGAAACGACCTCGTCGTCCGCCGCGGCTGCCACGCCGGCCGCCTCAGCCCTGCTGCTCCAGCACGCGCCAGGCGTCCCGGCGCGCGGCCTGCTCGTCGGGGTCCGGCACGGGCAGCGAGGCCAACAGGCGCTGCGTGTAGGAGTGGCTCGGGGACATGAGCACCTCGTCGGCCGTGCCCTCCTCCACCAGCTTGCCCTTGTGCATCACCACGATCCGGTCCGCCAACAGGTGCACCACCGCGAGGTCGTGGCTGATGAACAGGCATGCGAACCCGAGCTCGGCCTGCAGCCGCGCGAACAGGTCCAACACGCGCGCCTGCACCGAGACGTCGAGCGCCGACGTGGGCTCGTCGGCGATCAGCAGCTCGGGGTCGAGCGCCAGGGCCCGCGCCAGGCTCGCGCGCTGGCGCTGCCCGCCCGAGAGCTCGTGCGGGAACCGGTCGCCGAATGCGCGCGGGAGCTGCACGGCCTCGAGCAGCTCGTCCACCCGGCCGCGCGCGGCCTGGGGGGAGTCCGCGACGCCGTGCACCACCAGCGGCTCGGCCACGCACTGCGCGATCGTGAGCAGCGGGTTGAAGCTGGTGGCCGGGTCCTGGAACACGAACCCGATGCGCTTGCGCACGTCCCGGAACTTGCGCTCCTTCACCCCGTTCATCTCGGCGCCGAGCACCTGCAGCGAGCCGCCCGTGACGTGCGTCAGGCCCGCGATCGCGCGCCCGATGGTCGTCTTGCCGGAGCCCGACTCGCCCACCAGCCCGAGCACCTCGCCCGGGCGGATCGCGAAGTCCACACCGTCCACCGCGGTGAACGCCGGCTGTCGCAGCCGGCCGGGGTACACGATCCGCAGGCTCTTGGCCTCCACCACGGGCTTCGCGGCCTGCGCCGAGGACGTCTCGTCGATCACCAGGCGCGGGCGCAGCGGCGCCCCGCCGATCCGCGGGACCGCGTCCAGCAGCTTGCGTGTGTACTCGTGCTGTGGCGACGAGAACAGCGTGCGGACGTCCGCCTGCTCCACGATCTCGCCGTCGTACATGACCGCGACCTTGTCCGCGAGGTCCGCCACGACGCCCATGTTGTGCGTGATCAGCACGATCGCGGTGGTGAACTCGGTGGGGAAGCGCCGCAGCAGGTCCAGGATCTGCGCCTGCACCGTGACGTCGAGCGCGGTGGTGGGCTCGTCGGCGATGATCACGCTCGGGTCGAGCGCGAGCGCCTGCGCGATCACGATGCGCTGCTTCTGCCCGCCCGAGAACTGGTGCGGGTAGTGGTCGACGCGGCGCTCCGGGTCCGGGATGCCGACACTGCGCAACGCCTCGATCGCCCGCTCCCGCGCGGCCTTCTTGGAGACCTTCGTGTGCGCCCGCAGGCCCTCGACGATCTGCCAGCCGACCGGGAACACCGGGTTCAGCGCGGTGGACGGCTCCTGGAAGACCATCGCCGCGTCGCGGCCGCGCGCCTGGCGCAGCGCGGACCCTGACAGCGCCGTGACGTCCTGCGCCTCGCCGTCGCGGCGTGAGAGCAGGACAGCGCCCTGGGTCGTCGCGGTCTCGGGCAGCAGGCCCAGGATCGAGCGCGCGGTCACGGTCTTGCCGGAGCCGGACTCGCCGACGATCGCCAGGACCTCGCCCGGCGCCACGTCGAGCGTCACACCGCGCACCGCGCGGACCTGGCCGGCGTCGGTCGCGAACGAGACGTCGAGGTCGCGGATGTCGACCGCGAGCGCGCGGTCGTCGCCGGGGATCTGGGTGGTCGTCATGCGCGTTCTCCGTCCTCGGACGTCGGGCCGGCGAGCGGATGCTCGGGCGGCCCCTCGAGCTCGTCGAGGCCCAGCAGGCCCTCGGGACCCGCGGTGATCACGCCGCCGGGCACCACCGCGGCCGTGCCGACGGCCCCCGCCGCCACCGCGGCACGGCGGCGCGTGCGCAGGCGCGGGTCGGCCAGGTCGTTGAGCGACTCGCCCATGAGCGTGAGGCCGAGCGCGGTCAAGATGATCGCGATGCCCGGCGGGATGGCCGTCCACCAGATCCCGCTCGAGACGTCCGCGAGCGCCTTGTTGAGGTCGTAGCCCCAGTCGCCCGCCTTGGACGGCTCGATCCCGAAGCCCAGGAAGCCCAGGCCCGCGAGCGTCAGGATCGACTCGGACGCGTTGAGCGTGAGGATCAGCGGGAGCGTGCGGATCGAGTTGCGCAGCACGTGGCGCGTCATGATCCGGCGGTTGCTCGCGCCGATCACCCGCGCCGACTCGACGAAGGCCTCGGACTTGATGCGCACCACCTCGGCGCGCACCACCCGGAAGTACTGCGGGATGAACACCACGGTGATCGAGATCGCGGTGGCCAGGATGCCGCCCCACAGCGACGACTGGCCGTGGCTGATCATGATCGCCGCGAGGATCGCGAGCAGCAGGGACGGGAACGCGTAGATCGCGTCCGCGACCACGACCGCCACCCGGTCGAACCAGCCGCTGTAGTACCCGGAGAGCAGGCCGAGCGCGATGCCCGCGAACGACGAGAGCACCAGGCCGATGATCACCGTCAGGAGTGCGGTCCGGGCGCCCCACAGGACGCGCGAGAACACGTCGTACCCGCCCACCGTGGTGCCGAGCAGGTGCTCGGACGACGGCGGCTGCTGCGCGCCGAACAGCTCGTCGCCCGTGCGGAGCTGGTCGAAACCGTAGGGCGCCAGGAGCGGCGCGAACACCGCGGTGAGCACGAAGCACACGGTCAGGACCAGGCCGAACACCAGCATGAACCGCTGCAGGCCCACGCTCGTGCGGAGCTGGTGGACCACGGGCAGGCGCTTCCACCGCGAGACGTGCTCGGGGGCGCCGGGGGTGAGTGTCACAGTCATGTCCGCGGCCACCTCAGTACCGGATCCGGGGGTCGACGAGCGCGGCGATCACGTCGACGACGAAGTTGGTGATCGCCACGATGACCGCGAGCAGCGCGACCATGCCCTGCACCGCGACGAAATCGCGCGCGAGCACGTACTGGACCAGTTGGAAGCCCAGGCCCTTCCACTCGAACGTCGTCTCGGTCAGCACCGCGCCCGCCAGCAGCAGCGCGATCTGCAGCCCGATCACCGTGATGATCGGGACCAGCGCGGGCCGCCACGCGTGCTTGCGCAGCAGCCGCCGCTCGGAGACGCCGCGCGAGCGCGCCGCCTCGACATACCCGGTGGAGAGCGTGCCGATCACGTTGGTGCGCACGAGCCGCAGGAACACTCCCGCGGTCAGCAGGCCGAGCGCGATCGCGGGGAGGACGGCGTGTTCCAGCACGTCCCACACCACCTTGGGGTCGCCCGTGGAGATCGCGTCGATCAGGTAGATCCCGGTGCCCGCGCCGTGCCGCTGCATCTCGATCTGCGACGCGGTCGACGCCCGCCCGGAGACAGGGAACCACCCGAGGCCGACGGAGAAGATCAGCTTGAGCACCATGCCGGCGAAGAACACGGGCGTCGCGTACATCAGCACCGCGGAGACGCGCAGGCCGGCGTCGGCGGCGCGGTCGCGGTGGCTCGCTGCGATGCGGCCCAACGGGATCCCGACGACGAACGCGACGAGCAGCGCGTACACCGCGAGCTCCAAAGTCGCGGCGCCGTACGTGGTGAGCACCTCGGTGACCGGCCGGTTGTCGGAGATCGTCGTGCCGAAGTCGCCCGTGAAGATGTTGCCCAGGTACTCGAAGTACTGGGTCAGGACCGGCCGGTCGTAGCCAGCCGCGGCGATGCGCTCGGCGAGCTGGTCGGGAGGGAGCCGGCCTCCGAGCGCCGCGGTGATCGGGTCGCCCGTGGCGCGCATGAGGACGAAGACGACCGTCACGAGGATGAGGATCGTCGGGAAGATCAGCAAGAAGCGGATCAGCAGGTACTGCGCGAGGCCGCCACCGGGACGTCGTCGTCCGGGCTCGGCTGGCGCGGGGAGCCCTGGGGCGATGTCGTCCGGGGGCGCCGAGATGGTCGAGGTCATGGTTCCGCCTTGCTGGAGGGTCGTGCGGATGCTCGACGGCGGCGGGCGAGGAATCTCGCCCGCCGCCGTCGACGCGGCAGATCAGCCTGTGACAGCCAGGTCAGCCCTTCGAGAGCGCGCCGTAGCGGAACTTGAACGACGCGTCGAGCGTCGAGTCCGTGCCCTGCACGTCCTTGCCGACGACCGCGACCTGCGCGCCCTGGAGCAGCGGGATCGTCGAGAGGTCCTTCGCCTCGAGGTCCTGGATCTGCTCGATGATCTTGGTGCGCTCGCCCGCGTCAGGCGTGACCGCCTGCTTGAGGATCAGGTCGTTCACTTCCTGGTTCGAGTAGTGGTTCGACAGGAAGTTCTCCGTGAGGAAGAACGGCGTCAGGTAGTTGTCGGCGTCCGAGTAGTCCGGGAACCAGCCGAGCTGGTAGGCCGGGTACACGTCGGCGACGCGGTCCTTGGAGTACTGCACCCACTCGGTGGTCTGCAGGTCCACGGTGAACAGGCCGCTCTTCTCGAGCTGGTCCTTGATCATCGCGTACTCGTCGGCCGACGACGGGCCGTAGTGGTCGTTCGAGTACTGCAGGCTCAGCTTGACCGGCGTCGTGACGCCCGCGTCCGCGAGCGCCTGCTTGGCCTTGTCGACCGACGGGCCGCCGCTGCCGTCGCCGTACAGGCCCTTGAGCGACTCGGTCGAGCCCGTCAGGCCGGCGGGGACGTAGGAGTACAGCGGCGTGTAGGTGCCCTTGTAGACCTGCTCCGAGATCGGCGCGCGGTCGACGACGTCGGCGACGGCCTGGCGGACGGCGAGCGCCTTCTTCGGGTCCGCGCCCTCGGCCTTGGCGCCGTACGGCTGGGTGTCGAAGTTGAAGACGATGTAGCGGATCTCGCCGCCGGGGCCGTCGACGACCTTGACGGCGTCGTCCTTGCGGAGCGCGTCGATGTCGGTCGAGGTGAGGCTGCGGAACGCCACGTCGACGCCGCCCTCCTGGACCTCGAGCTTGAGGTTGGAGGAGTCGGCGAAGTAGCGGACGTTCACCTCCTTGGTCTTGGCCGCGCCGAGGATGCCCTGGTAGTCGGGGTTGGCCTCGTAGGAGATGAGGTTGTTGAAGTCGTACGACGTGATGACGTACTGGCCGGCGAACGCGTTGCCCTTGACGATGTCGTTGTCCGGCGTGATCGCGTCCGCGGCGAAGACCTCCTCGTCGACGATCGGGCCCGCGGGGCTCGACAGGATCTGCGGGAACACCTGGTCGTCGGCGCTCTTGAGGTGGAAGACGACCGTGGTCTCGTCCTTGGCCTCGGTGCTGTCCAGGTTGTACAGCAGCGACGACGGGCCGTTCTCGTCGGCGATCGCGACCTGGCGGTCGAAGGTGAACTTCACGTCCGACGAGGTCAGCGCGTGGCCGTTCGCGAACTTCAGGCCCTTCTTGAGCGTCACCGTGTACTCGGTGGGCGACGTGAACTCCGCCTTCTCCGCGATGTCGGGCTCGACGTCGGGGCTGCCGTACGGCGTGTTCAGCAGGAAGGGGAACACCTGGTTCATGACGGCGAAGGAGCCGTTGTCGTAGGAGCCGGCCGGGTCGAGGACCGTCACCTTGTCGGTGGTGCCGATGGTGAGCGCGCCGCCGGAGTTCGCGGTGTCGTCGCCATCGTCGTTGCTGTTCCCGCACGCGGTGAGCGCCAGCGCGCCGGCCGCGATTCCCGCCACGGCGACGACCAGTCGCCGACGGTTGAATTCAGCCATCCCTCACACCTCTCGATCAGCCGCACGCAAGCCTTGCGGCGGGCCTCAGTGGGCAATACGTAGCACACGGATGTGACGTGGGCCATGTCCGTCTTACTCGGGGGTAACGTCCACATATCGGAACGGTCACAGCATGACAACGGTCGCGCTCGAACGCCGCCCCACGGGCTAATCCAACAGATTCAAACACGAATAGACACAAACACACGCGCGGGCGTAGCCTTCGACGCATGACATGGCTTGTGACCGGCGGAGCCGGGTACATCGGGGCGCACGTCGTGCGCGCATTCGCTGAGGTGGGGCTCCCCACGGTCGTGCTCGACGACCTCTCGTCGGGCCACCGCCAGTTCGTCCCCCCGGACGTGCCGTTCGTCGAGGGCTCGGTGGTGGACACCGACCTCGTCGCCGACACGCTCGCGCGCCACGGTGTCGTCGGCGTCGTGCATCTCGCGGGCTTCAAGTACGCGGGCGTCTCGGTCCAGCGGCCGCTGCACACCTACGAGCAGAACGTCACCGGCACCGCGCACCTGCTGTCGGCGATGGCGGCCCAAGGGGTCGACGCGATCGTCTTCTCGTCGTCCGCGGCCGTGTACGGCACCCCCGACGTCGACCTCGTCACGGAGTCGACCCCGACCACCCCCGAGTCCCCCTACGGCGAGTCCAAGCTGGTCGGCGAATGGCTGCTGCGCGACCAGGGCCGGGCCGCCGGCCTGCGGCACACGTCGCTGCGCTACTTCAACGTCGTCGGCTCCGGCTCCGCCGACGTGTACGACACCAGCCCGCACAACCTGTTCCCGCTGGTGTTCGACGCGCTCGTCGAGGGCCGCACCCCCCAGATCCTCGGCACGGACTACCCGACTCCCGACGGCACGTGCGTCCGCGACTACATCCACGTCGCCGACCTCGCGGCCGCGCACGTCTCCGCCGCCCGCAAGCTCGCCGCGCACGAGGCCCTCGAGCCCATCTACAACCTGGGCTCGGGCGACGGCCTCTCGGTCCGCCAGATCATGGACGCGGTCGCCGCCGGCACGGGCATCGACTTCGAGCCGAAGCTCGGCCCGCGCCGCCCCGGCGACCCGGCCCGCATCGTCGCGTCCGGCGAACTGGCGGCCCGCGACCTGGGCTGGCACATGCGCCACACGATCACCGACATGGTGACGTCCGCCTGGCAAGCCCGCACCTCCCACTAAGAAGGTGGGGGTCACGTGGACAGGTGGGTGGCGAGGGCTTCGAGGGCTGACTCGTCGCCCGCGTAGATGCCCTCGGCGCGGGGCCAGTGGACGATGACGTCCGTGAAGCCCAGCGACTCCGCGCGGGCCAGGTCCTCGCAAGCGCGCGCCACGTCGCTCAGCGAGTACAACGGCGCACCGTCCAGGCTCAGGTAGCGGCGGAGCGGGGGCGCGCCGGGGGCGCGGTGGGCCGCCACGACCTCGTCGAACGCGGCCGCCTGCTCCGCGAGCCCCCGCCACCAGCGCTCCTGCGCCGCGGCGCCCGGCTCGTCCTCGGTGGCGTACGTCGGGCCGTACGTGATCCAGCCCTGGCCGAGCCGCGCCGCCACCGCCATCGCGCGTGGGCCGGCCGCCGCCACCGCGAAGGGAGTGCGCGGGCGTGCGAGCGTGCCGGGGATCATGCGCGCGTCGTTGGCCTCGTAGTGGGCGCCGGCGTGCGTGGTCGCCCGGTGGGTGAGCAGCTCGTCGAGCAGCTCGACGAACTCCTCGAACCGCCGCGTGCGCTCCCCGCGAGACGGGGCCGGGCCGGTGACCGCGGCGTCGAAGCCCTCGCCGCCGGCGCCCACGCCGAGCACGAACCGGCCCTCGCTGACGTCGTCGAGGCCCATCACGTCCTTGGCGAACGGCACGGGGTGCCGGAAGTTCGGCGACGCGACGAACGTGCCCAGCTCGATCCGCGACGTCACCTGCGCCGCCGCCGCCAGCAGCGGGACCGTCGCGAACCACGGCTCGTCCGCGAGCGACCGCCACGCCAAGTGGTCGTAGGTCCAGGCGTGGTCGAATCCCCACTCCTCCACCTGGCGCCACCGCTGCTTGTCCTGCGCCCACCGCACCTGCGGCAACAACACCACGCCGACCCTCACACCCATCAGTCCCACCCCAGCTCGTGCAGTCGGTCGTCGTCGATGCCGAAGTGGTGCGCGATCTCGTGCACCACCGTGATCGCGACCTCCTCGACCACGTCCTCGGGCTCGTCGCAGATCGCGAGCGTCGGGTTGCGGTAGATCGTGATGCGGTCCGGGAGCGAGCCCGTCGCCCAGGACATCGTGCGCTCGGTCAAAGGCGTGCCCTCGTAGAGCCCCAACAGGTCCTCGCCCGGCGGCGGGTCGTCCTCGACGAGCACCACGACGTTGTCCATCTGGGCCGCGAGCTCGGGTGGGATCTCGTCGAGCGCGTCCGCCACCGCGGCCTCGAACTCCTCACGCGACATCTCGATCATGCGGTCCATCCTGCCCGGTGGCCTGCGTAAACGCCCACGCGCAGGATCGACTTTGGAGTTCGGCCAGGCACCACGTATGCTCTACCTCGGTCAGCCGACGCCTCGACGTCAGGGGCGTGAAAGCCCTCATCGTCTAGCGGCCTAGGACCCCGCCCTTTCACGGCGGTAGCACGGGTTCGAATCCCGTTGGGGGTACGAGCACGTGCAAGTGGAAGAAACAAGGTCTCACCACGAGGCCCCGTAGCGCAGTTGGTTAGCGCGCCGCCCTGTCACGGCGGAGGTCGCGGGTTCAAGTCCCGTCGGGGTCGCTCGACAGGCGCCGGTCTTCGGACCGGCGTTGTCGTTCGGGGGGTTCGCCCCCAAGGCTCTGTAGCTCAGTTGGTAGAGCGTTCGACTGAAAATCGAAAGGTCACCGGATCGACGCCGGTCGGAGCCACCAGCACAAGCCCCGTCGCAACCGCGGCGGGGCTTCGTCGTTCCCGGGCGGCGGCCCGAGGTCCCAGCCCGCGCGCGGGCCGCTGACTAGGCTGGTCGTATCCGACGTCCAAGGAGGACACCCGTGGCCAGCGCCGACCGCCACCGCTCGCTGTTCGACCGCGTCACCGAGCCCATCGCCGAGCGCGCCAAGGAGAAGATCGGGCGGGCCGAGGACCGAGTGCGCGAGTCCATCCAGGCCGAGATCGACGCGGTCGGCCAGAGCGTCCGGGCCCGCGCGGTCGAGGTCCGTCCTTCCGCGATCGCGTTCGGCTCGGCCGCGGTGCTCACCTTCCTGGGGCTCATGGCGCTCGTCACCGCGGCGGTGCTGGGGCTCGCGCACGTCGTCGAGCCGTGGCTCTCCGCGCTGCTGGTCGGAGTCGCCCTCATCCTGCTGGCCAGCGGGTTCGCGGCCTGGGGCCGCCACCACCTGCCCAAGGCCACGCCGTTCGACGTCCGCCGGATCCGCGAGCCCAGCCACCCCGCCGGCGAGCAGGTCCACCCCTGGGCCGACTGAGCGCGGCCCGCTCACGCTCATCGAGCGAGGCGCCGCCCGTCACCGCACACTGGTGCGATGACCACCCCTGCGCCGCCCACGCCCGCTGACCGGTCGATCGGCCAGCTCGTCAGCGACCTGTCCGAGCAGACGTCCCGCCTGGTCCGCGCCGAGATCGACCTGGCCAAGGCCGAGATCACCGGCCGGCTCAAGCTGCTCGCCGCCGGCTCCGGCATGTTGATCGCCGGCGGCGTCGTCGCGCTGTACCTGTTCGCAGCGGTCCTGGCCACCGCGATCATCGCCCTGGCGCTCGTCGTGGACCTGTGGCTCGCGGCCCTGATCGTGACGGTGCTGTTGGCGCTCGTCACGGGCCTGCTCGTCTGGCTCGGGGTGCGGGCGCTCAAGAAGGGCGCGCCGCCCACGCCCGCGCGGGCCCTCAAGAACGTCCCCGACGACATCGCGGCCGTGAAGGAGGGACTCGCATGAGCGACGAGGCCAACGGCCCCGACGAGTCCGACGACAAGCCCGAGCCGATCCCCTTCACCACCCCCGAGATCCTGGCGCTCGAGGCGCAGGTCACCGCCACGCGCCTGGAGCTGGCCACCACGGTCGACGAGCTCGCGAACCGCCTGGATCCCCGCGCGCAGGCGGCGGCCGCCGCCGCGGGCGGCAAGCGCCTGGTCAACGACGCGTTCGACGCCGGCGCCGCGCCCGAGGATCAGCGCAAGGCGCGCATGGTGCTCGCG
>JAEWOA010000128.1 GCA_023461115.1 Actinomycetes bacterium
ACTGGATGATTGAGCATCAAAATTAAATTTGATCATGTGCATCACATTGGATAGAAAATAACTCAATGCTCAAGATAGAAATCTAAACTTAAAGAAAACTTAAGTCGCTACAAACTGTCACAATTCATAAAGTTGTTTATGCACACAAAAAAGGAGCTGATCACTCAACTCCTTATATGTCTAAAACAATAAACTAATCAAAATAAACAGTCATCCAATTAGGCAAAACACAATTGTTCGCGCCCTACCTTAGATTTTAATAGGCATAAGACGCAATTGCCGTTGCAATTGGTTTATCTTCATCATTGACCATCGTCATGCGCATGGTGCAGCCTTTACGCCCTAAACGTAAAGTTTCCGCACGGGCAATAAAATACTTACCGCGTCCCGGTGCTAAGTAATCCACCCGCATATCTACCGTAGCCAAACGGGTGACTTTTTTTATGGTATCGGGCAAGTCGTCAGGTTCAGTTCTTTTATATAACTCACCCATCGCCACAATACCGCCCACACTGTCCAAAATGGTTGCAGCAACACCACCATGTAAAATTTGGAAAGCCACGTTGCCCACCATATACGGTTGCATCTCAATATAGGCTTCAATTTGACCATCGACCACACGCATGCTCATGCCATTGTGTTGAAAAAATGGCGATCCATTAAATGCATTGACCAATTGTCTTAGCACGACATCAATATCGACTTTCGCGCCTAAATGTATATTCCCAGTCCAATTTTTCTCTGCATTACTCATAACGTGCCCAAAAGTCCAAACAACTCAATTTACCAACAATAAAAACAGCCAATGTATGCCCAAATGAAATTTAAGGGGCTACAATAGTCGTCTAGTTTAATACTGATCAGTGAGATTTTTATGACCTATACGTTCAATCGCCCTGCATTTCCTGCCACTCGTATGCGTCGTATCCGTAAAAATGATCAATTACGCGCCATGGTTCGCGAAACTCACTTAACCACAGATCACTTGATTTATCCTGTATTTGTTTTACCGGGACAAAATCAAACCCAAGATATTCCAAGCATGCCCAATATTCAGCGTTTATCGGCAGACTTATTACTCAAAAAAGCCGAGCGTTTAATGCAGCTGGGTGTGTCTAAACTGGCATTGTTTCCAGTCACGCCACAAGAAGATAAAAGCCTGACCGCAGAAGCAGCATGGCGTGAAGATGGCTTGGTGCAAAACACACTACGCCTGCTGAAAAAAGAATTGCCAGAGATGGTACTTATTACCGATGGCGCACTCGACCCGTACACCACTCATGGTCAAGATGGCATTATTGATGACACAGGCTATGTCCTGAATGATGAAACGGTTGAATGTCTAATTAAACAGGCTTTAAGCCATGCCGAAGCGGGTGCAGATGTGGTTGCGCCAAGTGACATGATGGATGGCCGTATTGGTGCGATTCGTCAGGCGTTGGAAAGCAACGGGCATATCTATACCTCTATCATGGCTTATTCAGCCAAATATGCCTCTAGCTTTTACGGTCCTTTCCGTGATGCAGTCGGTTCTGCCAGCAACCTCAAAGGCGGCAACAAATACAATTATCAAATGGATATTGGCAACCGCGCCGAAGCCTTGCATGAAATTGCACTGGATATTCAAGAAGGTGCAGACATGGTGATTGTAAAACCAGGCATGCCTTATTTAGACATTGTACGTGAAGTGAAAGATAACTTTGGTGTGCCAACCTTTGTCTATCAAGTGAGTGGTGAATACGCCATGCTTGCTGCCGCGATTCAAAATGGCTGGTTGTCGGACAGTGTGATTATTGAATCGCTAATGAGTTGCCGCCGTGCAGGTGCAGATGGTATTTGGACATATTTTGCCGAAGAAGCAGCACTCAAACTTAAAGATATGGCATAAACAGGCGACTTTCATGCACATCGCAATCATTGGTGCAGGCATCAGCGGTTTGTTGTCTGCACTCGAACTGGTAGAGCAGGGCTGCTCTATCAGTATTTTTGATCAACAACAAGCAGCACAAGCGGCATCATGGGCAGGTGGCGGAATTCTTTCTCCCATGTATCCATGGCGTTATCCTCAAGCGGTCAATGACTTAGCCCAATTTGCCAAACCGCAGTACCAAGCATGGAATGAAAAACTCAAACCTATTACAGGCATTGATTTTGAAATCCATGAAACAGGCATGTTGATTTTTGATGAAGATGATTTTGAGATTGGTTTAAATTATGCCGAACGTCATCATGAACCGATGCAGCAAGCTGAATATCTGAATCGGGAACAACTCGAACAAATTAACCCGCATATCCATCCCAAATTTAAACAAGCCCTGTATTTCTCACAACTTGCCAATGTGCGCAATCCGCGTTTATTACAATCGCTCACGCAATATTTGAAACAACATCCGCGCGTGCGATTTTTTGAACACTGCCCAATTCAGCAATTTCAGATCACTGAAGATCGTATTCAAGCCATTCAATCTGCCGATGGTCGCTTGCATCGTGCAGATCATATCGTGCTTGCGACAGGTGCATGGTCACAGCACTGGGCGGCACAACTGGGTTTAGAGATTCCTGTACAGCCTGTACAAGGGCAAATTGTGTTATTTAAAACCCCTGCACAATGGTTGCCAAGCATGTGCATGAACAAGGTGATGTACTTGATTCCACGTCAAGATGGGCATGTGCTATGCGGTTCCAGTATGCGTCACGTTGGTTTTGACACCACACCAAACCCGCAAACCCAACAAGATATTTTAACGGCTTGTTTTGAAATGGTGCCTGAATTGGCACAGTTCCCCATTGTGAAACAATGGGCTGGTTTACGTCCAGGCTCGCCTACAGGTGTGCCGTATATCGGCAAAGTGCCAAGCCTAAATAATGTATGGATGAATTTCGGACACTTCCGTAATGGCTTATGTATGGGCACTGCTTCAGCGCAGTTATTAAGACAGCTCATGCTTGGGCAAGAAACGATTGTTGATCCTGCCGCTTATGATCCAAAGCAGTTACAGCCCACCTCAATCTGTGCATAACACTCAGCAGCATCCTCTGTTTAAGTAGAGGATGATGCACCCAGACAAGCCGCTAGCGCCTGTTCAAGTTTTGGATATTGAA